>NZ_JBIBKS010000039.1:0-52847 GCF_042959345.1 Streptomyces sp. NPDC007905 | reverse complement strand
CTGTTCGCCATGCTCCGCGACGGCACCTTCTACGAATCCCGGACACCGAAAGACGTCGAGCTCGCCGCATAACCTCAGCAACCCCGAACCACCCCCAACCCGACAGGAGTGCCTTGACGGAAGACATAGAGGCACCCCCCGCTCGGCCGCGTCGTACGAATCCACCCCACGCCTCGGCCAGTCACCGTAGCCGCGTCACTGTCACCATCGCGCGCTGGCCGGACACCAGGCTGAGGCGCACCTCACTGCTAGCCTGCACCAGCGCCGAGGCTTCCGCCGCCTGCCCCCTGGCACTCCAAGAACCTCAACGTGCTCGGCCGCTACGCCTCGCAAGCGTCCCGGCCGGCGGAGTCTGCGTCCGCTGCACGCCCCAGAGGCGGCCGGACCGGATGGGGGCGAGGACGGGATGGGGCGGGGACTGACCAACGCTGGTGGTGGCTCGTCAGCCACGGGGAGGAGGTCGTCACGACAGCGTGGGCGTATTGTCCGTATGTGGGTGACATGCGATGCAGCTGGTGTGGGACCCCGAACCCAGAGCTGGCGGCAAACGGCCGCCGGTACTGTCGGGCGGCGCACCGGCAGGCGGCCTGGCGTGCACGCCGCCGCTGGAGTCGGGCGGCCACGGCCCGGGAAGGGATGGCCGCGGCCGGTGTGGATCTGCTCTTTCAGGTGCAGGCCGTCGCCCTCAGGGTTCATGAGCTGCCGTGGCCAGGCGCGTGCGCGGGGTGGCACTCTGCGGCGGTGGCGCGTGTGCCGGATCTGGCTGGGCAGCTGGTCCGGGCGGCGGTGCGGGCGGATCGTCAGGCAGGGGCCAGCTGTGCCCAGATCGGCGCGGGCCTGGGCATCAGTGCTGAGGCGGCCCGCAGCCGTTTCGGCCGTGCTCGTGGGGGCCGTACGTCCGTCGCCGGGACTGGGTGAGTGTCATGCGGCAGCCTGCTGGCTACAGGCCCGATTCTGTGGAGCGGCTGGATTCGGTCCTGGCCGATGGGGTGCGGCAGACCGGCGCGTCGATAGCCATGCTGTACTTGCTGCAGCCCGGAGAACAGCTGCTGCGGCTGGCACTGCTGTCCGGCGTCTCCCGGCAGATCGCCGCTCCGTGGACCCGCATCCCTCTGGATGCTCCTATCCCCGTCACGGATGCGATGCGGCAGCGGCGCCTGGTGTGGTTGGGCAGCCAGGAGGAGATGGCCCGCCGCTACCCCCGGCTCGGGATCGTGCTGCCGTACGACTTCATGCTTGCCGCGGCCCCCGTCAACAGCGGTGACTCGGTGTGGGGCGGCATCGTGCTGCTGTGGCCCATCTGGCACCCGCCGCAGCTCAACGATGATGAACGCCAGGCGGTCACCACCTGCTGCCGACGCGCGGCGGACCTTTTTGAGCTAGCTGCACAGCACGGCCGTCCGCTGCGAGCCCCTGAGGAACCTCGGCTCCTTGGCGCGCAGCTCAGAGAGTCCGACCCCGCCCAGGCCATGGCTGCGCTCGGCTTTGCCGAACGCCTTCCCGTGGGCTGCTGCGCCCTCGACATCGAGGGCCGGCTCACCTTCATCAACCCCGCCGCCGCCGACCTGGTGGACGCCGGCGCCGCCTGTCTGGTGGGCAAACGCCCGTGGGAAGTGCTGCTGTGGCTGAATGGGCCGCTCTTCGAAGACCGCTACCGGGAGGCGCTGATCAGCCGCCAGAGCACCTCCTTCACCGTCGTGCGCCCTCCGAACACACCGCTGCTCTTCCAGCTCTACCCCGGCGACAGCGGCATCAGCATCCACATCACCCCCGCCGCGCAGCCAGCCACCACCGGCCCGGGGAAAATGCCCCGGTCTCCGAGTGAACCGGTGAGCGCGACCGCCTTGTACCTCCTGACGCATCTGGCGGCCGCTCTCACCGAAGCCACGGGCGTGCGCGACGTGGCCGAACGGGTCGCCGACCAGATCGTGCCCGCCTTCGGCCCCCAGCGCCTGATCCTGATGACCCAGGAGGAAGGCCGGCTGCACATCGTCGGCCACCGCGGCTACCGCACCGACTTCGTCCACCGCTTCGACGGCACCTCTCTGACCTCCGCAACCCCCGTCGCACATGTCCTGACCAGCGGCGACGCCGCCTTCTTCCCCGCCCTCGCCGACTTCCAGCGTGCCTATCCCGACGCTCCCCGTTACGAGAAGACCAACGCCTGGGCCTTCTTGCCTCTGACCGTCTCCGGGCGTCCCATCGGCTCTCTCGTCCTCACCTATGACCAGCCCCGCCCCTTCCCGCCGGCAGAACGCGCCATCCTCACCTCTCTTGCCGGACTGATCGCGCAGGCCCTGGACCGCGCCCGCCTCTACGACGCCAAGCACACCCTCGCCCACACCTTGCAGACCGGCCTTCTGCCCCAGGCCCTGCCCCGCATCGAAGGCCTGGACGTCGCTGCCCGCTACGTCCCCGCCGGGCACGGCGTGGACGTCGGCGGCGACTTCTACGACCTCATCCGCTGTGACGACACCACCGCCGCCGCGGCGATCGGCGACGTCCAGGGCCACGACACCACCGCCGCCGCCCTGATGGGGCAGGTCCGCACCGCCGTCCACGCCCACGCCACCGACGGAACACCACCCAGCGACGTCCTCGCCCGAACCAACCGCCTTCTGACCGACCTTGACCCGGGGCTGTTCACCAGCTGCCTGATCGCCCACCTGGATGTGGTTCGCCACCGCGCCCGGCTGGCCAACGCCGGGCATCCGCCACCCCTACTCCGCCATCCTGACGGACGGACCGAAGTCCTCCGCCTGCCACCCGGGCTGCTGCTCGGCATCGACCCCTCCGCCGACTACCTCACCACCGAATTCCCCCTCGAACCGGGTTGCGTCCTCGCCCTGTACACCGACGGACTCGTGGAAACTCCCGGCACCGACATCGACCACACCACCCACGACCTTGCCACGCACCTCGCGCAGGCCCCGGGCCGGGATCTGGACGACCTTGCCGACACCCTCATCCACCACGCCGAACGGGGCGCCGCCCGCCATGACGACATCGCCCTCCTGCTCATCCGCCCGACGACGGACCGCGGCTGACGCCCATCGCCGCAGCGGACGCGCCGGATCGAGGCGCAAGGACGTGTCAGCTGCCGACGCTGCTGGTCGACTGTGACAGGTCCCGCAGGCCATCAGCACCGGCTGGACGGTGACAGCCGCGGTGAGCGGGAGTAACTGCGGGGACGGGCGTCAGCCGGGGGTCCGAGATCAGCTCTATCGGCCGCGGCCGGTGAGCATGTCGCGTACGCGGCCGACCAGGGCCAGCGCCGGGGACGAGGAGCTTGTTCGCCGGCGGGGTGGTCCCGTGCGGCCCGGGCGGGGGCGGATCGGGGCGATCACCTGCGCGCTGTCCGCCTCGCCAGCGCGCACGGTCTGAAGGGCTTGGTACTCCCTGACGAGATCCACCAATACCGCCGGATGGGAGCGGTGTGCGGGATCAGGCCTTCCGAGACGAGCCGGTAGTAAGCCTGGCGGAGGGTGCAGCCGCCGACCTCATCGTAGCCGACGACGATCTTGGCGGCGCGGTCCACGATGCGCGGCCACTGGAGTCTGGGCACACTGGTGCATCCCGTGAACATCGGCCTGCCGCATCAGTTCCTCCGTCAGCTGTCCAACTCCCGCCGCCACAGTTCCTCCGTCAGCCGCTCCACGCCTGCCGCGAGGTGGCGCCGGTACGTCGACATCGGCAGGCCGAGGAGGTCCGCGGCGCGCTGCTGGGTGCCCGCCGGCTGGAGGTACGTGTGGTGGAGCGCCCGATGGGCACGCCGGTCGCGCGGGGCCGCCTGGAGCGCGGCGGCCGTCTCCTTCAACAGGGTGGCCAGGGCGCTTGCCAGCTCGTCCGGGCCAGTGCCCTCGCCCGCCCGGGACGCGACCGCCCGGGAGCGGAGAAGGACGCAGCCGCGCAGCCCGCCGGCCCGCCCCAGCCCGCGCAGGGCCTCACGTACCCCGGCGGCGAAGGTCTCGGCGTCGAGGACGCGCAGTCCGCCGCCCGGTTCGGAGGGCGCCGCCACCGCCAGAGGGTCGGCCGCGGACTCCCGTTCGCACAGCAGGCCCAGCCAGGCCAGCGGGGGCGTACGGCGCCAGTCGTGGACGTACGTCCCGTACGCGCGGCCGCCCACGGTGAAGTCGGCCTCCGGCAAGCGGTCGAAGTCCGTGTACGCGCAGCCGCCGGCCCAGAACTCCGGGTCGGCGAACGGCAGCAGGGTGAGCGCGGGCCGCTGCTCCGCCGTCAGGTAGTGGTGGGTCAGGCGCAGGGTGATGAGGGTCTGGACGGCGGACACGTCCTGGTACGTGTCCCGGGCCAGCCAGGCGCGCACCAGCAGGGTCCGTTCCCCCGCGCGCAGCCCGCCGTGACGGGCGAGCCAGCCGGCGGCGGCCGCGCCCGCCGGGTCCGCGGTGACGACCGGGTCGTCGAGGTCGTCGGGGCCGAGGGCGAGGAGGAGGTAGAAGCCGGCGGGGGAGGCCTCCTCCACATCCGCTGCCGCCCGTACGGTGGCCCAGGTGGCGGCCGGATGCCCCCACCAGGTGCCCAGCATCCGGGCGGATTCGGGCCCCTCGTACCGCTCGGCCATCGCGAGGAGCCCCGGCAGGTCGGCCGCCTCCGCCGGGGCGATGGACAGGGCGTCCAGATCCGCGGAGCCGGCGGCCGCCCCGGTGGTGACCGGCGCCAGGAGCGGCCCCACCAGCGGACTGTCGCGGTGCAGGTAGGCGAAGTCGGCAAGTACCGTCCGCTGCCGTGCCCGGTCACCGTCGGTGAACAGCTGCTGGTAATACGTACTCGCGCGGCGGCGCAGCTCCGCCCGGCGGGCCGGGTGGCGCCAGCTGAGTTCGGCGTCGAGTACGGACCGGGCCAGGTCGTGGGGGCGGATCCCGCGGCTGCCGTACTCGGTGATCGACAGGGTGCACAGCCACTCGAACAGGTCGCTCGCGTCCGGCACGCCGACGAGCGCCGCGAGCAGCGGCTCGGTCGTGACGAGCACCTGCGCGTACGCCTCCAGGGCCGCCCGGTGCTGCGGGCTCGGCACCACGTCGAGCAGGGCTGCGAGCAGGGTGTTCACCACGCGGGGCGGCGACGCCGGGCTGGTGTCGCCGCGTGAGCCGTGGACGTGTACGTCGGCCATGAGGGCGAGCGCCAGCGGGTGGCCGCGCGTGAAGGCCAGGACGTGTGGGTGCTCGGCCTCGGGTACGCCGCGCCGGGTCAGGAGTTCGGCACTGTCGGCGGGATCGAGCGGGGCGAGCGGCATCGGACGCAGGAGGCCGAGCCAGGCGGGGTCGGTCCGCCAGGCGAGCGGCGGCGGCTCGCGGTCGGCGAGGGCCAGCACGGCGTCGTCGGGCACGTGGGCGAGCAGCCGTTCGGCGGCCGGGACGGCGCCGGGGACGTCGACCACGACGAGACTGCTGGGGGCCACGTGCGGAAGCGACGCATCCGCCGCCCCGTCGCCCGCGGCCGGCTCCTGCGCGATCACGGTCACCGGCCGGCCGACACCGTCCGCCAACCATGCGAACTGGTGCAGCAGCGTCGACTTCCCGATCCCCGCCGAACCGTGCACGTGGACCACCGCGCCGCGCCCATCGGCCAGGATCCGGCGGAACGCCTCCACCTCCGCCTGGCGTCCCACGAACCCCCTGGCCCGTGCCGCGGCAAAGCGGTCGGCCATCCTCTGCGGTGCCTGCTGTCCCCCCACGGGACGGTGATACCACCGGCCGGACGGGGAGCGGGCGGAACGAGCGGGAATTGAGCGGAAGTCGGTCATTTTCCGACGTGTCGAACGGACGATGACCGCTCCTACCGTGGGCAGTGCCCGGGGAGGACACGACCCGGACGGCGAGGGGGACCGCGGCGTCGGCCGCAGCCACCGCTTCCGGGCCGGTCGTACGGGCACGCTCATCCGGCCGTCGGTACGCACGCACCGACCGGGCCAAGCCACACACAACCGGGAGGAGATTTCCATGTCCACGTCTGCCGCCTCCACCACGCCCACTGCCCCCCGCCGGCGCATCGGCGTCCGGCTCACCGCCGCTGCGTCGGTCGCGGCGGCCTGCGCCGCCGCGCTGCTCTCCACCGCCGGCCCTGCCTCCGCCAGCCAGTTCTTCGGCGGCACCCTGCACCCGGGCGAGCAGCGCTGCATCCAGCAGTACGCCTCGTACCAGGTCCGCGCCGACGGCAAGGCCACCGGCCAGGGCGCGAAGTTCAAGCTGCAGTACAACGGCGTGACGGTCCCCGGCACCGGCTCCCCGGGCCTGGTCACCAACTGGGCCGCCGACCTGCGCACGGTGTGGGGCACGTTCCCCGGCGCCGGCTACTACACGGCTTGCGCCACCAACAACGGCACCGCGGACACCAACGTCCGCCTGGAACTGAAGACGGACGGCGAGGTCATCTGACCGTAAGCCCTGCCTCTTGCGAAACGTACAGGTCCCCGCGCCGTCCGGGCGCGGGGACCTGTACGTGTTCGTGCCGAGCGGGTGGGTACGGCTGGGGGCGATGGCTGGCCTCGCCGCCGGGGTGGCCTACGGAGGTTTCATCGGCCCGGTGCAGTCGCGACAACGCCAACAGGCAGCGTGGTCGCGTGGTACCGGGAGTATCCGGAACTGCTGTATGTGATCGTTACGCCGTCCGGATTGCGGTCAGCCCGTAGCCGAGGTGGGTCCCGCCTCCGTTGGCGTTGAGTACCCCTCCGTTCGGCAGGACGCGTACGTGGCCCTCACTGTGCGCTCGCCGCTCACACCGAAACCCCAATACTCCAGACTGGTGGAAAAGGACGTTACCTGCACGGTGACGGGCACGGCGAGACGCGTACGGTCCGCGTTGTCCCCGGCGGGAACCGCGTCATCACAGCCAGACCCTGGACGAACCCGGCCTGCGCCATTTCTTGAACGCTCAGCACCCGCTCTCGGACGTGGAGCTCGAGAGGCTGACGGGAAAAGGCGATCGACCCGTTCGGGTGTCTGCTGTTGCGGGCTGGGTGCGTGTGGTGCGGCTGGCCTCAGCCCTCGATTCCGGTGGAGGTGTGGGCGGCGCCGACGGGTTTGGATTCGGGGGATCCGCGTTGGCGCAGGTAGACGGAGAGGATGGCCATCGAGGCGACGGCGAGGAGTTCGGACTGCCAGTTCTGCAGGGTGCGGTTCCAGAAGTCGGCGGAGCCCAGGTACTGGGGCCAGGAGATGGGTGCCTGGAGTTGCCGAAGGTGTTCCTCGTTGTAGGCGGCTGCGCCGGTGACGGATTGGGCGAGCCAGGACCACACGAAGATGGCGCCCATGACGATGCCCAGGGAGCGTGAGTACAGCTTCTGCCGCCATCCCTTGTCGGCTGCCCAGCCGGGTGAGGAGGGGGCGGCGTGGTCGCCGACCTTTTGCTCCCGGTCACTTTCCACACCGGCCTTGTGGAGCGCCTTGGACTCGGGTGAACCGTGTTGGAGCAGCCAGACGGTGCCGAAGATGTAGAGGAAGAACTGCAGGTATTCCGACTGCCAGTTCTCGGTGACGTCCACGGCGAAGTCGGAGGTTGTGAGGTACTTCAGGAAGCCGACCGGTTGTAGCCCGTCGGTGACGAGCTTGTTGTTGAAGTCGGCGTGGCCGGACACGGCCTGGCCGGCGAGGGTGAGCAGGAAGCCCGTGCCGAAGGCCAGGGTAAGGCTGTTGTGCTTCACGAACCGGGTCAGGCGGCTCATCGGTTCATCAGCCCAATGGCGGTGAAGTAGCTGAGACCGGCACCGACTGTGAGCAGCAGCAGCGTGAACAGGGTGCGCATCCTTCGCTCAACCCCCTTTGATCTGACACTGATACGGTTGGTGGGGGCGCGGCACACAGCCTGCCGCGGTGATCTTCCAACCGGCCGGAAAGGCCGAGAGGAACAGGGTGTCGGCGTTGAGGACCACCTGTGCCTGCTGCCCGTAGACCCGGACCTTGCGGACCGAGCCGCCGTAGGACAACTGCTCTTCGGGGAGGGCTTGGGCGCACAGGGGCCTTGGCGGACTGCTCGAGCTCCTGCCGGGTTTCGGGAGCCAGCGCCGCACAGGCGCGGGCGCCCTCGCCCTGCCGAACGCTCTGCTCGAAGTGCAGGGCTGCCTGGGACGCAGCCGTTTCCCGTTCGCCAAGTGTGCTGCAGCCAGTCAGGCAGGCAGCACAGACGACCGCCATCAGGCCCGTACTCATCCAGCGCGACAATAAGACCTCCGCTTGCCCATCAGGACTGTCGCTCCATGCTGATGCGGCGGCGATCGTCATGGACCGTCGCCGCGCCGTGGGTGCGGCGAACGCAGAGCGTTCGGGCTATGCGGCCAGGGCCACGGGTTTCCGCTCGGCCGGGTCCGTCGTGTCCGTCGAGCCGACCGGGGCCTGCCTGTGCCGCGGGCCTGCCCCAAAGGAGGGGGGCTGCGCGGGGCTGTCGGCCAGGCTGGCCAGGGCCGGTCCCAGAAGGCCCTTCGTCGCTGACCTGCCCGTATTCGGCGCCGCAGAGGGCGTCGGCCTCGGCGGACATGAGTGCGTCGGCGAACGTCTTGACCATCGCGCGCAGCAGATCGGGACTCGCCGTGGCGAAGTTGTCCTCGGCGAGGGCGTGCAGGGGCAGACTGGTGCGGTCATCGTGCTGATCTCCTTCGAGCTTCGACAACTCGAAGATCAGCCGGGGCCGTTCGTCTATGCGGGCACCATCCCGATGCTCAGGCGCACCACCGCTCACCGACGAACAGCCCGCACCTCACCCTGGCTGCCTGCCCGGAGCTGACCGCTCCGATCCGCTGGGAGCTCGCCGAGGTGGCCGCCGCTCTGCCGCTGCCGGTGCGGTTCACCGGTGTGATCCGTTTCGAGCGGCCCACATCGGTGCTGGCCTGGGCGCTGGACCTCGACTCCGCGCTGACCGGTTTGCACCGCCGGGTGTGGGAGGCGGTGGCCTCGGACAGCCCGCCCGCGACCCTCAACCCCTTCCACGCACCTGGGCGCTGGAGCCCGCACATCACCCTCGGCCGTACCCGGCGGGCCGGTGCCTTCGCCGGCCGGCGGGTCCGGGAGTTGCTGCCGGCGCCGCCGCTGTCAGTCCGGCTCATCACCCTGAGCACCTACGACACCGAGACCGGCGCCCTTGAGGTGCTGGAGCCCCGCCCCTGAGTGGGGCGCAGAGCGGCCCCGCGTCCCACCACCTCTGCAAGCAGGGCGACAGGGGAGGGCTGCCGGCCGACCAACCCTGAGCCGGATGCCCAGGGGCGCCGGGGCACCAGCCGTATCGGCTGCGCGGCCGCCGCGTCGAACTACTGTTGGGCCCTGGCAACGTACGACTTTCCGACGATCTCCACCGAAGTCTGGTGACCGGCTCTTCCGCCGTAAATGTGAGCCAGACTGGACGTGGGAAGGCGTGTTGAGCAGCCGGAGGGGAAATGGCATCGATCGCTCTGTACTACCCGTGGATGCACTTCCAGGACACTGACTGGCTCAAGCTCTCGCTGCTGTCGTGGGAGAGGATCGTCAGGCTCCGTCCTCGCACGGTCGGTGATCGCGACAGCGAGGTGGTCCGGGAGATCCGCGGGGAGAGTGATCTGCTGCAGGAGGTCACTCCGAGCAGGCACGATCTGGAGACAGTGGCCGATGCCTTCTTCGAACTCCTCGGGCACGAGGACTTGGTCTGTGAGCTGAACGCTCTGCACTTAGGAGCGGCGGATCTCACGCTCGGTGTCTCTGCGGACCTGTTCCCACCGCTCAGCCAACGGATGACAGAGACCGGGCACCATCCGGCCCTGCTGTGGATCTACTGCGGCGGAATCGGCACCAAAATGTCCTACCTGTTGCGGCACCGATTGATCGAGGCCGGCCTGGCCGTCCAAGTCGACAGGCGAGATCCATGGATCGGCCTCCAACCCAGGCTGGGCACCGTCTACCTCACCGCCCTGGCCGATACCGTCGCCCGTCACAACGCACTGTCACCCGTGACCGACGACCCGCGGATGCACCAGGCGGTGGGCGCCCTCGACCGCCTCGCCGATCTGCTCGACCTGCCTGTCACCCCAGCCCTCCAGGACACCCGGGCCGCCTACGCCCATCTCTCGCTCCGCGCGGTGATCCGACCCGATAGGATCGCCGCCGTGCCCGTGTCCCGGCTGGTGGCCTTCCGGCAGAGGTACGCGCCCGAGCTCGCGGCCTTTCACGCGCACATCGATTCCCTGGCAACCGAACTCGAACAGATCACCGCTGTCGAAAACGCCGAAATTGCCCAAGCCCACCTGCAGACGCTCTACGAGCGGACCACCAAACCGCAACTGGACGAACTACGCCGTGGGCTGCGCGCATTCGGTGTCGAGTCGACGCTGAGCACGTTGGGCTTGAAGGTGGACCTTGGGGCTGTCTCCGGCACGGCGCTTGGCACCCTGGCCGTTTCCGGAGGCCACCCGGCTATGGGAGCCGGGGCAGTCGCACTCACCGTCGTCCCGTACATCGCGGGCCGCCTGAAAGTCCGCCAGCAACAGAGAACGGACTCTCCCGTTGCCTACCTGCTCGCCGCGGAACAGATGTCGAAGCGGTCGCGACTGGGCTTTCCCATCTGACTGCCACACCCAACTCGCCTGCTGCTCACGCGGCACGGTCACCCGTCCACAACGCCAGGAGTGCAACAGCCTTCGCTGAGAATGCTCAAGGTTCGCCGCGACAGGACACAGGCCGTCTGCCCGAGCTCCGCAGCTGCCGCCGTCCGTCCGGCCCGCTCCCGGCGGGCACGGCGCAGCGCGGCGAGACGAGTGGCCTCGGACTCCTGGCTACCGGACAACGCCAGGTCGATTCCCATGGCCGGGTAGAGAACGGACCCGGGCGCATGCCCGCCGCTGCCGATGTGGCTGGCTGAGCTGGCGGTGTTCGTCGTTTGGGCAGCCCTGACGTTCGTGGGCTTCCTGGCGGGGGCCGCCGCGCGCCAGGAGGGGCCCGTAAGCCGGGCAAGGGTCCGGGCCCCTCAGCTGCGCACGCGTGCTCCAGGGATCGCCCACACCGGGCCGGCTGCCGGTCCGGAGACCGTGATGGTGACGTATTGCTCGGCGGCGAGTGGCTCCCACATGGCCGCCCGCTCGGCGAGGACGGCGTCCGCGTCGACGGGTTCGGGGGTGGTGGCGGTGTTTTCCAGGCGGGCCAGGGCGAGCAGGCCGTGGACCATGCGGCTGAGGCGTTCGACCTCTCCGATGGTCTCTTCCAGGCTGGGATGGGCGCGGGTCGAGGTAGGGCTCGAAGTTCTCCAGGCGCAGCCGCAGCGAGGTCAGCGGGGTCTTGAGCTGGTGAGAGGCTTCGGAGGCGAAACCGTGCTGGGCTTGGATCAGGTGCTGCAGGCGGGTGGCGGTGTGGTGAACGCGGCGGCCAGGCGGCGCAGTTCGGGCGGTCCGCTGTCGGCGTCGGGCGGGTTGTCCAGACGGCCGGCGGCGAGTTGGGTGGTGGCGCGTTCCAGAGTGCGCAGGGGCCGGGCGATCCAGCGGGCCAGGGTGAACGTCACGAGGGCCACGGCGGCCAGGACGCATGCGCCTGCCAGGGTGAGAGCGGCCCAGATGCGGTGTTCCCGGTCGGTGACCGTGGTCATCGGGTAGGTCACCCGCAGCCCGCCGCGGATCGTGGTGCCGGAGGAGCCCGGCAACCCATGCCTCCTGTGCAGTCATCGCTCACCGACAGCCAGGACCGGCTGGATGAGACACCGGCTGGCTGAGACACCCGTACAGGTCACATACTGACTTCAGCTGATCAGGGTGATGTTGGATCGTCGAGGGTCAGGCCGGTGCCGGCTATGAAGCCGGCGCCAGGCGGCCGAGGCCACGCAGATGGCGATCACCGCGCACGCCGAGACGGCGGGAGAGAACCGGTACGAGCTGGAGCAGACCGTGAAGCGGGCTGTCCGGGCGGATGTCGCCGTCGCGGTTGCCGGCGTGGCAGGGCTCCCGGACTTGTGAAACGCTCGAATCCAGGGGCATATCCGTCCTTCACCGCACGTCGACGGTGAATGAGGAAGCCGGCCTGTCTGCCGGAGTGGGAGTTCACCGGATCCTGGCTTCCGTTCGCCAAGTGGGGAACAGCGATGATGACGACCGATCACCTGCACGACCGCGATGGCGGCCACGAAAACCCGACCGACCCGACCTTGTACCGCTCCCCGGCGGACGCCGTCGCCGCGCCCGGGGAGAAGCTCGCCTACGTCGTCGGGTTCGACCCGGCCGGAGCGCGCGCGGACGCGTTGTTCACCGTCGACGCCGACCCCGGCTCCCCCGCGTACGGCCGCGTGATCTCCCACGCCGAGGTGCCCGGCGTGGGCAATGAGCTGCACCACTTCGGCTGGAACGCCTGCTCGAGCGCGCTGGCCCATGCCGGCCACCACCACGCCGCGCGTCGCTACCTCATCGTCCCGGGGCTGCGCTCCTCCCGGCTGCACGTCTTCGACACCGTCCCCGATCCCGCCCGCCCCCGCCTGGTCAAGACGGTCGAGCCTGGGGAGCTGGCCGCCAAGGCCGGCTATTCGCGCCCCCACACCCTGCACTGCGGCCCCGACGGCGTCTTCCTGTCCTGCCTGGGCGGCGCGGACGGTGCGGACGGGCCCGGCGGCGTGGCGCTCCTGGACCACGAGAGCTTCGAGGTGCTGCGCGGCTGGGAGAGCGACCGCGGGCCGCAGCACCTCGCCTACGACGTCTGGTGGCACCTCGCCCAGAACATCGCCGTGACCAGCGAGTGGGGAACCCCTTCCATGATCGAGGACGGTCTCGTCCCCGAGCTGCTGCTGGAGCGCCGCTACGGCCACTGCCTGCACTTCTGGGAGCTCGACACCGGCCGGCACCTGCAGGACGTCGACCTGGGCGATGAGAACCAGATGGTGCTGGAACTGCGGCCCGCGCACGACCCCGAGGCCACGTGGGGGTTCACCAACACCGTCGTCGACGTCCAGGACCTGTCCGCGTCGGTGTGGCTGTGGCAGCGGGACGGCGAGGACTTCCACGTCACCAAGGTGATCACCCTTCCGGCCGAGCCCGCCCCGGCCGGGGACCTGCCGCCGGCGCTGAAGCCGTTCGGCGCCGTGCCCCCGTTGATCACCGACATCGACCTCTCGGTGGACGACCGGTGGCTGTACGTCTCGGCGTGGGGCACCGGCGACCTGCTCCAGTACGACGTGAGCGACCCGCTGCGTCCGCGGCGGACCGCGGCCGTGCGCCTCGGCGGCATCACCGCCCGCCGGCCGCACCCCGCCGCACCTGACGTGCCGCTGACCGGCGGGGCACAAATGGTCGAACTCAGCCGCGACGGGCGGCGCGTGTACCTGACGAACTCGCTGTACGCCGCCTGGGACGAACAGTTCTATCCCGCGGGCATCGAGCCGTGGATGGTCAGACTCGACGCCGACACCTCACACGGAGGCCTCGTCGCCGACAGCCGCTTCTTCCCACACGGCGAGGACTTCGGCGGCCTGCGCGTGCACCAGACGCGCCTGCACGGCGGCGACGCCTCCTCGGACTCCTACTGCTACCGCCGCTGACCCATATCCGGTGCGCCCGGGCGCCGCGCACGAGGCCCGCCGCTCCCCGCAGGAGGGACCATGCTCTGCGTGTCCGAGGCGGTGGGCGCGCACACCGCCAGCGGAACCGGATGGCAGCTGCCCCCCACCGAATCGCTGGTGGCCGTGGTCCTGGTGGCCCTGGCCACGGTGGCGGGGGCCTGGTCGACGCGGCGGGCATCGGGCCGCTCCGTGCTCGTGCCGGCCGCCGCGTCCGGGATCCTGCTGGCCATCGCCGTCCTCGACCTGCTGCCCGACGCGTGGGACGAGGCCCGGGAGGCCGGCCTGCCGCAGTGGGCGGTGCCGTTCACCGCGCTCGCCTCGTTCGCTGTGACGGGTGCCGTCACCCGTCTCGGCTGCCCGTGTACGCGGGGGCGTGCGGGCGGCATCGGCGCGGCATCGGGGCTCGCCGTGCACCGTTTCGTGGAGGGGGCAGCCCTCGCCCTGACCTCCTCCATCGCCGTGGTGGCGGCGCTCCTCGTGCACGCGGCCGGCGAGGGGCTGGCGCTGGCCGCCCTACTGGGAACGCAGCCGGGGCGGCGCGTGGCGCCGTGGATCGCGCTGGCCTGCCTGAGCCCGGTCGCGGGAGTCTTCGTGGCCGGCGCCGCTCCCGTTCCGGACAGCCTCCTGCCCTTACTCCTCGCCGTCGTCGCCGGCGTCCTCGCGCAGGCGGCGTGGGTGGCGCTCGGGCTCGCCCGCCGCCAGCGGCCCGCCAACCGGCGCGTTGGCGCGGTCCCGGTCACGGCGGCGATGACGCTCGCGGCCGTCGTCACCGCGCTCGTCCTGCTGGTCGGCGCCGGCCGCTGAGGGGCGGGTGACCGGCCGCGCCGTCCCGACGCCACTCGCCGCGGTGGTCGGCGCCGCGAACACCGGCGGCGGCACGCCGGCCCCGGCCCCGCCTGGCGTGTGCCGGCCCCAGGCGGGGGCCGGGGGTGGTCGCCAGGTGCGTAAGCGGTCGCCAGGCCAGGCACGGGTGGGCACCGGGCCGCACACAGGCCGTCGCCAGGTCAGGCGGTCAGGCGGGCGTGGGCACCGGACCCCGCACCGGCGGTCATCAGTCAGGCGCGGGCGGGGTCCGGGGTGATCGTCAGGTGCGGGTCCGTAGCGGTCCGCGGCCCGGTTGATCAGTGACGATCAGCTCCCCGGCCAGCGGCAGGGTCCGCAATGCCCCAGCTCCCACAATCCCCCCGTGATACTTGGTCTCGGGCCTACAGCTTGCACTGCAGGTGTGTTGTCCCGCCCGAGCCGGCGGACTGAGCCCCTTCCTCACGACTGTACTGGCGAGCACACCGCGCCCGGCTTCGTTGAGCACGATCTCGGCATCGGCCCGTACACCGCCGCTGTCCTGCCGGGCGGGGGAGTTGCAGCCGTCCTTGCCCGCCGGATCGTGCTTGCCATAGCCGAGGTGATCGGTGATCTCGTCTTCGAGAGCGGACTCCAGCAGCCGCTTGGTCAGCTGCTGCAGCAGCCCGCCCTCACCCGTCAGCCGCAGGCCCTCGGCCTGAACCCGGCTCACCAGCTCGGCGATCAGCTGGTCGTCCACGGCCTTCGTCGACACCTCCGCTGCCGACTCGACAGCCTCGTCCTCGGCCACGTTCTCACTGGTCATCGATGCATTTTCCATGATCGGAGTTACACCAGTGACCGTACAGTCCCGCGGCCGGGACGTAGGCCGGCAGATAGCTCGACTGTGCGGTGAGGACTCCGAAGTTACGATCCCGTGGCGGTCGCTTGCCGATGCTGTCGGCGTCCGTGACAGGGCAGGTCGAGAAATCGCCTACGCGCAACGCGGAGTAGACATTTTGGTCGAGGCCGGATGGCTCGAAGTTGAGACGGTCGGCAGTAAGCGCGGAGCGAAGACGACGTTCCGTCTACTCCCTGGCGAACGGTCTATGGAGTGGATTGACTGGGCCGTCGAAGGCGACTGGATCGCTGAGGCTGCGTGAGAACTTATGTACAGAGTAAGAGCCGAGAACTTATGTACTTAGTAAGGACCCCCCTTCGGGAGTCCGTTAGCTACTTCGCCGCTCCGTAGCTTTCCCCTGGCCGATCAATGCCAGGACTAGGAGACAGCTACAGGCACCTCTCGGAGGGTGCCTATAGCTAGATGATCTGGTTTTGCACACGTAGCTACTTACCCTACGCCGAACTTTTCCTCCACTGCAGCGCAGTCAGGATCCAGTTTTTGCGCGTTCTTCTGTTCACCAAAGCAAGCAGCTAGTTTCTGTGCACTGTCTTGCTGAGACTGCAGCGTTGACGTGAGATTGTCCACTTGCTCACGCAATGACGTGTTATCATTCATCGTCTTCCCCTCGCCGATAATCAGGGCGAACAGCATGACTCCCATAGTGATCATTAGAGCCTGGGGAACTCGAACGCCCTTCGTTGGATTTGCCGTGGGCACGTTCCGTGGGGAAACCCCAGTAAGGGGAGCGATGAAGCGGAACTTGGACTCGTCCCCGGGGCCGTCAACAATGATCGAAAAAGACACCTCTTGCCTTCCGAGCAAAAGGCTTGGGGCAATTAGCAGCCGATCCCCGCTTGGTGAGATAGCCCAGGTAGGTGGGGCGCTAGTAGTGGGCGCGTTGTCTACTCCCTTGACCTCGATAATCCTTGAGTCAAGTTCTACCTCAATCGACGCGCCCCCATGGAACGAATCGGCGGTTATATCTTTTTTGCCGACGTTTCGAATCAAGAAGTCGATGATGCGAGGCTCTGTAAGCGCGCTTCCGCTGTGAGAAACGGCGAGGGCGCTTGCTCCGGATGCCGCATCGAGGAGTGCCGTGTTCTTGCGCCATTGAAACTCGAGCTGCTGTTTGGGATTTGCGTATCTGTGAGGTAGCCACGCCCCAAGAATGGCACCTAGCAGGGTCGTTGCGGCGCCAACAAAGATGGTCCAGAACGTTGCTGATTCGAGAAGGGATGCGGCCATAAAGGTCGCCTTCGCGTCGCTTTTGATCACTCTCGCCCCCGACGTGTGTCCACCTGGAGGCCCAAGCCTAAGTGCATGGCGGCCCGTTCGGGGGCAAGTTGGCCAAGCTCAGCACATCAAGATTGACCAGACCGTCGCGTCCGCCAACCCACATAGCTCGGGGCCTCTGGACACACAGCACAGCAAACCTGCCAAACCACCTTGATGGTTGGGCTCACGGGGGGTCTGGAACTCTGAGGAGGGCTTTCTGGGCACCCGCCGTCTTTCCCTCTTTTCGAGTGCGTGTGGTGAGCGTCGAGAAAGGCACAGCCACACCGGACCGCGCCCGATGGCCACGGTCCCTCACAGATCACAACAGATTGGAGATCACCCCATGCCGAGGGGAAACATTCCTGCTACTCCCGCCCTGCGAATTCTGAGGGGACAGGCCGGCACTCGGGAAGCTGAGGCTTCGGCCAGGCCGAGGGAGGATGCTCGTCGACATCGGCGAGGGCTCCAGCGGCCGGGCCCTGCGGCACGTGCTGAGGCTGACCGCGCCAGCCAGGACCACCCTGGAGACGCTGGGCCGTCCCACGACGAAGCTCCTGGTCGGCCATCGAGGCCTCGGCGGAAGCGAGAATCTGCGCGACCACGCGCTCGGTGCCGCTCTGGACGGGGCGATCCGGCGCTGGCAGCAGCAGGTCCGCGCCAGCGGCGTCGACTTGCCCGCCCGGGTGCACGCCCAGGCACTGCGCCACAGCGCGCAGGCGCACCACGGCCGGGCCCGCAACAACACCCAGGCCACCCACGAGCGCGACTATCAGCTCCAGGACGAAGACGTCCGCGCCGCCTCGCGCGGCGCGGTGGAGCTCGGGCTGGCTCAGGCTCTTGTCTCCGCCCGGCAGACGGTCGCCATGCGCCTGGTCGCGGAGGCCGACGCCGAGGGCGAGGTGAGTGCCGAGCTCGTGGCCAAGGAGGCCGGGATCGACGTGGAGGTGGCGCGCCGGATCGTGGCCGGCCGGTTGCGCACCCCGGTCGCCTCGTGCGCGGACTTCCTCAACTCCGACCACAGCCAGGCGGGGATGCCGTGTGCGGTGTCGTTCCTGTTGTGCTTCGCCTGCCGCAACGCGGTGGCCACCGGCCGCGACCTGCCCCGCATCGCCTACCTGCACCAGGCGCTGGAGTCCCTACGGTCGGCCGTGACGTCGGCGGTGTGGGTTGCGGACTGGGCGAGGCACCACGCGCGGATCGGCGACTTCCTGACCACCTACACCACCACCGACGCGCGGCCCGAGCTGGTCGCCGCCGTGGCCGACAGCGAGCGGGAGCTGATCCACGCGATGCTGGAACGGAGGCTTGACCCGTGAGCGCGTCCTCGCCCGTCCCCGCAGGCCCGGACGTCGTCGACCCGGCCCCGGACGCCTTCGTCCTCCCGTTCAACCGACTGCGGCCCGGCTTCGACCCGGAACAGGTGCCGCGTTTCCGTGATCTGGCCTGGCGCCTGGCGCTGATCAGCCCCAGGGAGTCGAACCGCTCGCTGGTCATCGACTGGAGCCGCTGCCCCGCCGGGCTGCGGCCCGGCATGATGCGCGCGGCCTTCGCCGAGCTGAATATCCCCACTCCGGCCGTGCTGCTCCAGCAGCGGGCCGCGCGCTCCACCACTCAACCGGGCACGCTGCGACACAACTTCCAGATCTGGATCCGCTTCGCCTCCTGGCTCGACGGACGCGGCATCACCGACCTCTCCCAGGTCACGACCAATGATCTGGAGGCCTACGTCGAGTACTTGCGCCCGCTCGGCCGCCGGTGGCGCACCGACGCCAAGGCCCTGTGGGTGATCTCGCGGCTGTGGGCCTACGCCCCCTACCTGCCCGAGAGCGACCGGCTGGTCATGCCGCCGTGGGAGGACCCGGCCGCGGTCATGTCCGACTTCCTCGGCACCAACGACGACACCCCCAACGGCGAGAACAGCGTCGCGATCGTGCACCCGGCCGTCATGGCCCCGCTGCTGGTGTGGGCGTTGCGCACGGTCCTGGACCTGTCCCCAGACATCCTGGCCGCCGCCCGCAAGCACCGCCGGCTGCTCGCCGCCATCCCCGCCCGCGCCCCACTCGGCGGCGCCGAGGCCGCGGTGGCCCACCTGCGCGGCCTGCTCGCGGCCGGCGAGAAGCTGCCCTCCAGCGGTGCGCCCGGCGCCACCGCCGTGCGCGCCCGCTACGGCGGAGCGCTGCCGCCGATGGCCAACACTTCCTGGCCGGCACCCTCGGCATCACCACCTCCCAGGTCGCCCGCGCCCGCCGCATCCTGTCCGACGAGCTCACCCCGGCCAGCTTCGGCCCCGCCCCACTCCTCGACCTTCCGCTCGCCGCCCGGATCGGCGCCGCCCGGTGGCGAGAGCAGATCGGCTTCGACGACGTGGACGTTCTGGTGCTGCACCTGTCCACCGCCGCCCTGATCTGCTGCGCCTACCTCTCCGGCATGCGGCCCGAGGAGGTTCTGGCCCTGCGCCGCGGCTGCTGCACCCGCGTGGAGCGCGAGAACGGCACCATACGGTTCGAGGTCCGCGGCCGGCACTTCAAGGGAGTGCTGGACGAGGACGGCAACGCGATCGGCGAAGGAGAGGAACGAGCGGACCCGTGGATCGTGCTGGAACCAGTCGCCCGCGCCATCGCCGTCGCCGAGGAACTCGAAGACGGCGAGCAACTGTTCACCCGCACCCTCTACCGGTACGCCAAGGGCACCTGCATGCCCCGCACAGGCCTGTCCTCCGACACCGCCGTGGAACGCATCCGCGCCTTCACCGCCTGGGCCAACCAGCTCGCCGCCGCCCACGACCGGCCCCACGAGCTGATCCCGCCCGATCCCGACGGCGCCGTCACCCTCCGCCGCTTCCGCCGCACCATCGCCTGGTTCATCTACCGCCAGCCCGGCGGCCGGATCGCGCTCGCGGTGCAGTACGGCCACGCGGCCACCGCCATGTCGGAGTCCTACGCCGGCCGCTCGAAGGCCGACATGCTCGAGGTCCTGGACCAAGAGAAGGGCCATGCCCTGGCCGAGACCCTCACCGAGGCCGGCGAACGCATCGACGCCGGCGAGAAGGTCTCCGGCCCGGCCGCCGACCGCTACCGCGCCGCGGCCGCCGAGTTCTCCAACCGCTTCGCCGGAACCTACCTCGGCAAGCGGGAACTACGGGCGCTGGTCGCCAACCCCCGCCTCCGGTACAGTGTGCGCTCCTCAACGAGCAGCTGGCCCGCTACCCCACGGACGACGATCAGCTCGCCCCGACCCGGCTCGGCAATGCCATCCGTCGCTTCGAGGAGTACGGCCACAACCGCTTCCGCCTTGATACCCAGGTGCTGTGGAACGAGCTGAGCGCCGCTGCGCCCGAGCAGGCGCGCCGTCAGGTGGAAACGGCACGTACCAGCGTGGATTTCTTCGTGGCCTTGCTATACGGGCATGGGGTAGTGGCGGCGCTTGCCCTTCTGGCCCTGCCGCCAGCCGGAGCCGAGCGGCCCCTGCTGGTCGTCACCGCCGTCGCGCTGTGTGCGCTTATTCCGCTGTGGTACCGCTGCGCTGTGTATGCCACCGATGAGTGGGCCGCCGCAGTGCGGGCCATGGTGAACGTGGGCCGCAAACCGTTGGCCGACGCGCTTGGACTCGTACTGCCGCAGCAACTGTCCGAGGAACGTGCCATGTGGCAACTCGTTACCCGCATGTCCCGGCGACCCTACCGGGATGCTGCAGACGCGGCCTTTGCGCCGTACCGGGCCGCGCCATCAGATCCGAACCCTCCATTGCATCCACCGGGCCCGGGTGCATGATGCATGCCGCGCTGAAGGAGTTCAGCGTGCTGCGCCGCTCCTGGAGCGAGCAGCACAATCCTGACCTCGCACGGTCCGTGACCGTCCGTCATCATTGGCCGGTCGCCGGTCAGGGCTGCACGCGGGCGTGGTCGAGACGGCGGTGGACCATCGACAGGGTGGTCAGCAGTTCCAGCAGCTCCTCGTCGGTGACGTGCCGGTTCAGCCGGGGATCGTGTGCCGTGGGGTTGCGGTACATGCCGGCCAGCCCCTTGAGCAGCATCGCGAAGCCCTTCTGCTCACCGGTCTCGGTCGGCGTGGTGCCGGTGTTGATGGCCACCCGCGGTCGGCCGATAGCGCCGGGCATGAGCACGGCATCGATGAGCTGGGAGCCGTCGAACTGCTCGCCGGTGAGCTGCCTGAGCCGGTCGAAGACGGACTTCGCGGCCTCCAAGCTGGCGTGGAAGGCGTTCTTCGCCAGGATCTCCCGGGTGCAGTAGGCCAGGACCTGCGGATGCGTTCCCCGGCGGCGCAGCTCCGCCCGCAGGGAGTTGGCGTGCCGCGCCGCCTGGTCCAGGGGGCTCGCGGCCGGTCCGCTGGCCACCTTGCCTTCCTCGTTGACCCGCAGGCCGATGTGGACCAGGACCTCGTTGAGGTCGTCGCGGCGCCGGGAGAACACCGCGGGCTGCTGCGTGTAGCGCACGGGCGCCATCGCCTCGCTGATGAACCTGATCACGCAGTTGGACGCCTGGTCACGTGCCTGCCGTATCAGCAGCGCACGGGCCAGCCTCTCGCGCTTGTTCGAGCCCGCGGCGTCCGCAACGCCTGCCTGGGCCAGCAGATGACCGATCTCCCGGCCGCTCAGACCGTCGTCTGTGGCCGCGAGCACGTCGGCAACTGCGGTGACCGTCGCCGGAGACCAGAGCGGGTACGTGGTGGAGGTCCCATGGGCATGCCCTTTCCTGGGCCTGCTCCGTGTGCAGGCCAGCCGACCAGAATGGCATGCCCACGCACGGCGGCGCTCGGGGATTCACCTGCTTCGACGCGCCTGCAGCGCTGCGCCGCGCCCCCACTTCATACCGGAGACGGCGAAACCGGTGGCTGGGGCTTGCCGGCGCGGGACGGTGGGTACGGCGCTTTCAGCCGTAGGGGGAGGGGGCACCGTTGTGGAGAGGATGGAGCCGGGGCGGGTGCTCGGTGGGCGATATCGGCTCACCAGCCTGGTGGGATCCGGCCGACACGGGCGCGTGTGGAGAGCGTACGACGAGGTCCGGCGCGAGGTGACGGTCGAGGAGGTGGGGGCGGCGGAGGCACCCGGGACGGCGCGGGTGGCGAGGACGCTCCGCGCGACCGCAGCGCTGCGGAGCCATCCGAACGTCGTCGCCGTGGAGGATGTCGTTGAGGCGGACGGTGCGGTGTGGGCCGTCGTGCCGGTTGTTCCCGGCCCCTCTCTCGCAGACCTCCTGGCCTACGGCCGGCTGCCCGTCGTACAGGTGTGGGAGGTCGCAAGGGCGATGCTCGGCGCGCTGGAGGCGATGCACGCGGCCGGGGTCGTCCACGGCGATGTACGGCCCGCCAACATCCGCTCGTACCACGGCCAGGGAGGCTGGACCCTGCTTCCAAGAGTCGGAGCCCTGGCAGGGACGGACTCCGAGACCACCTGGGACGGCGTGGAGAACGCCGCCGAGGCCGACTACATCGCCCCCGAGCTCCTGCACGGCCGTTCCCGCAGGCCGAGCAGCGACCTGTTCTCGCTGGGGGCGACGCTCTACCACCTCGTCGCGGGGCGGGCGCCGTTCCACCGGGACAGCGTCATGGCGACCCTGTCGGCCGTGGAGCGGGAGGAGCCGCCGCCACTGGGCCGTATCGGTGGGCTGGGCGCGCTCATCGAAGGGCTGCTGGACAAAGACCCCGAGAGGCGACTGACGGTGGCCGATGCGCGGCGGGCGCTCGGCGGAGCTGGGGGGAAGCCACAGGTGGCGGACATCGCTGGCCCGGTGCAACCAGCCCCCACGGCGGCGCGCAGCACGACGGCCAACCACGCCGTCGGCACGGCCGGTTGGGGGCTCCTCTCGGCGGTCTTCTTGCTGGTTCTCACGGTGACAATGGCCTTGACGCAGGCTCACTTCAGCGCGGTCGGCATCCCGGACTTCCTCGTCACCCTGCTGCCCTGGGCGGTCTTCGCCCTCGGGGTCTTCGTCCTCGCCGTACAAGCGCGCGCCGCCCTCGCACGGCGGAACTCACCCGAGGAGCCCTTATGGCGGGGGTGCGTCCGGTCGCTTGCGCCACCCGCGCCGTGGACGGACGGGGAGCGGGAGGGGCGTCGTGATGCCGCCGAACGGGCCGTGGACGAGGCACTGCTGATGGTCGACCGGCGGCTGGCGGCCGCATCGCAGGACAGGCAGGGGGGCGAGTGATGTCTGACCAGGAGACACCGCCCGCCGAGGCGACCGTCCAGTTGGTGCCGTCCTTCCCCGCGGCCGACGAGGCGCGCAAGTGGCAGGAGATCGACCCGGACCACCTCGCGTGGCGGCGGGAGCTTGTCGAGCGGCAGTTGCGCCTCGAGCGCCTCGACCAGTGGATGGGGTACGGGTTCCGGCTGCTCGAGCACGCGATCGTGGTGGGGTTCGGTGTGGCCTTCGTCTGGCTGGGGTTCTATGCCGTGGATCACAAGGCGTCGATGCAGGTGGTGCCGATGATCGGCGGCGGGATCGCCGCGCTCGCGGGTGCCGTGCTCGCGGTGCGCAACCGCAAGGAGTGACGTCCCGACCGCCCTGGTCCCCCGCGGAGCTGCGGCTCCCGTCCGCACCGGTCCTCGGCGAGCGCGGGCGGAATGGGAATGCTGTCCTGGGCCCGGGTTGCTGGGGGCCGGAGCTCGTACGTGAGTTTGGGCCCCGGCGGCCTGGTCAGGGACGGCGCTGGTGGTGGTCGAGGGCAAGGCGGCACAGGTTGTGCAACATGCCGAGTCCGGAGAGCGCGGCGCAGGGCCACACGTAGCCCGAGATAGCGCGGAGTGCGCCCATACGGCGAGTCGCTGGCAGCCGTGCGCGGTTCTGGCCATAGCCATGGCCCAGCCGCCGTTCCATCTGCTTCAAGGCCGTAGCGCCAGTTCTTCCGCGCCGCCAGCCACATCAGGGCGAAAGTGTCTCCGGCGTCGACGGCGGCGCGATACAGCCGTTCGGCCTCCTCCGGGTTCCCGGCCACTTCCCGCAGTTCCGCCAGCTGTGTCAGAGCGTCGGTGTCTTCGGCGTCGGCGGCCTGACGGGCGAGCCGTTCGGCTCCCTCCTGGTCTCCGGCCTTCTCCCGCAGTTCCGCCAGCCGCGTCAGGACGTCGGTGTCTCCGGCGTCGGCGGCCTGACGGGCGAGCCGTTCGGCTCCCTCCCGGTCTCCGGCCTTCTCCCGCATGTGCGTCAGCCACCTCAGGGCGTGGAGCTCCCCGGCACCGAGGGCCTGGCGCACAATGCGTTCGGCTCCCTCCTTGTCTCCGGCCTCCTCCTGCATGTCCGCCAGCAACGTCAGGGCGTCGGTGTCTCCAGCGTCGGCGGCGGCGCGATACAGCCGTTCGGCTCCCGCCTGGTCCCCGGCCTTCTTTCGCATGTCCGCCAGCCGCGTCAGGGGGTAGGTCATTCCGGCGCTGGCGGCCTCGTTGGCAATCCGTTCGGCTCCTGCCTGGTCTCCGGCCTTCTCCCGCATCTGCGCCAGCCACGTCAGGGCGAGAGTGTCTCCGGCGTCGGTGGCGGCGCGATACAGCCGTTCGGCTCCCTCCTGGTCTCCGGCCTTCTCCCGCAGTTCCGCCAGCCGCGTCAGGGCCTCGGTGTCTCCGGCGTCGGCGGCCTCGTGGGCGAGCCGTTCGGCTCCCTCCTGGTCTCCGGCCCTTTCCCGCATGTCCGCCAGCCGCGTCAGGGCATAGCGCTCTCCGGCGTCGAAGGCCTGGCGGGCAAGCCGTTCGGCTCCCTCCTGGTCTCCGGCCTCCTCCCGCATGTCCGCCAGCCACTTCAGGGCGAAAGTGTTTCCGGCGTTGACGGCGGCGCGATACAGCCGTTCGGCCTCCTCCCGGTCTCCGGCCTCCTTCCGCATGTCGGCCAGCCGCGCCAGGGCGTAGCTGCCTCCGGCGTCGGCGGCGGCGCGATACAGGTGCGCGGCGTGGCGCAGGCGGTACCGGCCGTGGGCAGCGTCGGCGAGGTGGGTGAGGTCGTCCGGGTTGGTGAGATGGTGGGTCGCGGCGTTCCAGAAGGTGGCGGGTGGGCAGAGGAGCCGGCGGGTGCGGCGGCCGTGCTGCTGGAGGTAGTCCGCGAGAGCGACCACGCCGGGCAGCGCCCCGATTCCGGAGGAACGGGGCGCGTCCTGAAAGGGCCTGATGGTCTGCTTGATCAGGGTTCGGGCGTGGGTGAGGGCGGCGGTGAACCAGGTGTCGGGGTCGGCGGTGGCACGTTCGCTGCGGGTGAGGTAGCCGGGCGCCGCATCGTGAAGAAAGGCCAGTGGCAGCGGCCCGGTGACGCCGAGGCGGTGGGCGTCCATGACCGCGCTGATGAGCGCCTTGCCGTAGACGCCGTGCGGGCCGCCTGGGCGTTCGTAGTGGGCGACCAGGTCCGGTCCGGCAGTCAAGGTCTGGGTGATGTCGGTTCCCCCGGCTTCCAGCGCGGTGGCCAGGGATGCGTCATGACCGGCGGCGCGGCGGACGGAGTCCAGGTGTTCGGTGAAGGAGGCGGGAAGGTGGACGTAGTGGGCCTGGGCCAGCAGCGCCCGGGCCTGCCGGTGGGAGCCGTCCTGGCTGGAGGCGGAAGCGGTGGTGAGGGCCGTGTCGTGGTCGGGCCACAGGGTGGCGAGTGCGATGAACGGGCCGTCCGCGTCGAGGCGGCGCAGCAGTGCGGCCGCGACGGCATCACCGGCGGGGCCGCCCAGGTAGTGCTGCGCCTCGTTCAGCCACAGCACGGTGCGCGGGCCAAGGGCATCTGCGGCCAGCATGGCCAGGAGGCTGTCGGCGTCCGCGGGAAAGAGCAACTGGAAGTCGTCCGGAACCGCCTTGAGGGCCTCAACAGCGGTGCGGGTCTTACCCGTGCACGACTCCCCGCGCACCACCACCAGCAGCGAGGCGCTGTCCGTCACTGCGGCGGCCAGACGTGTCCGCAGCAGGTCGTCGTGGGGACGGGGCACGTACACGGGCAGCACGAAGTCGGCGCCGTCCGGGGTGGCGGGGTACCCGGGGATGGCCGGGTGGACCCCGAGCCGCTTCGGGGTCCAGGACCGAACCGGTCGGGGACGGTCCGCCAGCGCTGCTTGACGAGCCCGCCGCTCCTCGTCCTCCAAGGCTCGGCGGGCCTGCCGGCGTTCCACACCCTCCTGGTTCGACTGCGTCCGGCGCAGTTGCTCGGCTCTCCACGACCGCAGCCAGCGGTCCTCAGCCAGCAGGTCGGCAACGCTCTCACCCGAGAATCCGTCGGCCGGGGTGCCCAGGAAGCCGCGGCGGGACGCCTCCGCGCGGATCTCCCTCAAGACGGCGAGCAGCGATTCCACCTGCTGCGGGAAGCGTTCCCCGCGCAGCCACGCGCCGACCGTGTCCCGGGACACGGCCGGCTGCGGGACCTTCGACAGGGCATTGTCCGCCGGGTGCCCGCCCAGCCGATCCCGCTTGAGTGCGCCCACCCGCCGCAGGTCCTCGAAGAAGTTCGGCGTCCTGCCCATCCCCCGCCCCGTACGTGCCGGTGTCCGGTGGTGTCCGTTCAGGACACCGCCGGACACTGAAAACCCAAGGCCCGCTACCAGCAGCCGGGCAGCGGATCTGTCCAACTCTGGGGCAGATAGCGGCAGGACATACCCCCGGACAGGCAGCGTCGCTCCCATCTGGTCCCCACAACGGAGGGACCACTCATCCAAGGAGACCGCGACGTCTACGCTCCAGACGCTGAGCCTGCTGCTGGCACTGTCGGCGGCCCTGCACATCGGCAGCGCCGCCGCCTTCACCGCCTGGCGCGCCGACACCCACCCCGCCACCGCCCTCCTGATTGGCGCCAGCGCCACCGGCACCGCCTGCGCCCTGTACCTGACGGCCGTCAGCGCCTACCACTGACCACACCGGGCCCACACATGCCGCAACGACGTGTCGAGCCCGAGCCCGCCCCGCTCGGCGGTGTGATCAAGGGGTCACAGTCCTCGGTGGACAGCAACTGTTCGATGGCGCTCCAGGGTAGGGGTACGAGTGCCGGCTGCGAGGGTGACGTCGTCCATACCCGCCTCGCATGTGGGTCCGCCGGTGCGCACGCTCCAAGGCGACCGCGTCGCTGTGGCTGCGGGCGGTTGGCTTGAAGCCGCGTCACGAGACGCTCCATGCACGTAGTTGACGGCCGATCAGGCCGACTCCCAAGGCGCCGGAGGCAGCGTCGCGCACCAGAGTGACCGCCTCTTTGGGCGGGTAGTCGAGCTGGTGTCCGTTCAGGGCGAGGTATGCCTCGGTCGAGTGCCAGGCGAAGGCCTCGTTCGAGTGCTCCAGGGACGGCAGCTTCGCCAGCGTCTGGAGCAGGGCTGCCGCCTTGAGATACACGGAGCCGTAGATGTCCCGCTCCAACGCCCTGGCGTTGACCCGGGCGACCGCCGCGTAGAGCGGGCCGTAGTCGTCCACCTGGGGGTCACCGGGCAGCAGCTCGGCCGCGTGCAGAAGGAAGGTCACATCGAGCGGGTGCAGCGGATCGTTCTGGGTCACGCGGCGTGACCCCGATCCTGTTGCTCCTCAAGATCACGGCGCGCCTCAAACTCCGCCGCTCGCTGCTCCGCATTGGGATCGGCCGCGTCGCCGTCCTCTGCGAACGCGTCACCGCTGCGGGCCACCGACGCCTTGAACGCCTCCAGGAAGCGCTCTTCGACCGCGGTGGCACGGGCGTAGGCCGCGGAGAGGATGTACTCCTGCAGGCTGACGCCCTCCTGCCGCGCGGCGGCCTCGATCGCGGCCCGCTGGGCCGGATCGGGAAAACGCAGGTTCATGGCTTTCGGATGAGTCATGGTACCAATGGTACCGCTGATACCGTGGGCCCGGCAGCCCCACGCCCAACCCGCAGCGCGGACCTCCCCGGCGCCGGACCCCCAGACTCTGCGCCGGCCCCGAGCGATGGGGATCGCCCCGGACAGCAAATGGTTTGCCACGGGGAGGAGCGACGAGTCAACGCGAATCTGGTGGATGGATCACAGGCGCCGTCTACACCGACTGGGGGCAATCGGTGGTGATCGCCCCGGAAGGCGCCTGGCTCGCCAGCAGCGGCGACGACGGGACGGTACGGGGGCGTGTGGTGGCGGGCCATCCGGCGCGTGCCAGGCCGGCCAGCAGCCGTGATGCCTCGGTGGAGTCGGTCAGGCCGGGGGCGTCGGGGGTGTAGCGGTGGGGGAGCGGGATGCCGAGGATGGCGTCGGCGGAGGTGCGGGCGATGTCCCGGACGGTCTGGCCGTCGGGCGGGGTGCGCAGGACGCGGCGGACCAGGGTCACGGACAGCCCGGCCCGGCCGGCGATGTCCTGTGCGGACAGTGCACCAGCCGATGGGTCGTCCGGGAGCTGCGCGGCACCGCCCAGCGGCCCCCGACGGCCCCAGTGCGGGCGCAGCGACGTGCCGACTGGGAGTCCCTACCGAACCGGGAACGGTTCAGTCGGCGCGGCAGAACGCGTTGCCCGGCCAGCGACCCGGGCCGGGGTGATGGTGTCCGGTGGCGGGGCCGTCGGCGACCGGCCGCAGGGCCGCCACCAGGAGGTGGGGCCCTGCGTCATGTCCGGTCCGCGCCGGGCATCAGTTCACCACCCTCACGGAGTCGCAGCCCAGATAGGTGTATACCTGGCCGCCCGGTGCCCGGTACTTGCCCTTCAGACAGGCGCGGGTCGATGTGAGGGTCAGCCCCGATTCGCTGGGCTTGAAGTGCATAACGTTGTCGGTGTCGCCGTCGCGGGTGCGCTCGTCCAGCTCGTAGGAGTAACCGGGGTGGCCCCTGCCGTGGAGCTCCCGGGCGCCGGCCGGGGTGGCGGTGTTGAACAGTCGCTCCCGCAGGCCCCAGTACGTCTGGGACACGTCGATCGCTGTCGCGTCGAAGGCCAGTGGCAGGCCGTACTCGCCGACTCGGGTGGTCATCTCACGCTCCACTGAAGTTGATGCCTCTCGTCGTCAGTCATCGACGCAGCGACCTCGGTCACGCAGCGTCCACCGCCACCCCGCATGCGACCGAATGCGTCACGTCCGTGCGCTGGCGGACAGCGTGCAATTCGCTCAGGCGCCGGCGGAGGAGGAACTCGGCGGTACGGCGGCCAGCCTCCTCCGCAGCCTGCTCAGCAGCCCCTTCGGCACCGCGGCCGCGACGCCGAAGGCACACGTCATACGCGGCGTCGGCCTCCGCCACCACCTCCTGCGCCCCGAGTAGCCGACGCAGCGCGGCCGCGCGCCGCTCGTCTCGAATCCGCTGCGCGACCTGGGGCGCAGTGAACGCTGCCCAGGCCGGATCGGCGTCCCGACCGCAGGATCGCTCGCACGCCTCCGCTAGCAGGGCGCGGGTGTCCGTCTCGCACTGCTGGGTGAGCGCGGCAACCGCGGCCGCGTCCGACAGGTCGGCCCGAACGGCGACGGCCAGGTCGACGGCCTCCCGCACCAGTTCCTCGGTACGCCGCCGGTAGGAGCACACAGGGCACAGACCGGCGGATTCGGGCAGCCCGCAGTCCGCACACGGTGCCTGCCTACGGGCTAGCTCCACTTCCTCCTCGAGGACATGGCGCCGCGCGATCGCCCGTCGACGCTGCTTAACCTCACACTCGGCCGGGCCCGGCGGACGTGCGCTCGCTGCTCCTTGAGGCCAGTCTCCTCGCGCAGAAGCCGCTCGGCCTCGGCCCGGCGCGCAGCCAGACCGCCGTACGGCATCTCGGCCTCGCCTCGAACCACTGCGCTGCGTCGTCCGCGCCCAGCGCGTTGACGACGATCGCGAAGAAGATGCGCGGCGTCGCAGCACCGTAGTAGACGCCTGCAGACGGGCGGCGGGCCGCACCGAGAGGTTGCGGCCCGCCGAGTGCCTGGTTCACTGCAGTCAGATGTGCTGCTGGATCAGGTAGAAGCCGAGACCGACGATGCCGGCGCCGGTGGCGTAGGCGGCGCCGCGCAGGGCGTTGTAGAGGAGGGCGGTGCGTCGGCGGGCGATCCAGCGGCGGCCGCGGCGGATTCGGGAGGGCTTCCGCGTGGTGCGGGTGCGGCGGATTCGCGGGGCCTCGTCCGCGGTGCGGGTGTGGCGGCTAGTCTTCACGGTAGGTGCTCCGTTCTTCGGGGCGCTGTGTGGTCCGGCGGGGGCTTGGCGGCCTAGGAACCTTCGGCCCCACGCCGGACTCCTGCGTTTCAGGGGCGGCCGGCGAGTTCGTGGATGCGGTCGGCCAGGCGGGCGTCGGGGCGGCAGACCAGGCCGTCGGCGGTGTGATGGTCGGCCAGTTGGTCGACGTCGGCTTCCAGTCCGCCGGTCAGGACTGCCCGGCTGGCGTCGCGGCGGGCGGAGTCGTTGGTGAAGTGCTCCAGTGCCTTGAGGAACGCCTGGGTGTCGACTTCGCGATCTCGGGGCGTGTCCGGGCAGAACAGAGCGGTCACCTGCCGCTTCCAGAACTTCGCCTCACGCTCGTCGCCGAGAGCAAGGTGGTCGAGGTAGAGGCAGTACGCTGCGCCGCTGGATCCGGCGCCGGCGGCGAAGCGCCACCAGAAGCGGGCGCTTTCGGGGTGGTGGGCGAGGTAAAGCATGCAGGCGAAGACCTGGACGCCCTCGATGTCGACGCCGTCGGTCCAGCCGTCGAACTGTGCGACGGTGTCGTCGCCGCCGAGCAGCGCGGTCAGCTCCTCCATGTGGGCGGCCGCCCCGGCCTGGGTCACCACCACCCGGGTCATGACGCCGAGCCGGCGCCGGGCGCTGGGGTGGCCGCCGATGGGTGCCGGGTCGGGAGACGGGAGGTGGGCGGTGTCGCGGGCGATGCGGCGCAGTCCGGCGCCGACGTCGAAGGCGCGGCGGGGCTCGCAGACGGCGTTGTCGGCGTCGGCGAAGAGCTGTTCCCAGGTGTCGCTCACTGGGCGTCCTCCTTCTTGATCGGCCGCGTGGCGCGGCGGTGGATGGGGGCGAGGCGCTCCTGGGCCTTGCGGATGTGGTGAGTGACGGTGCCGGGAGTGAGGCCCATGTACCAGGCGATCTGCTTGGTGTCGTACCGGCCGATGAAGCGCAGGACGATCGCGTCGAACTGGCGCGGAGGGAGCTTGGCGAGGGCGGGGTACAGGCCGATGCCGCTGTCGCGCGCGGCGAGTTCCTCGCGGCAGCCGCCGATCAGTTCGTCGATGATGGCACGGCGCAGGATCTGCCAGGTCTGCGCCTGCAGGTCCGGCTCGGTAAGCAGGGTGTCCCAGCGGGTGCGGACCTCCACGTAGGCGAGGTGGACGGCCTTCTCGGCCCGTTCGTTGGTCAGCAGGATCTTCAGCGCGAAGTCGTGGAACGCCTCCTGGTTGGTGAGGTAGTGGGCCTCGAACTCCAGAGGGAGCTGGAGCGGGGCCTCCTCGGCCACCGGCATGCGGCCGTCCTCACGAACGTCGTCAGTCATGGGGTGTTTCGGTCCTCTTCGTTGAGGGCTGATGGAAAGAGCGGCTCCCGGGGCACCGCTGGGGATCACTCAAGCGGCCCAATCGGCCGAACACGCATGCGCGGCCTCACGAATTTCACGCGGTGCGGTCGACTCGGTGCTCAATGTGATCAGTGGGGTGCTTGAGGCCCCTCTCTGACCTGCACCGACAGTCGCTCAAAGGCGCGGCGCATGCGCGTTGCGTGATCGACATCACAGAAGGACGCTCCCGACGCGTTAGTGACTTCCTGCCACCATCGAGTGAATCTCGCCAAACTCCGCACGCTGATGGACAAGTTAAGTTCGGGAGGTCCGCCCCCGCTCTTCGGCCCGGCGGCCCTCCGAACCCGACGCCGTCGCGGCGCGAGCAGCCAGCTCCGCCCCGCGGTCACGCCGTCTGCTCCAGGCGCGTCGGCACGACCTGGCGGCTGGCCTTAGACGCCATCCGCTTATCGATGACGGGGCTGGTCCGGTCGAACAGGGTTCCTGTTCGGGTGATCGCGCGAGGGCCGACGCATGACAGCAGGGCCTCTTGGTAGGTCGGGGGTGCGAACCAAACCGATCACCAGGAGGCCCTGTTGCCGCAGTCTTTCGCGCTCACCTGTGTGGAGTCCAACTCGCCGTCCCTGTCGTGTGACTGTCTCGCGCACAGGTTCGGCAACGCGGGCGACGGGCCGGAGCGCGTCCGGAGTTACGGCTGGGACATGACGGACGCGGAATGGCAGGTCATCCGGGCAGTGCTGCCGGTGCCCGCGTGGCTTGAAGGACGGGGCGGTCTTCGAGGCCCAGTTCACCGAGGCGAGCTACGGATTCCGGCCCAAGCGGTCCGCGATCGACGCGTGCGAAGCCGTGCGCGTCGCGGCAAACCAGCGGCGGGAGTGGGTCTTCGAGGCCGACATCCGGGACTGCTTCGGCACGATCGACCACGACGCGCTCATGTCCCAGGTGGCCCGGCATGTCGTGGACCGGCCGATGCTGAAGTTGATCCGGACCTGGCTGCGGATGGGAGTCCTGGAGGGCGGGGTGATCTCCCCGACCGGGGCAGGAACCCCACAGGGCTCACCGATTTCCCCGCTGCTGGCCAACATCGCCCTGCACGTCCTCGACGAGGCATGGCAGGACGAGGGTCGCCGGCTGGGGGCGTTGGTGAGGTACTGCGACGACTTCGTGGTCCTGTCGCCGATTCAGACAACGGACCGAGCAGGTCCAGCAGTTGGCGGCGAGAGTGCTGGAACGGCTCGGGATGCGACTGCACCCCGAGAAGTCCGGTATCACCTGCCTCACCCGGGGCGGGCAGGGCTTCGATTTTCTCGGCTTCCACCACCGGAAAGTGGAATCGTGGAAATGGCGAGGCAGGTTCTACCTGCAACGCTGGCCCTCGGCCCGAGCGATGCGGGTGCTGCGGGACAAGGTCCGCACAGCCACCGCCCGCTCGAAGACCGAACGGCCGGTGTCCGCCGTGGTCGCCGACGTCAACCCCGTACTGCGGGGCTGGGCAGCGTACTTCCGCAACGGGAACTCCGGGCGGAAGTTCAAGGTCGTGTCCCCCGTCGTGGTGTAGCCGATCACGGTCCGTCGCCTCCGCTTCGGAAGCGTCTCGCACGTGCCGCCGCGGTCCGTCGTGCGATCACCGCTGGTCCCAGCTCGGCGATCCCCAACAGGGCCTCCGGCGAGGCGATTTGGGCCGCGACCTGCGGATTCCGCCAGCTTGATCGGCTACACCACTCGGCGGGACGCCATCAAGTTCAACGCGGTCGACGTCTACGTCCACGAACGGCTGGCCATCTTCGCCAGCCGGAAACACAGACTCCGAGGCCGGAACTGGACCACCCGATTCACGTACGGATGGATCACCCGGATCGGGGTCTATCGCCTCACCGGAAACGTGCACAGGGCGACGGCGCATGCCAGTCGGTGAACGATGTCGGAAAGCCGTGTGCGGGAGAACTGCATGCACGGTTTGAAGCGGCGGGGGCTGGAAACGGAGCGGTAGCCACCGCGCCAGTCCCCGACCCTACTGAGCGTCGGCCCCGATGCACGGCGAGGAGGTGCTCGCGGTCACCACAGCCGCGGCTGCTTCAGGTCGCCCAACGCCCGGCGAGCGGCGAGTGCGCGCACCAGCGGATCGCCGAAGCCGAGGAGCTCGATCACGTCCTCGAGCCTCTCCTCCAGCAGGGGCTCGAGAGCGTCGAAGCGCCCGGCCAGGACCAGCACCTCCATGAGGAGGGCCACCGACTTCTTGGTGCGGTCGTCGGACCGGCCCAGATACCGGTCTGCTGCGTCCAGCGTCTCCCTGGCCTCCTCGACCGCGTCGTCCCACCGTTCCTGCCGAAAGTAGACGATCGCCAGCAGCCGCCGAGTTGCGACAACGGCAGGATGGCCGGCGCCGAGGGCGGCCTCGCCGCATTCGAGCAGATGCCGGACCTCTGGTTCGACCGCGTCCGAGTCCGGTTCCGGGTCTCGCTCGACCAGCAGTGCGTGCCATCGACCCAGCTCGTCGTAGATCGCCTCCGCAGTGAGCTCCTCCTCCGACCGGGCCTGCGCCGGCTCCTCCGGTTCGACCGCCGGACCGTCCGCACCTCCCTGAGCGCTCTGAGCGCTCTTCAACCGCGTCCTCAACAGGACGGTGTCGGGGTCGTCCGGTCCCAGGGCCGACTCGAACTCCGGGAGGAGCGCGGTCCACACGCGCGCGGCCTCGTCCCGGAGACCCGCTCTGTCGTGGACGACGCCGATGTTGTTCCGGGCTCTCAGGGTGTCGCGGTGCGCTGCTCCCAGGCTCGCCGTCCGGTCGGCGACGACCCGTTCGACGACCTCCAGTGCCCGTTGGTGGTCACCTGCCTCCAGGAGGGTCTCGCCGAGCCCGGTCTCCAGGTCCGACACCATCTGATGCCCTGCGCCGCTGATCTCCACCTGGACGGCGATGAGGTCCTCCCAGATCCGGGCGGCACGCCGGTACTGCCCCACCTCACAACAGGCGCGCGCGAGCCTGCTCCTGCTCTGCCGGCTGGCCGGTGAGTCCGGTGGGAACCACAGCTCGATCACCTCGTTGACGCGCTCGCACAAGGGCAAGGCTGCACGCCACAGCCCGCTTTCGAACAGCATGTCGATCACGCGTTCGAGGAGAAGGGCGATGTCCGTGCCGTGATCCTCGGCCCTGGTGAAGCCCAGCCAGGCGGACAGGTGCGGGGTGAGTGTGATGCAGCGCGCGGTCTCGCCCGGAGCCCCGGGGGCGCCGAGGTAGCCGGCGATGCCTGCGATCGCGGTGAACTGCCACCGCTCACCGAGAAATCGGCGGAATTTCTGCTGGACCCGGGGCGCGACGGAGCAGGTGCCGTCCGAACCTCGCGTCAACAGCCCGGCCCTGACGAGCGCTGCCAGGTCCGCATCGCGATCCGGCGTCGACGGGAGCAGCTCGACCGGAGTGCGGTCGGGGGCCAACCAGGCGGTGGTCGCGAGGACGGCGAGCGCCGTCCCGGGGAGAGATCCGAAATCGAAGTCGCCCATACCGATTACGCTCCGGTGTGCACGAACGAGGCCCAGACCGTCGGCGTCGCGGGACAGTGCTCGCGCAACCGGCGGACGGCGAGGTGCAGAGCGTGGGCGGAGGTCTCGACCCGGAGTTCCCGACTCCCCGCATCCGTGAGGTGGGAGTAGAAGGTGTCGAAGATCTCCCCGGCCGTCGCATCGCTGACCGGCCAGAGCGCACCGATGACGTGGCGGAATCCGGCGAGTTGGAGGGCGCCGGTCAGGTGCAGTCCTTCGTCGGTCAGGTCCGAGCCGGTCTCGGCGGTACTGCAGGCCGACAACACCGCCAGCTCACGGCCGGCCAGCTGGAGCGCGGCGAGCTCGGCCATCGTCAGCGGGGTCTCCCCGTGGTCGGCGAGCAGGAGTCGGCTCATGCCCGGAGAGTGGATGTCGGTCACCGCGTGGCAGGCCAGGTGGACGTTCGCGTGGCTTTCCAGCGCCGCCAGGAAGGCCTGCTTCGTCGCCTCGGTCCCAGTCAGCAGGCTCGCGTTGGGCAGCCAGTGCCGGATCGCGGCGACCTCCGTGTCGACGCCGCGCAGCGGGACGGTCGCGGGGGCCTGCACCTGCGCGACGATCACCGTCCGGCTCGGGCCGGTGCCCTCCGGCATCTGCCGCACGAAGTGCAAGGCGCGCAGACTCGTCGTGTAGGAGGAGACCACTCGGTCGAGCACGCCGTCCGCAGTCCCGTCGCCGGCGGCGTGCCAGGGCAGGTGGCTCAGGAATCCGAGCGGACACCACCACATGCGCGGCCAGTCGCCGCCCTGGGACACGGGTTCCAGCCCGAGCTCGGCGAGGATCGGCTCGGCGGCGGCCGTCCAGAGCCAGGCCAACGTGTCACGCACCGCTGCCTGTGCCTGGAGGCGAACCCGCAGGGTGTAGGTGGCCGTCAGCGCGTAGTGCCGGGCCGTCAGAAAGGTCAGCACCCGTTCCTGGGCCCCCTTGTGGGCCAGTTCGGGCAGTTCTAGAATGCGGACGGGCCGGTCGGCGTCGGCGGTGACCAGGACGGCGTACCCCTTTTCGTCGCCGGTAGCGATCAGGGCGATCGGGCCCTGTGCCGCCGTATCGGCGAGCGAGTGCTGCGCGTCCGGTGCGGCCGTGGCGTGCAGGTTCCGCCAGCGGTCCATCAGCCTTCGCCGTTCCTGCGCAATGTCCCGTTCTAGCTGGCGACGCAGGGAACTCGTCCCTGTCGCACTGTCGCGGAGATCGAGGGCCCGCAACGCGGCGGTCAGCTGCAGAAGTTCGGCGGTCTGTGACGAGTCTGTGACGGATGCACCCGGGTGGACGGTCATGACGTCCTGCGACAGCAGGCCGCGGCTTCGCTCGATCAACTCGACTGTCCGCACCGGGTCCTCGGCCGCGATCCCGGCCTCGATGAGCTGCCCGGTGAACCCGCGGTAGCGGCGCAGGACGTTTTCACGGTCGGCCCGAAGCGGGCCGGAAGCGACGTTCAGCCGACGGAGGTCGATCATCTCCGCCAGGTCGTCCAGGGTCCGGCCGGCTGTCGGCGCCGGCAGCTGGCTGCGCAGCACCGCCGCGATCGTCCTGACGTCGAGCCGGGCGTACGGCGAGTCGATCACCCGGTCGAACCCGGCGCGCGCCTCCAGGGCATGGCTCGGGTCTTTGGTGACCCTTGCCAAGTTTCCCAGCGCCGTGGCGCGTTCCAGTTCCGCGGCGACCAGGGTCCCGCGCATGGCGACGTCGGCGCGGGCCAGCACCTGCTCGGCGAGTCCGATCGCCGCCCGGAGCCGCTCGACGTCGCCCGTGGCCACGCCCCGCAGGACCTGGACACGAGCCAGCTCGCACAGCACCATCGGCTCCTCCGGGCCCCCGGGTGGTACCAGCGCACGCGCCTGTTCGCCGTACTCGACGGCCTCGTCGATCGTCGCCACCGACCGGTGCGGGGAGCGGCGGAAGATGTCGCCCAGAACCCTGGTCAGCAGATGCAGGATCGCCATTCGCTGCGCCGCCGGGAGGTCCGGGAACTCATTGGCCCGCTTGAGGGAGGTGAGTGCTTCCTCCAGCAGCTCCAGGCTCTGGCGGCGGCCGCCGTCGTAATGAACGGCCTTCGCATGGCTCAGGTAGGCCCCCGAGGCGACAACGGCATCGGCGTCGTTGACGACCTCGATCGCGAGCCTGCTCTCATGGACCGCCTCGTGCAGTGCTTCCAGGTCGTCGGTCAGCTCGTAGACGATCCGGTGAGCCTCCGAAAGTGCGGTCCTGACGAGTCTCGCCTTCGCCGGATCCGATTGCTGAAGGGACTCGACAGTGGTGCGTGCCAGCGCGACCGCCTCCCGCGCCGGGTCCGGGTCATGGGTCTGCTGGGCGAGCCTGCCCAGCTTGGCCGCCAGGTAGATCCTTGCCAAAGTCTGTGTACCGCCGTCCTGCGCCACGGTCAGCAGGCGCCGGCTCAGTCCGACGGCCCGTCGGAGTCCGTCGATGTCACTCTCCTCGGCCAGATCCTCCAGTGCCGCCTCGCAGAGGACCACGAGCACCGCGGTCTCGGTCGGGCGGTGCGGCGGCGACGAGGCCAGGAGGTCGTGGCAGCGGGCCACGGCGGTGGCCCGCTCGCCCGGCCCGGAGGCCAGAAGTCTCGTCAGCACGGCCGACAGATGCCCGACCGCCAGGCTCTTCAACTCCTCCGGAAGCTCTCCGTACAGGTCGAGTGCCTTGAGCAGTGGCTGGACCTCATCAATCAGCAGGCCGAGCTGCATCAACGCATTCATCAGGGCGAAGCGATGGTCCACCTCTGCCGAAGCCATCGCGCGTAGCCTGTCGCGCCCCGCCAAGTCATACAGGGCCGTGTCATGGTGGTGGTCCATCAAGGGACGGTCGGCCTCCTCGGGGCGCATGCGAACGTGTACGAGGCCGCCCACGTCGACGGCCCGCATGCAGACGTCCCGCTCGTGAGTGGCCGCGCGCAGGACACTCAGGACGACGAGGAGTTGCTTGAGCACCCTGGTCAGCTCGGGATGATCCGGAGTGGCAGCCACGAGGGCCAGCTCGAGAATGTCGACGGCGAGCCTCAGGGTGGCGAGGTCACCCGTGTCGGTGTAGCTCAGGAGCGGCCCGCCGTGCAGCTCCAGCCAGACCGTGGGGTCGGTGACGAACCCGGTCTGGGGGGAGAAGGTGGCTAGGGGGTCGTGACCGGCCCGGTAGACGCGGCTCATCTGCTCGGGGACGAGATCCGGCGTCACGGCGTAGACCGGTCCGAACAACTGGCCCGCTATCTCCAACTCCAGCATGTCCTGTCCGGGAGGTCCGACCAGGCTGCGCTCCAGGAACATTCCGGCGGAGAGCCCGATGGCCTGCAGATCGAACTGCCCCTTTCGACGATGCCCCAGAAGTGCCACCACCTCAGCCAACGCGTCCATCGACAGCAGTATCTCCCGGCCCGAACCGCCCCGGGCAGCGCCCAGTCTCGCGAAGACCTTCGCCACCAACTCGTCACGCATCCGACCGCCCCCCGCCCCTCACAGCGGGCACCAACTACCGCTGTTTTAGCCTAAACTGATGGTATGCCAGGTACCCCGACGGGCCGACGCTCGAACGACGCGGTGACCGAACTCGCCGAGCGGGTGGAGAAGCTCTGCCGGGAGTACGGCCGCAATGATCAACTAGCCGACCTGCTGACGGCGGCTGGCGCAGACGACCTCCTCCGACAAATGATCGAACTGATGGCCTCGGGCGACCGCCCGTTGGACAGGATGACGGACCTCCTCGACCGGCTCGACGCGGCGGCGACCCCCTGCGGTCTTCACGGTCTGACCCGGCCGGACCGGACGTGGAGCCCGCTGCCGGGAGTCCGAACCCCTCGTGAGGCACCGCCCCTGCGGGTTTGCCCGGTCCGCTGGTGCACCCGCGCCGAGGAGAGCGCGGCCAGCTGCGCCCTGGTCGACCGCCCTCTCACCCTCCTGCCGTGACACCGTGACCACACTGCTCCTGGGAATCTCCAAGAAGGCCGCCGAGCGCTGGGCCGCGCTGCTGCTCGGCCCCGGCCTGCTCTTCGTCATGTGCCTGGCGATCGCGCGGCACTCGGGCTTCCGGCACGCGGTGGACCTCCGGTACCTCCGCACCTACCTGAACGCGTTCGCCGGCTCGCAGGCACACAAGCAGCCGGCCGAACTCCTCGCCGCCCTGCTGCTCGTGACCGCCCTCGCAACTGCCGCCGGGGCAGCTGCGGCCTCTGTGGGCCGAACCTTCGAGCGGGCCTGGATCCCGGACCGGCCGCACTGGTACGTCACGGTGCTCACCCATCGGCGCATCCGTCGCTGGACCACCCTCACCCGCACCCTCCAGGAGGCTCGTGACCAGCGCGTTCACGACCGCCTCCACGGGACGCCGCCGAACCGCCGTCGTCCGACCGAAGCCCGACTTCGCGCGAAGCAGGAGCGGCTCTTCCCGGACGGCCCACCGGACCGGCCGACCTGGACGGCCCAGCGCATGGCCACCGCCACCGGTCGGGTCCGGCAACGCTACGGCGTCGAACTCGCAGAGATCTGGCCGCACATCTGGGCGGTCGCCGACGGCGAGGCCCGCAAGGACATCCAGGGCGTTCGGGATAGCTATGCCGACGCCAGCCGACTCGCCGCCTGGGGAACGGCCTACCTGCTCGTCACCGTCTCCACCGGCTGGTGGCCGGCCTCCCTCATCGGCGCCGTCCTCGTCGGCACGGCCGTCCTGCGGGCACGCGCCGCGATCGACGCACTCGCCACCCTGGCCGAGAGCACGGTCGACCTCAACATCCGCAAGGTCGCGGAGCAGCTGGGAGTCGCGTGCCAGGCCGGGTTTGACGCGACGGCGGCAACCTCCCTCAACGCCGTCCTGCGCCCGCGACCGTCGATCACGCCCTGAACCGGCCGGTCCTGCGTCCTTACGGAACCCGGACGAGGAGCGGCCGGCGCGTGCACAGGAATACGGCGGCCTCGTAGGTTGTCAGTAGCAGCGAAAGCCGATGTCCGTCACTGAGGGAATGGAACCATGGCGACCGAGAAGGCCATCCTCGCCGGGGGTTGTTTCTGGGGTATGGAGGAGCTCTTCCGCCGCCAGCCCGGAGTGGTGTCCACCCGCGTGGGCTACACCGGCGGCGAGGTGCCGAACGCCACCTACCGCAACCACGGCGACCACGCCGAGGCCATCGAGGTGGTCTACGACCCCGCCCGGACGGACTTCCGAGCCCTGCTGGAGTTCTTCTTCCAGGTCCACGACCCGTCCACCAAGGACCGCCAGGGCAACGACATCGGCACCAGCTACCGCTCGGGGATCTTCTACCTCACCGACGAGCAGAAGCGGGTCGCCGAGGACACCATCGCCGACGTCGACGCCTCGGGCCTGTGGCCGGGCAAGGTCGTCACCGAGGTCACCCCCGCCGGAGACTTCTGGGAGGCCGAGCCCGAGCACCAGGACTACCTGCAGAAGTTCCCGAACGGGTACACCTGCCACTTCCCCCGCCCGGGCTGGAAGCTGCCCCGCAGCGCCGACGCCTAGTAGGGCTTGGTCAGGTGCGTATCGGTGTAGGTATGTCGCGGTGGCAGGTGGGGCAGGCGCCGGCCCAGGCGGCGAGGAGTGTCTGGAGTTCTCGGACGACTTGGTAGAGGCTCAGTCCTGCGCCGCGTCTTTTGGGTCTCGTGCCAGTCGTTGCAGGGTGCAGAAGGCGTGGGCGGCGGAGACGAGGGTGACGTGGTGGTGCCAGCCGTTCCAGGTGCGGCCTTCGAAGTGGGCCAGTCCCAGGGCCTGTTTCATCTCGCGGTAGTCGTGCTAGTCCACTACGACCAGCCGGAGGCCTGGCGCGCCGCGATCGAACCGTTCCTGGAAGCGGTGTTCGTGCCCTGAGCCCGACGCCCGGCCGGTCTGGCACCGGCCGGCCGGGTCAGGGCGTACCCACGAGCTGCCCGGCGCGGACGCCGACCACCTCGGTCAGAGAGCGCTGGTGGATGCCGATCCGCCACGCGTCGCCGTCGAAACCCGTACACGACTGCTTCAACAGCGCATGGATGGTCTTGGAGACCTCGAACACCGTCGCCTGGCCGATCACCACGGGACCGGGATCGTCCATCGCGTCGCACAGGAAGACTTCCAGCCCGTCGTCATACTCGACGACGGGCCAGTCGCAGAGGCGGGTCAGGAGCAGGAAGCGCTCCACGGTCGGTTCGAACAGGACCGCGTCCGTCTGCATTTCTCCCTGAACCATGAAGAAGCGGATCGCCGCGTGGGCAGTGGCACCGACGAGGGCTTCCTCGACGAGCCCGACATCGCCATCCGTCTGCAGCGCGCTCACCTCCTCGACGCACCACTGTCGGGCGGCGGCGGCGTTGCGGAGCATGACCGGACGCCGTGACATGACCGGAAGACCGAACGCTGGCGACGCCTGGCCCCTGATCGTCAGTGCGTTGCGCATGATCACGCGCAGCCGCAGGGCGTCGTCGAGATCGGCGTGCTCCTCGGGGCTCTGCCTCTCCAGCAGGGCCAGGGCGTCCGCGGACTGGGCCACGTCCTTCAGCGCCGTCCCGTACCGGACGTACGGCAGCATGGACTCGATGTAGTCGGCAGGTGGTGGCAGTCCCGGTACATCGGCGATCTGTTCGCCGATCGCGAGGTCGGCGAGCTGCAGAAGGCACTGCGTGCCGAGGTGCGGAAGGGACTCCAGCGACAGCCGGGCCGTGTTCGTCAGCTCTTCGAGCGCGGCGTACATGCCGATCCTCTTGCGCCGAGTGTGCTCGTCGAACCATGGTCCTGCCGCTGCCGCGGAGCGCGACCTCAGCAACTCGACGGCGAACGCGGAGGCATGGCTCTCCATCACCTCGCGGGTGGTGCGGTTGGTGATGGGTGTTCCGTCCGGCCGGTAGACGACGTCTCGTGGGTTCCATGACTGGAACGTTCCGAACAACAGCGGGGAGAAGTGGGTCAGTGCCTCCCTGGCCGTGTCCAGTGCGGCATTCAGTTCGTTCAGCGGACGGCCCAGCGGCGCGCCGAACAGGAAACGTATCAGCGTTTCCAGAGCACTGACGGTGTGCAGATCCTCGGCGAGCGGCGCCGCGACGTCCTTCACACGGACTTTGGTCCAGGGGGTGGGCAGGCGGAGCGAGGGATCAGCCGCGAGCGTGCACAGCAGGCGCAGTCCCAAACGTGCCTGTACCAGCGCGGCGGTCCGGTAGACCAGGCCGAACGGCGTCGCCGCCCATTGGCACCGATGCAGGAACTCCTCGACGATGACGGCGAGCCCGGAAAGGTCCTCGGCCCGCCGCACCTCGTAGTCGATGAAGGGGAACTCATCGGGAATGCGGACGTTGAAGCACAGATTGTCCGTACGCGGTTGGTAACTGCCACTCAGGTTGGGGGGAACGGTCAACTGGAGGCGCCGCATCCGCAGAGCTGGTTCAGGCCCCGCTTCATCACGAGGGCAGTGACGAGCGCCACCGGCAGACCGCCCACCACCGTGGTGATGAGGTCGGCGACCGCCACCGCGATCTCGACGTGGTCCGTGAGGTCGCCATTCGCCTTCTTCTCGCAGTAGCGCCACTCGTCGCAGATGCGTCGGCGCAGAGGGGCCGACAACTGTTCGAAGCGGCGTCGTCCGGCGTCCCTCGCCTCGTCGGACGAGAACATCGTCTCGGCATGCTCCGGGTCGGACTGCGCCAGGAGCACGAGCAGTTCGTCGATGTCCTTGCCGAGCAGCTTCTCCAGCTCCGCGCGGTCGGACGACATCTGTCCTTCGGACATGTCTCTCCTATTGTGCTGTTCTCTCCAGTACGCCGAACGTTTGAATCGTAGGCATACGCGCCGTCAGCAGGAGCCGGAAACCTCGTATTCGCCCAGATGAACAAGCTCCGCCTGGTGTGCGGGCGGTGCTGCAACGACGGCCTGGACGAGATGGAGCGCCTGGCCGCGCTCGCCGGGCAGCCGGCATGAGCTCCGCGCGGGGCACGCGGTCTAACCTCACGCGCGCTCAGCGTGCCGGGCCGGGCTCGAAGGCCGGAACGTCGGCCGGGAACAGGTCCGGACGTGCCCGGTGCCAGCTCGCGGGGTGACGCCACCGGCCTGCACCGTCACGGGCGACGTCGACACCGACCTCCACCACCAGCTCCGGCGCCACGAGAGTGACGTGCAGCCTCTCGCGCGAGCCCCACCCGGCGCTGAACGTCCAGCCCGTCCAGGGATGATCGTCTCCGGCCGAGGTGAGGAGCCCGGCGACCGCCCGGCCCGCGGTCTGCGGGAGAGTGGTGCTGCGTCCGACGTAACGCAGTCGCCCGTCGGCGTCGTACCGGCCCAGCAGCAGCGTGCGGGGAGCCGCCGGGGAGCCGGTGAACGCGCCGACAATGGCGTCCTCGGTCTCCCGGGCCTTGTACTTTCTCCAGCCTCGGACGGACGGCTCGTACTTTCCCTCCAGCCTCTTGTAGACCACGCCTTCGAGCCCGACCGCCGTCCAGCTGGTCAGCCACTCGCGCACGGTGTCCGGATCGGTGGTCGACGGGCACAGCACCCACGGTGCGGTGAGCCGGTGGTCGGCGAAGAGGGCTTCCAGGGCGGCCCTGCGGCGGCGGTAGGTCCACCCGACCGTGTCGGTGCCGGAGAGCCGGAGCAGGTCGAAGGCCACGAAGTGCGCCGGCCACTGCTCGGCGAGCCGCAGCGCACCCGCGCCGCGGCACTGAAGGCGGCCCTGCAGCCGCTCGAACGCCAGACGGCCCGCGGCATCCCACACGACCAGCTCCCCGTCCAAGGCGGTCGCATCGGGGAGCTGCGCAGCACCGGCCCGCAGCTCCGGAAAGGAGGGTTCGAGGTCGGTGCCCCTGCGGGAGCGCAGGATCAGGCGGTGAGCGTCCCAGGACAGGAGTGCTCTCCAGCCGTCCCATTTCGGCTCCGCCGCGTGCCCCGGGGGCAGGGCGGGGTCGGACACAGGGGCGGCGAGCATGGGCTCCGGCAGCGTCCAGGTCATGGGCGATGCCTTCCACAAGTTGCTGTGTGGCTCTACCCGGTTGGTCGGCGGGCCCGATCGGCGAGGCGCGGCACGTGCCGCTTAGGGTCCGTGCCTGTGGCAGAGGCCATCGAGGAACTGATCGAACTGGAACGATCCGCCGAGCAGAAACGCGTGAAGCTCGCGGGTCACACCGGGACGGAATACGACGCCCAGTGGCGCCATTGGCGCGAGGCGATCGACACCGCTCAGTCGGCCGTCACCGCGCACGCTGCGGCGGCGGGGGACAACCGGTACGAGCTGGAGCACGCCGCGTAGAAGGCGGTCCGGCTCACGGACGAGGAGCCAGTTGAGAGTGACCCCCGCGGGCCCGTGATCAGCAGGTTCACGCCGCGCCTGGAGGGCTACCCCCAGGCCTGCCGGCACAGGCTCACGATGTCGGGGGCCGCCACTTTCTCGGCGCTGCGGCACAGCTGTCGCATGCGCTGGGGATAGGTCCGCGTCCGGGGCACCGGTCGGGCCCGGGGCACCTGCACGACAGGATGCCGCGTCCCAGGACGCGGAGGAGGGGCAGGCCGACGGCGTGGCGCGGGATGAGATCGGGGAGCAGTTCTATGCGCCGGCTGCGCGTGAGTCACTGGTGGCTGGCTCCGGTGGCGGCGCAGGTGCCGTGCCTTAGCTGTGTGCCGCGCCTGAGTGGGCCCGGTGCGCACCAGCGCGGAGCGCGCCGGGGGCAACGATCCCATCGGCACCGTGGACGCTGGCCCGTCCTGTACGAGGGGAGCCCGTAGGCCCAGGGTACGGCCGTCGTCCGGCGAGAGGCTGGGCGTCACGGTGGTACAGCCCGTGACGGCCAGCAGCGCCAAGAGGAGAAGGGCCAACGATGACCGGCGGGGGAGCACCGGATCACTGTGCTGCACCAGGGGCATCCGCGAGTGGCACCACGCGGCCGGTCACCGCAAGGAGGGATGCCTCGGCAGGCGGCTGACGCCGCAGCGGAGCCGCCAGCGGTCAGCCGAGCACGCCCAGTTCCGTGTGCGGCCGACATTGCGTGCACTGCGGAATGTTCTGCCGTTGGCGTCCACGGCTTGGTCCCGGGTGGCGTCCTAGGCCTGCATCAGCGGCCGCGCGCCGTACCGGCCCCGGGAGCAGCCGGCCATCCTCAAGCTGCCCGCGCGCTTCAGCACCACGGCGCCGTGCCGCCTCTCGCAGGGCCTGGGCGGGACCGTTCCGGGAGTCACCGGCCTGTCCGCTGACCGGCTGACGGTGTCCTAACGGCGCAACTCGGCGACTAAACAGAGAGGTTCGGAAAGGCTTGGTTCGGTAGAGGCAAAGGTTACGCAGGTCGCTTCTTGTTCACTCCGCAGGATCTACTCGCATAGAGCGAGCGGTGGTGTCATGCCGTCAGTCGCCCGGCACCCCACCCTCCGGGCCGATCCTGCAGGAGAACCCCACATGCGTCGCTTCACCGCCACCCTCACCGCCCTGGCCCTCGGGTCCGCAGGCCTGATCGCCGCCACGGCCAGCACCGCCCAGGCATCGACCTGCTCCCACGCCTACCTCCCGCTACCCGACTCCTCGTGCACGCCCGGCGCCTACAACCCCGACGTCACCCAGTCGAACATCCACAGCACCATCTGCGTCTCCGGCTGGACCGCCACCGTCCGCCCCCCGACCTCCTACACCAACCCCCTCAAAGCCCAGGGCATCACCGACTACGGCTACACCGACACCAACAGGGCCGACTACGAGGAAGACCACCTCGTCCCCCTCGAACTCGGCGGCGCACCCCGCGACCCCCACAACCTGTGGCCCGAGCCCTACTCCGGCTCCCAGACCGCACACTCCAAGGACGGAGTAGAGACCAAACTGAAGAACGCCGTCTGCGCCGGCACCATCACCCTGTCCGCCGCCCGCAGCGCCATCAAGAACAACTGGACCACAGCCCTGCAGGTCACCGGAATCGGCTGATCGAGATGACCGCCGGGACCTCCAGACGGCCCTGCTGGACGTCCCGGCGCCGACACCTAGCGGCGCCTGCCCCAGCATCAGGCTGCCCGGTTCATCCGGGGCTGAGCAGCCCGGATGGCGAACTTCTCCCGGGCATGAGCTGGAACGGGTGGGACTGACGGGCACGAGCCCGCGCCCATCCTCGTGTGCTCGCGCATGGCATGGGTCCCCGGAGGGACCGGACGGGCATGTCAGCACGCTGTCAGCCGACCCTGCGACAGTAGGTCCTGTGAACGGCAGCGGGCAACACCCGGGCCGGACACGGGGAGAGGTGCCCGGAGTGGTTGATCGGGGACCAGCGAGCTCGCCTCACGGTCGGGCCCTTCGGGGCCCACGCAGGTTCGAATCCTGCCCTCTCCGCCGTAACCCCCTTCCGGGGGCTGCGTGCGCCAGGCCCGGTGCATAGGTCCTTGAGCCGGCGGTCCCCGTTGGGTCTGTTACTCACTTTTGGGTGAATGCGTCTGCTGAATTGGGGTGGCGTGTCCTGGCGGATGGTTGCCTCAGGCCTGCAATTCCACGGTGACCATGCCTGGCAGAGCGTCAATCTGCCGCATTCACGGCATAGATGGTTGTTGCATGCGAGTGTCACGAAGATCTGGTGAATCTGTAATGCCGTGCGCATTTCCCTCACCTTGCGGGGGTTTGGGTTGCAGGGTGTGGGTGTGCGGCCGGCTGGCTGCGCACCAGCACAACGCACTCCGCTGGCCTGGGGTTTCTGGCGCCACGGGCCGGAGTCGGGGTGTGCGCACTAAGGGGGACCCTGGTGTCCGTTGCTTCTTCCGTCCGTCGTATGACCGCCGTCGCTGCTGTTGCGGCCGCCGCCGTGGGCGCGGTGGCGCTGCCGGCTTCGGCCGCCGACCACCACCCGGGCCGCGCGCACGCCGCGGTGTACATCTCGGGTGTGCAGTACGACTCCCCGGGCCGTGACAACCGCTCCAACTGGTCGCTGAACAAGGAGTGGGTGGACATCACCAACTCCACCCGCCGGGCGGTGAACCTGGACAGCTGGACCCTCGCCGACGAGGACGGCCACTCCTACACGTTCCGCCACGTCCGCCTCGACGGCCGCTCCACGGTCCGCGTCCACACCGGCATCGGCCGCGACACCCGCACTGACCTCTTCCAGGACCGCCGCGCCTACGTGTGGAACGACGACCACGACATCGCGACGCTGCGCAACGACCGCGGCCGGTACGTCGACGAGGTCTCCTGGGGTTGCCACCGCGGACACCGCCACTGATCCCCCCTTTGCCAGTGGCGGTAGGTGACGCCAGCCGGTGAGCCGGCGCCCGATGATGGGCTTTCCCGTACCGCGGGGAGGCCCATCTGCCGTTCCCAGGACACCCATCCTGGCTGCCGCCCGCGCCCGGCTGGAGGCGGATGCCGATGCCGCCGCGCGATGCCGGGCTCGTGCGCTTCCCGTACGGCATGCGTACGGGAAGCGCACGCATGCCGTTGACCGGCCCATGGCACGCTACAGAGTCGGTGGCGGCTACCACCACGTCCGCCTGGCGGGATGAGCGGGCGGAGCCGGACCCGCGCCAGCCCCTCGAGAGCCGCCCACCGCTTCGTAGGCAGGTTGGGGAGGTGTCACATCGCCCGGAGGCACCTACGGCTTCGCCAGCGCTCCGTCTGCTTCAAGGCCATAGCGCGTAGCGGAGTTGTGGTCGACCGCCTTGTTGGGGAATCGGCGGGATCAGTGGCCGGCGCCACCGGCCCCGTAGTGGCCGCTGATCTGGTCGCGGTAGGCGGGGTCGCCCAAGTGCTTGTCCTTGTCGAACTCCGGTGCGCGCTTGATCTGCTCTTTGGAGCGAGCGACAGTGATGGTGCTCGCATTGTGGTCGATGAGGGTGATCGTAGCGGCTGGGAGCAGGACCTCCTTGCCGAAGATCCACTTTCCGGTGTCGACGACCATGTACTGCGATCCGACGTCGTTGGAGTGCTTGTCGACCTTGCCGATGTGTCCGTCCGTCGCTTCCACCGCATAACCGGTCAGATCGGCGTCAGGAGTGTGGCCGGCCGTCGGGGCGTAGTTCCACATGTTCTCAGTCACGCTCATCCTCCACAGATGCGCTAGAGAGATCCCTGCGCATCTCGGTTTCCGTCTCGGGGGCTCCAAATGTCCGTGAAGCGGGCTTGTAAACACCGTCAAGGCTGTCGACGCCTGCCACCGCTACCTGGCCGGCCACCTCGGCCAACGGCGGCAGCGTTCGTCAGCCGTTCGGAACCGCGCACCGGTCCCGCGCCCCGCGCCGACCACGCTTGGCGCCGGGGTCGCGTCGGTTGATAGTCGCGGCTCGGGGTAGCGAAGCGGCATGGCAACCGAGAACAGCTCCGTCTTCGCCGGCGGCCGGTTCCAGCTCGAGATCGACGTCCCGGCCCTAACCGCCGTTCTCGACGGCGAGTACGCCGGGATCCGGGACCTCGTCCGGACTAACCTGGTCACCCATGCCGCCGTCCTCGACGAGGCCGACGCGCTCGGCATCGACGCGTTCCGCGAGAGGGTCCGCGATGTCGTCGTCCAGTTGGCCGCGACAGGTCAGACCGGCATGGGCTTCCCCGGCGCGTACGGCGGCGGCGACGACGTCGGCGCGTCGATCGCCGCCTTCGAGACCCTGGCATTCGGCGACCTCTCCGTCCTCGTGAAGGTTGGCGTCCAGTTCGGGCTCTTCGGCGGAGCCATCCTGCATCTCGGCACCGACCACCACCACAAGACATACCTGCCCCGCCTGGTCACCGGAGAGCTGATGGGCTGCTTCGCCATGACCGAGGTGGGTCACGGTTCCAACGTCCAGGCGCTCGGCACCATCGCCCGCTACGACCCCGAGAACCGGGAGTTTGTCCTCACCACTCCCGACGAGCAAGGTCGCAAGGACTACATAGGCAACGCCGCGCGCCACGCCGAACTCGCCGTCGTCTTCGCCCAGCTGGAGGTGGACGGCCGGACCGAGGGAGTCCACGCCTTCGTCGTTCCTCTACGGTCGGACGGCCGGGTCCTGCCCGGTGTCGCCATAGAGGACGACGGCCGGAAGATGGGCCTCAACGGCGTCGACAACGGACGCATCCGCTTCGACGGGGTACGCGTCCCCCCGGGAGGCGCTCCTCGACCGCTTCGCCCAGGTCACCCCCGAAGGTCGCTATGAGGGCGCCATCGAGAGCCCCGACCGACGCTTCTTCACCATGCTCGGCACCCTCGTGCAGGGCCGAGTCAGCGTTGCCGGAGCCGGAGTCAGCGTCGCCAAGGTCGCACTAGTGGTCGCCACCAAGTATGCCGACCGGCGGCGCCAGTTCAAATCGTCCCGGGACACCGAGGAACAGGTACTCCTCGACTACGGCCTCCACCAGCGCCGGCTGCTCCCCCTCCTCGCCCGCACCTACGCGCTGCACTTCGCCCAGGACGTCGTACGAGCCCAGCTGCACGAGGTCTTCTCCAGCATCGAAAACGACCCGCAGGCACGGCGCCGCCTTGAGTCGCGAGCCGCCGGCATCAAGGCACTCGCCACCTGGCACGCCACCCGCGTCGTCCAGGAGTGCCGCGAGGCGTGCGGTGGCGCGGGATACCTTGCCCGGAACCGTTTCGCCGCCCTCAAACGGGACAGCGACGTCTTCACCACCTTCGAGGGCGACAACCACGTGCTCCTCCAGCTCGTGGCCAAGGGCCGGCTCACCGATCACGCGACCGAGTTCGAGGACCTCGACCAGCTCGGTATGGTCCGCTACGTCACCGGCCTCGCCGTCGAGACCGTCATCGAGCGGACCTCGGCGCACAAACTCCTCGAACGTGTCCGTGACCTGCTGCCCGGCGGTGACGCATGGGACCGGGAAGCTGGACTCCTCGACTCGGAGTACCACCTCGCCATGGTTCGCTTCCGCGAGGGAGCACATGCTCGCCGGCCTCGCCCGCCGCATGAAGCGCGGCATCCAGCAGGACGAGCCCGGCGCGGTCTTCTCGCTGATCCAGGACCACGTCATCGCCCTCGCCCGGGCCCACGTCGAACGGCTGGTCACCGAAGCCTTCGTCGACAAGGTGCGGGCTCTTCCTGAAGGCACAGAGAAGGATGCCCTGGGCCTGCTGTGCGACCTGTTCGCGCTCTCGACCATCGAAGCCGACCGTGCCTGGTTCATGGAACACGGCCGGCTGACCGTCCAGCGGTCCAAAGCGATCAGTCGCGAGGTGAACGACCTCTGCCGCAAGGTGCGCCCCCTCGCCGTCGACCTCGTCGACGCCTGGGGCATCCCGGCTCCTGTCCTGCGAGCACCGGACCTGGTCGGCCCCGCCGACTGACGGCAGGGACGAGCAGCGCGGCGACGACGACGGCTGCGGAGGCGGTGCGGACGAAGCGCACAGGACGGAATCCTCGCGGAGATCACGAACGGGTCCGCCGCTGTGCATTCGGACGAGCGAGTCGACAGCCACCGGACCGCGTGAGACACACGCAGCTACGCCGTGGTCAGCTGATACCAGGGCTTGTGCCAGCGGGCCTCGCACCAGGAGAGGGCGCCGAGCGCTATCACCGGGAGCAGCCACGGGCCGGCCGGGACGCGCGCGGCGGGGTGCGTCCACGCCTTTCGCCTAGCTAGCGCTGCAGCGCCCGGACCGACGGCGTGATCATTGCTGCCTTTCGGTCCACATCCTGCACCTTCGCCGACGTATCTGATGGTGTTCTTAGGGATCTGGTGGTCGTGGATGATGTTCCCCTGGTTCGCCTCCTACGACACCGACGATCTGCCTTACCGGCTGCTTACCTTCCTGCAGATGGTCGGCGTGCTCGTCTGCGTCGCGGGCATCCCCGAGCAAGCGCAGGTCAAGGGAACTTCGCCGTCTGTCGTCTCTCTTCTGCCTTCTACCGGGTCGTCCCGGAGCGGGAGACAACCGGGTCGGGGACTCAGATACCGATGGGTGCCGTGGGGCGGTTGGCGAGGTGGTCCTGTAGTTCGCGCTGGCGGAACTGATAGGCGATGCCCGCCATGCGGAGCAGTCCGAGCTGGTGGCAGCGGTCCAGGAATCTGCCGAGCCGCCAGGGCAAGTGGCGGCGCGCGCAGACCAGGAAGGCCATGTAGCGGATGGCGACCGCCCCCGGGCCGCCGATGAGTCCGAAGGCGACCGCGAGAGCGAGCCCCCACGCGACGCCGCACACGGCGCCGACCGCGACACCGAGCCCGCCAGCGAACCCGAACCCGAACGAGCTGGCGAGTCCATTCAGGAGGCCGAACCCGAGCACCATGATGAGCATGCCGGTCAGGTCAGCCCTTAGGGGCGCCCGCGGATCGATCACAGAACTGCTGCCCCTTTGCTGGAAGCCACTGCCCAGGATGGTGCCGAGGACGACCGTGGTCACAGCACCGTAGGCGATCCCCGGCGCGTCCCCGTCACGGATGCCGATGGCAATTCCAAGGCCGGTGCCCGCCGTGACAGCGGGAAACAACGCCACGAGGCCACGGCGGCTGCGCAGTCGCTGGAAGTCAAGCCTTCGGGGCACCGGCCAGGAACGTCTGTGAGACATCATCCCCGCGAAGGGGGCGAGCATGGCGACGACACAGGGAATGACCAACGACCAGTGCAGCAGCACGCAGAGCGTGCCGAACGTGATGCAGAACGGAAACACCATGACGTGGGTGACGATGGCGCCGACGATACGGGCCCGGTCACCGGCCAAGGGCCACAGTTCGTGCAGGACGATGTCGCTGCCGGACAGCTCCCGGCCAGCCACCCGACGGGGAGTGTGCAGGGCGTTGGTGTGCAGGTAGTGGGCGAGAGCCGCCAGATGACGCCAGGTCCTCTCCGGGTCCAGCCGGACCGTCCGGGCGCGGGGAGCCGCCTGCTCGCCGTCGCCGCTGAGGGGCGCATTGACGGCGGCTTTGATGTACCGGTCGAGCAGATGGCAGTAGAAATCTCTGCTGCAGGCGAGGGTAAGGAGGTCAGCCGGGTTGCGCAGGAAACCGCCGTCGTCGCCGCGTTCCTCGTAGACGACGGCTGCCAACGTCAGGCGCCAGGGGCTGTCGAGCTTCCTTGCCAGCGGCGACCGCGCCGACGGCTGACCGGTGGGCGGGGTGACCGCGTCGAGGACGGGCTGCCAGCGGGCCAGATTTCGTGCGGAGTACCCGACCCGTGTTTGGAGATACTCCACGATCCGCTCGGGGTCGATCCGGGCGATCTGCACCCGGGCCGTCTTCTGCGGCTGGGCCTCCGCGGCGACGAGAGCATTGTAGGCAACGTGACGACAGGTCAGCACCACAGGAGCCTTCTCACCGGCGTGGTCGTGGAGTTCGACGGCACGCAGCAGTCGCGCGGCGCGGGAGGTGCCGCCGGGTGTGGGAGCGGTGTCCATTTCGTCCAGGCCGTCGATTACCGGGAGCACCAGGTTCTCGCGGACCAGGCGGCGGGCGTCCTTCGGGGTGAGACGATAGGTACGCACCAGGTGATGGGTGAGCCAGTCACGGATCGGCGTGCCCGGCCACGCGGTGGCTGCGAGCCGAACCGGTACCGGGTCACTCTCGCCGCGGTCGCGGATGAGACCGAGCACCAGGGCGATGGCCAGGACGGTCTTTCCTGCTCCTGCGTCGCCTGCTTCGCGGCGCCGTCCACGGCTGCCGCGGCTGCCGGGCGGGCCGGTGATGACCAGGCGTGCCGGCCGAACCGGCCGGTAATATCCGGCGATGTCTTTCAAGGTGCCGTGGCCGGCGGCGCCCTCCACGCCATAGGCATCCGTACAGGTGAAGGCGAGGTCGATTGGGCCGTTCAGCGCCTGCCGGTCCCCGCCCAAGAGCTGCCTGTACTGTGCGCCCTCGGTGGTCAGCACGCGCGTGGCCAGGTCAGCGGCGATCACTGGACCTGTGCGGGCCTCGCGTAGCGCGACCACTGCCAGCCGCACACCCCACACGCCCATGACGGTGCCCAACACGCCCGGCAATAAGGACAGCACCCCTGCGGCGTCGCCGTACTGCAAGTGTCCCTTGGTCAGCGCCCGCAGCGTCCAGAACGCAGCGGCCACGCACACCAGCCCGCCGATGGCTCCCAGGCAGTACCAGCCGACCGCTCTCCTCGTCTCCATGGCCGGGATCATCGCCTGCCCCACCCGTTAATCGCAGGGATGTTACCAATTCTCTGCATTGAGCAGCCGTTGTCGTACCGATCTTGTTGGACGCCGGCTCGAGTGCGGTGGCTCGGTATGAAGGCGGGGCCTCCTGCCCAGCTCGGGATTGTCGAAATCCGAACGAGCTGGCCCTGGGAGGCCCGTGTCGCAGGATTGCGGTTGTGCTCGTGGTGTCCAAATCGGTTGCTCAGTAGCGTGATTGGGCTGGTAGTCCACCGACAGCGCCGACCAGTGAAGCCCCTCACGCCACATGGGCAGCTGCGACTTCTGCTTCGCCGCCGGCGAGGGCGGAATGGGTTCGGAACTCGCCGACGCAGACCTCTACCGTGAACGCGCTAGTTGCAGGGCGGTCTCGCTTACACACTGAACCGCCCCGGGTTCGGTAGAGATCTCAGACTGTGGTTGTGACTTGGGGTTTCGTGAGTTCGGTGTAGTAGTTGGCTTCGTATTCGACGGGCGGGACGTGGCCTATCTCACCGTGGAGTCTTCGGTGGTTGTACCAGTC
>NZ_JBIBKS010000038.1:0-57867 GCF_042959345.1 Streptomyces sp. NPDC007905 | reverse complement strand
GGGCATCGGCGACACCATCCGCGTCTCCCTCTCGGCCCCGCCCGCCGAGGAGGTCAAGGTCGGCATCCAGATCCTCGAGTCGCTGAACCTGCGCCAGCGCGGCCTGGAGATCGTCTCCTGCCCGTCCTGCGGCCGCGCCCAGGTCGACGTCTACAAGCTCGCCGAAGAGGTCACCGCCGGTCTCACCGGAATGGACGTCCCGCTGCGCGTCGCCGTCATGGGCTGTGTCGTCAACGGTCCCGGCGAGGCCCGCGAGGCCGACCTCGGCGTCGCCTCCGGCAACGGCAAGGGCCAGATCTTCGTCAAGGGCGAGGTCATCAAGACGGTCCCCGAGTCCAAGATCGTGGAGACCCTCATCGAGGAGGCCATGAAGCTCGCCGAGCAGACGAAGTGAGTTGGGGAAGACACGGCACGGACCGAGAGGGGGCCCAGCGTGACGATTCTGGAGACCATCCGGGGACCACGCGACCTGAAGGCGCTGTCCGAGGCGGAACTCGGTGAACTGTCCGAGGAAGTACGTGAGTTCCTGGTGCACGCGGTGTCGAGAACCGGCGGTCATCTAGGGCCCAATCTGGGAGTGGTGGAACTTGCCATCGCGCTCCACCGGGCCTTCGAGTCACCGGTCGACCGCATCCTGTGGGACACCGGGCACCAGAGCTATGTGCACAAGCTGCTGACCGGGCGTCAGGACTTCTCCAAGCTGCGCGGCAAGGGGGGCCTGTCGGGCTATCCCTCGCGTGAGGAGTCCGAGCACGACGTCATCGAGAACAGTCATGCCTCCACCGCCCTGGGCTGGGCCGACGGCCTCGCCAAGGCCAACCAGGTGCGGGGGGAGAAGGGCCATGTGGTCGCGGTCATCGGCGACGGTGCGCTGACCGGCGGCATGGCCTGGGAGGCGCTGAACAACATCGCGGCCGCCAAGGACCGGCCGCTGATCATCGTCGTCAACGACAACGAGCGGTCGTACGCCCCGACCATCGGGGGCCTCGCCAACCACCTGGCCACCCTGCGCACCACCGACGGCTACGAGAAGGTCCTCGCCTGGGGCAAGGACGTCCTCCTGCGGACTCCGGTCGTCGGCCACACCCTCTACGAGTCCCTGCACGGCGCGAAGAAGGGCTTCAAGGACGCCTTCGCCCCGCAGGGCATGTTCGAGGACCTGGGCCTGAAGTACGTCGGCCCGATCGACGGCCACGACATCGGCGCCGTCGAGTCCGCGCTGCGCCGGGCGAAACGCTTCCACGGGCCGGTCCTGGTCCACTGCCTCACGGAGAAGGGCCGCGGTTACGAACCCGCCCTCGCCCACGAGGAGGACCACTTCCACACCGTCGGCGTGATGGACCCGCTCACCTGCGCACCGCTCACGCCGTCCAACGGGCCCTCCTGGACCTCGGTGTTCAGTGACGAGATCGTCAGGATCGGGGAGGAGCGGGAGGACGTCGTGGCGATCACGGCGGCCATGCTGCATCCCGTGGGGCTCGGCGCGTTCGCCGAGCGCTTCCCCGACCGGGTGTGGGACGTGGGCATCGCCGAGCAGCACGCGGCCGTGTCCGCGGCAGGACTCGCCACCGGCGGGCTGCACCCGGTCGTCGCCGTCTACGCCACGTTCCTCAACCGCGCCTTCGACCAGCTGCTGATGGACGTGGCCCTGCACCGGTGCGGGGTCACCTTCGTGCTGGACCGGGCCGGCGTCACCGGTGTCGACGGGGCTTCCCACAACGGCATGTGGGACCTGTCCGTCCTCCAGGTCGTACCGGGCCTCAGGATCGCCGCGCCGCGCGACGCCGAGCAGTTGCGCGCCCAGCTGCGCGAGGCCGTCGCCGTGGACGACGCGCCCACCCTGGTCCGCTTCCCCAAGGAGTCGGTGGGGCCGGAGATCCCGGCGATCGACCGCGTCGGCGGCATGGACGTCCTGCACCGTGCCGAGCACGCCGAGGTGCTCCTGGTGGCCGTCGGCGTGATGGCACCGGTGTGTCTGCAGGCCGCCGAGCTGCTGGCGGCGCGCGGCATCGCGTGCACGGTGGTGGACCCCCGGTGGGTCAAGCCCGTCGACCCGGCGCTGCCGGGCCTGGCCGCGGCGCACCGCCTGGTGGCCGTGGTGGAGGACAACAGCCGGTCCGCCGGCGTCGGTTCGGCCGTGGCGCTCGCGCTCGGTGACGCCGACGTGGACGTGCCCGTACGGCGGTTCGGCATCCCGGAGCAGTTCCTCGCGCACGCCAAGCGCAGCGAGGTGCTGGCCGACATCGGCCTCACGCCCGTCGAGGTCGCCGGCCGGATCGGCGCGAGCCTGGCCGTCAAGGACACGGGGGGCACAGTCAAGGAGAGAGCTGAATGACCACCGAGTTCGACCTCGGCGCCCTCCTCGCCGAGCGCGGGGCCGAGCGCTACGAGCTGCACACGAAGTACCTGAATCCGCAGCTCCCGCGCATGCTGCACACCATCGGTTTCGACAAGGTCTACGAGCGCGCCGAGGGCGCCCACTTCTTCGACGCGGACGGCAACGACTACCTGGACATGCTCGCCGGGTTCGGGGTGATGGGCCTCGGCCGCCACCACCCGGTCGTCCGCAAGGCGCTGCACGACGTCCTCGACGCGCAACTCGCCGACCTCACCCGCTTCGACTGCCAGCCGTTGCCCGGCCTGCTCGCGGAGCGGCTGCTCGTCCACAGCCCGCACCTGGACCGGGTGTTCTTCGGCAACAGCGGCACCGAGGCGGTCGAGACCGCCCTGAAGTTCGCCCGCTACGCCACCGGCAGACCGCGGATCCTGTACTGCGACCACGCCTTCCACGGTCTGACCACCGGCTCCCTGTCGGTCAACGGCGAGGACGGCTTCCGCGACGGCTTCGCCCCGCTGCTGCCCGACACCGCAGTACCCCTCGGCGATCTCGACGCGCTGGCGAGGGAGTTGAAGAAGGGCGATGTCGCCGCGCTGATCGTCGAGCCGATCCAGGGCAAGGGTGTGCACGAGGCCCCACCCGGCTATCTGCGCGCCGCCCAGGAGCTGCTGCACCGGCACAAGGCGCTGCTCATCGCGGACGAGGTGCAGACCGGCCTCGGCCGCACCGGCGACTTCTACGCCTACCAGCACGAGGACGGCGTCGAACCGGACCTGGTGTGCGTGGCGAAGGCGCTGTCCGGCGGCTACGTCCCCGTCGGCGCCACCCTCGGCAAGGACTGGATCTTCAAGAAGGTCTACTCGTCCATGGACCGCGTGCTGGTCCACTCGGCGAGCTTCGGGTCCAACGCCCAGGCGATGGCGGCGGGTCTTGCCGTGCTGTCGGTCATGGAGAACGAGCAGATCGTCGCCGGAGTGCGCAGGACGGGCGAGCTGCTGAAGTCCCGGCTCACCGCGCTGATCGACACGTACGAGCTGCTCGCCGACGTCCGCGGCCGGGGCCTGATGATCGGCATCGAGTTCGGAAAGCCCAGCTCGCTGAAGCTGCGCGGCCGCTGGACCATGCTCCAGGCCGCGCGCAAGGGCCTGTTCGCCCAGATGGTGGTCGTACCGCTGCTGCAACGCCACCGGATCCTCACCCAGGTCTCCGGCGACCACCTGGAGGTGATCAAGCTCATTCCGCCGCTGGTGGTCGACGAGGCGGACGTGGACCGGTTCGTGGACGCCTTCACGGCGGTGATGGACGACGCCCACACCGGCGGCGGACTGATGTGGGACTTCGGCAAGACCCTGATCAAGCAGGCGGTGGCCAACCGCTAGCGCGACCCCCCGTCCTTTGCCTCTGAGGCAATAAATTTGCCGCAGAGGCAAATGCCCGGCTCAATGGAGACATGAACGCTCCTCCCGAGCCGGAGCCCGGCGACGAGCTGCCCGCCGTCGCCCCGCAGCTCCGCGCCCTGCGCCGACGCGCCGGCCTCACCCTGGAGGCCGCCGCCCGGTCCGCCGGGCTCTCGGCCGCCCACCTCTCCCGGCTGGAGACCGGGCAGCGTCAGCCCTCCCTGCCGATGCTGCTCGCGCTCGCCCGTATCTACGGTACGACCGTCTCGGAGCTGCTCGGCGAGACGGTCGCCGACCGGGACGCGATCGTGCGCGCCGCCGACATGGAACCGACCCACGCGGGTGGCTGGACCTACGTCCAGGCCGGAGCCCCCGGGCGCGGCATGCAGGCGCTGCGCGTCCGGGTGCCGTACGGCACCCAGGGCGACATCGTGCGCGTCCACCCCGGCGAGGAGTGGCTCTATGTGCTGAAGGGACGGCTCAGACTGCGCCTGGGGGACGCCGCGCATCTGCTCGCGCCCGGCGACAGCGCGCACTTCGACTCGCTCACCCCGCACCGCCTCGCCGCCGAGGATCACGACGGCGTGGAGCTGCTGTTCGTTCACACCCTGCTGCAGAGTCCCACGGCCACGCTGTGCCTGGGCCCCCTGACTGGAGAGCTGCCATGAGCAACTTCGAGGAGAAGTTCCCCCGCTCGCTGTGGATCCGGCTGATCATCTACATCGCGGTCGGCCACCTTTTCGCCGCGTTCCTCTACCTGCTGTTCACGGTGGGCGCCAAGGGCTGAGGGCCCTCAGTCCACAAGGCGCTCGCGCAGCCGCTCCCGGGTCTCGGGGCTGAGCCCGAGACCCTGTTCGAAGTAGGCGTCGACCCCGCCCCACGTGTCCTCGATGCTCTGGAACGCCGCCGACAGGTACTCGGCCCGCGCGTCGAAGAGCGGGCTCAGCAGTTCCATGACCTCCGGCGTGTACGCGGTGTCCGGGTTGCCGTTGCGGCGCACCTTGTAGCGGCGGTGCTTGGCGTTGGACTCCAGGTAGTCGGCGATGATCGCCTCACGTTCCACGCCCACGGCGAGGAGCGTGACGGCTATGGAGATGCCCGCGCGGTCCTTGCCGGCCGCGCAGTGCATCAGCGCCGGCACGCTGTCCCCGGCCAGCGCGTGCAGCACCCGGGAGTGCTCGGCGGTGCGCTCCGTGACGATCGTCCGGTACGAGGCGACCATCCGGCCCGCCCCCTTGCCGTCCGCGAGGATCGAGCGAAGCTGGTCGAGGTCGCCGTCGCGGACCATCTTCCAGAACTCGGCGCCGTCCGCCGGGTCGCTCAGCGGCAGGTTCACGTTCCGCACGCCGGGCAGCTCGACGTCCGGGCCCTCCAGCTTCTGGTCGGCCGCGTTGCGGAAGTCGAAGACCGTGTGCAGGCCCAGGGAGGCGAGGAAGGCCGCGTCCTTCTCGGTCGCGTGCGCGAGGTGGCCGCTGCGGAACAGCACTCCGTGGCGCACCCGCCGTCCGTCCACGGTCGGCAGCCCGCCCACGTCACGGAAATTGCGGACTCCGGCCAGCTCGGGTTCGGTCGACGGGACCTGCTGCGTCACGGGTGCTCCTTTCAGTCGGCCCCGCCGGCGCGGCTCGTCGACGGGCGCTGCGTCGACCATACGACATCGATTTCCTCGGGCAATGAGTTGTCCACAGGCGTTGCCACCAGGGGGCGACGGGCCTAATGATGTTCGCACTTGAGCGGATCTGTTGGCACCTGTGAGGTTCTCGATGGTGGACATCGCCGAAAACGGTCGTACGTGGCTCCTGTCGGGGCCCACCAGCAGCTATGCGCTGCATCTGACCGATACGGACGAGCTGCTGCACCTCCACTGGGGGCCACGGATCGCGCTCGCCGACGCCGAGGCGCTCGCGGTGAACCCGCTGCCCGCCTACTGGCCCTTCGAGTCCCCGCTCGACGGCCGCGAGGAGTACCCCGTCGAGGGCGGTCCCCGCTTCGTCCGCCCCGCCCTGTCCGTGCGCACCGAGGAGCGGCGCGGCACCGAGTGGCGCCTCGTGTCGTACGACACCGAGGGCGGCGCCGACGGCGACCAGCTGCGGCTGCGCTTCGACGACGACGGCATGGCGGTCACCCTGCACTACCGGATGCGCGGGGACGTCGTGGAGCGCTGGGTGACCGTGGCCAACGGCGGGCACGCGCGCGTGGAGCTGCTGCGCGCCGACGCCGCCACCTGGACCCTGCCCGACCGCGAGGGCTGGCGGCTGTCCCAGCTGCACGGCCGCTGGGCCGCCGAGTCCCTGCTCACCACCGCCCCCCTCACCCACGGTGAGAAGGTCATCGGCAGCCGCCGCGGCCACACCGGCCACCAGCACCTGCCCTGGGTCGCGCTGGACACCGACGCGACCGAGGAGCGCGGCGAGGTCTACGGCTGCGCGCTCGGCTGGTCCGGCTCCTGGCGCATCGCCGTCGCCCAACTCCCGGACGCGCGCGTGCAGATCACCGGCGGCGCGGGCTACGACGACTCGGGCCTGCTGCTCCTGGAGCCGGGGCAGTCGTACACCACACCCGTCTTCGCGGGCCTGTGGAGCGACGGCGGCTTCGGTGGGGCCAGCCGCACCTGGCACGCCTACCAGCGGGCGTACGTCATCCCGGACGCGGACCGGGACCGGCCGGTGCTGTTCAACTCCTGGGAGGCGACCAACTTCGACATCTCCGAGCAGCAGCAGACCGCCCTCGCCCGGCGGGCCGCCGCGATCGGCGTCGAGCTGTTCGTGGTGGACGACGGCTGGTTCGGCGCCCGCACCAGCGACCGGGCCGGTCTCGGCGACTGGACGCCCAACCCCGACCGCTTCCCGCACGGCCTCAAGCCCCTCGCGGACCAGGTGCACGGCCTCGGCATGCAGTTCGGCATCTGGGTCGAGCCCGAGATGGTCAACCCCGACAGCGAGCTCTACCGCGCCCACCCCGACTGGGTGCAGCACCAACCGGGGCGAAAGCGGACGGAACTGCGCAACCAGCTCGTCCTCAACCTCGCTCGCGAGGACGTTCAGGAATACCTCTGGAGGCAGCTGGACACCCTCCTGTCCAGCGCCCCGATCGACTACGTGAAGTGGGACTTCAACCGCTGCTTCACCGACGCCGGCTGGCCCGGGGAGCCGTACCCGCAGCGCCTGTGGGTCGACCACGTCCGCGCCCTGTACGCCCTGCTGGACCGGCTGCGCACCGCCCACCCCCAGGTCGCCTTCGAGTCCTGCTCGGGTGGCGGCGGCCGGATCGACCTCGGCGTGCTCAGCCGCACCGACCAGGTGTGGACCTCCGACAACACCGACCCGCTCGACCGGCTCGCCATCCAGCACGGCTTCAGCCAGATCCACCCCGCGCGGGTCATGGCCGCCTGGGTCACCGACAGCCCGAACACCCAGCTCAACGGGCGGGTCAGCCCGTTGCGGTTCCGCTTCGTCAGCTCGATGGCCGGGGTGCTCGGCGTCGGCGGCGACCTCACCGAGTGGACCGAGGAGGAGCTGTCCGAGGCCCGGCAGTGGGTGGAGCTCTACAAGGAGATCCGTCCGGTCGTCCAGCGCGGCGAGCTGTACCGGCTGCGGCCCCCGACGGGTGGCCTGAGCGCCGTCCAGTACGTGCTCGGGGGTGAGACCGCGGTCCTCGTCTGCCTCCAGGCGCAGAGCTACGGTGAGCCGGTGCCGGCGCTGCGGCTGCGCGGACTCGACCCGGCAGAAGCGTACGAATGCCGCGAAACGGGCGAGGTCCACCGGGGAGCGGTCCTGCTGCACCACGGTCTGCGCACCGGACTGAAGGGTGACCTGGATGCGAAAGTTATCCGGCTGCGCCGTATCTGAGGCTTCTGACCGAATTGCAGCCTTCATTGCAACTCGCTCTGGAATAGCACGGCATGGGGAGGCGGTGCGTGAGGAGCGTCATATTCGTGACCGTGTGTCGCGCGTCATGTGCACGTAATTCCCGTGGCGGCGGGGGTAATTGAAAGGGTGCAGGATTCGGGTATTCACGGAGGGTGACCGTACATTCCCGAATTCGATCAGCTGGAGCACTCACGCCGGGAAACTGCTGCTTGTCCGGGTGCGTCTCGCTCGCTTACGTTCGCCACCAATCCGGACGGAACGCCGAATCCTGCCGCCGCCCGGAGTCCCCACACACTTGACCCGTGTTCGGCAGGAGCGGGGGACCCACCAGGTATGACTGCCTGTCCCGGTCTCCGGGGCACAGGCTCGGGGTGCAGCCGCGCGTGGCGGCCGGGCAGCTCCAGCCCGAACCCGACAGCTCACCTCGCAGGCGCCGGAGAGGAACGAGCCATGCCCGCGAAGGGTAAGCACCGACGCCCGAAGACCCGGCGTCTCACCCGCTCGATCGCCGTCGCCGGGACCGGCGGTGCCGCATTGGCCCTGCCGCTCGTCGCAGCCGCCGGAGCGCACGCCGCCACCACGCAGTCCGTTGCCGGTAAGGCCGCGCAGTCCCTTCCGGCCGTGGACAAGACGGCTGAGAAGAAGGCCACCGCGCAGTCGAACGCGGGCGTGCGCAGCTACACGGTGAAATCCGGTGACTGCCTGGCGGCGATCGCCGACGAGCAGAACGTCAGCGGCGGCTGGCACCGGCTCTACGAGGACAACCGGCAGGCCGTCGGCGCCGACCCGTCGCTGATCCACCCGGGTCTGAAGCTGTCCCTCGGCGCGAAGGCGGCGACGACGCACACCGAGTCCGCCGAGCCCTCGCGGGCCTCCCGGAAGCCGCAGGCGACCCCGTCGGCCCCGGCGACCACCGCGACCGCGGCGGCGCAGACCCCCGCCCCCTCCACCGGCTACACCCTCCCGGTCACCGGCGCCACCATCGGCACCGGCTACCACGTGGCAGGCAGCATGTGGTCCAGCGGCTACCACACCGGCGTCGACTTCGTCGTGCCGACCGGCACCCCCGTCAAGGCCGTTGCCGCCGGCACCGTCGTCTCCGCCGGGTGGGGCGGCGCGTACGGCAACCAGGTCGTCATCAAGCTGAACGACGGCTACTACGCCCAGTACGGCCACCTCTCCCAGCTCTCCGTCTCGGCCGGCCAGACCGTGACCGAGGGCGGCCGGCTCGGTCTGTCCGGTGCCACCGGCAACGTGACCGGACCGCACCTGCACTTCGAGATCCGCACCACGCCCGACTACGGGTCGGACATCGACCCGGTCGGCTACCTCCGCTCGCACGGCGTCGCCGTCGGCTGACGACCACGCCGTAAACCTCTTGCCTGACACGCCGCCGACGGCCGGACCCCGATCCCCGGGTCCGGCCGTCGGCGTGTCGGGCCGGCTGGCGTATTCCCGGCCGAGGGTGTTGGGGAAGTGGCTTATCTCACCGTCCGTCAACCCTGAATTACGGTCGCGTAGGTCACATCCGAAGGTGAATCATGGTCCGACGTGGCAGACGATTCGAAGAATGACAGCAGATCAGTGATCGGGTCGTACGTGGCGGTGGGGGACAGCTTCACCGAGGGCGTCGGCGACCCCGGCCCCGACGGGGCCTTCGTGGGCTGGGCCGACCGGTTCGCGGTACTGCTCGCCGACCGGCGGCCCGAGGGCGACTTCGCGTACACGAACCTGGCGGTGCGTGGAAAGCTGCTCGACCAGATCGTGGCCGACCAGGTCCCCAAGGCCGTCGAAATGGCCCCGGACCTCGTCTCCTTCTGCGCGGGCGGCAACGACATCATCCGGCCCGGCACCGACCCGGACGAGGTGGCCGAGCGCTTCGAGCGCGCCGTGGCCCGGCTCACCGGGGCCGCGGGCTCGGTCCTGGTGACGACCGGCTTCGACACCCGTGGCGTTCCCCTGCTCAAGCACCTGCGCGGCAAGATCGCCACCTACAACGGGCACGTCCGCGCCATCGCCGACCGGTACGGCTGTCCCGTGCTCGACCTGTGGTCCCTGAAGTCCGTCCAGGACCGCAGGGCCTGGGACCACGACCGGCTGCACCTCTCACCCGAGGGCCACACGCGCGTGGCGCTGCGCGCCGGCCAGGCCCTCGGCCTGGACGTCCCGGCCGACCCGGAGCAGCCCTGGCCGCCGCTCCCGCCCCGGGGCACCCTGGAGGTCCGCCGCGACGACGTCCACTGGGCCCGCGAGTACCTCGTCCCGTGGATCGGCCGCCGGCTGCGCGGCGAGTCCTCCGGCGACCATGTGACGGCCAAGGGCACGCTGTCCCCGGACGACATCAAGCTGTGGATCGCGTCGGTGGCGTGAGGACCGCCATGGCCCCGTACCGCGAACCCGGCGGTGCGGGGCAGGCTCACGGGAGCGCCCCGGCAGGACGGCTCAGCGCACCCGCTCGGTCAACGCCTCCCGCGGCAGCCCGAGTTCCCGGGCCAGGGCGTCGTCCACCCACTGCTGGGCCCGGGACCGCGGCACCGCGCCCGGGTACGACGTCAGCTGCACCGCGAGCCCGTCGAGGAGCGCGGTGAGCCGCAGAGCCGCCCCCGCCGGGTCGGCGCACTCGAACTCGCCCGCTGCCACGCCCTCGGCGACGACCTCGGCGATCGCCGCCTTCCACTGTTTGTCCAAATCCCGGGTGACCTCGCGGAGAGCGGGTTCGCGCAGGGCCACCGCCCAGCCCTCGATCCACAGCCGCCAGCCCTTGGCCTGGCCCGTGGGCGCGTACCAGCGCACCGCCGCCCGCAGCCGGCGCAACGCCGAGGTGCGCCGGCCCAGCAGCGCCCGCAGACGCGCGAGATCGTCCTCGGCCGCATAGGTGAACGCGGCGGCGACCAGCTTCTCCTTCGTCGAGAAGTGATACAGCACCAGCGCGTTGCTCACACCGAGCGCGGAGGCCACGTCGGCGATCCTGACCGCCGCCACGCCCCGCGCCTCGATCTGCTCGATGGCGGACCGCAGCAGCTCCTCCCGCCGCTCCGCCACGCTCAACCGCACTCTCGCCACGCGGTCACCCTAATGCGTCGGTCAGAGCCCCGCCGAAGGGGCCTGCTTGCTCCGGCCACTTCGCGTGCCACCGGCCGGGCCGCCGTCAGCGGTACCAGCCGAAGCGCTCCGCGATCACCGGCAGGCGGTCCGTGACCAGGGCGTGGGCGGCGGCGCGCGGTGTCGTCCGGTCGGTCTCCGCGCGGGCGAGCACCAGATCGATCAGGGCGCGCATCGAGCGGCGGATGTGGGCGAACGCCTCGTCGGCGTCCGGGCCGATGTCACCGAAGAGCGTCCACCACCACCAGGCGTTCGTCGCGGAGTTGACCACCACGTCCGGCAGCACGGTCACCCCGCGGGCGGCCAGCAGCGCCTCCGCCTCGGGCAGCACGGGCATGTTGGCGGCCTCGACGATCCAGCGGGCGGTGATCCGCTCCTGCTCGGCCGTGCCGATCGCGTACGACACCGCCGCGGGCACCAGCACCTCCGCGTCGGCGGACAGCCAGGCGTCACCGGGCAGTTCACGGTCGCCGGGGCGCAGCGCTGAGCGGTCGACGGTGCCGTACCCGTCCCGCGCCGCGAGCAGCGCGTCCACGTCGAGGCCCTCCGGGTTGGCCATGGTCCCCTTGACGTCGGCCACGGCCACCACCGTGAGGCCCGCGCGCGCCAGGAAGCGCGCCGTGGCCCCGCCCATGGTGCCCAGCCCCTGCACGGCCACGCGGGTGCCCCGGTACGGCACCGACGCCCGGTCCAGGGCCGCCAGCACCGACTCGGCGACCCCGCAGCCGCCCGCCAGCTCGTCCAGGCCGATGCCGTCCACCTCGACGGCGAAGGCGTCCGCGAGCCGCCTCCTGGCCGCCGTCTCGTCGTCCAGCAGCGGGTACACCGCCTGGACGGAGGAGACCAGACCCGCCTCCGCCGCCGCGCGCTCCACCAGGTCCTGGGTGAGCCCCAGGTCCTCGCCGGTGGTCCAGAAGCTCTCGATGTACGGCCGCATGGCGCGCAGGTAGCGCACGAGCACCCCGTAGGCCCGAGGGTCCTGCGGGTCGCAGTCGATGCCGCCCTTGGCACCGCCGAGCGGGATGTAGCGGCCCTCGGGGTTGTAGTGCAGGGCCTCCTTCATCGTCATGCCGCGGGCGAGTCCGGCGACCTCCTCCAGCGTGCAGCCGGGCCGCATGCGCAGTCCGCCGCTGGCCACGCCCCGCACCAGCCGGTCGACGACCAGAAAGCCCCGGTGGCCGGTGATGTGGTCGGTCCACACGAGCGACATCAGGGGGGCGGTCATGGGATCTCCCGGAGGTTTGTTACTGAATCGTCGGTCAGTATTCGGAGGGGGCGGACGCTCTGTCAAAGCGCTGGAGCGATCTTGGAGGTGTGCGCGGGCACCGGCCCGCGGCCCGGACGGTCCGGGTCGGTCGGAGGGGCCGACCATAATGGAGGGCCTCAGCGACTCCACCTGGAGGTACCGTGACCGGTTTGCGTTCCCAGAGCTTCGGGCTCAGCGTGCTGCGGCCCGCGGCCTTCGGCGCGGATCCGGGTGGTGAGCGCCTCGCGCGCATCCGCCGTTCCCCCCACTTCAAGGACGGCGTCTTCCAGAACCCCGGCGGCACCGCCCGCACCCGGCCCTCCGGTTCCACGCTGGACTTCGCCAAGGTGTTCTTCGACAAGGACACCCGGCCCCTGCGCGCTCCCCGCGGCACCGTCCCGGTGCACGCCACCACCTTCGCAGACCTCGCCAAGCCGCCCACCACCGGGCTGCGGGTGACCTGGATGGGCCACTCCAGCGTGCTCGCGGAGATCGACGGACACCGCGTCCTGTTCGATCCCGTCTGGGGTGAGCGCTGCTCCCCGTTCCCCTTCGCCGGGCCCAAGCGGCTGCACCCGGTGCCGCTGCCACTGGCCGCGCTCGGCCCGGTCGACGTGGTGGTCGTCTCGCACGACCACTACGACCACCTGGACATGCCCACGATCAAGGCGCTGGCCGGCACGGACACGGTGTTCGCCGTGCCGCTCGGCGTCGGCGCACACCTCGAGCACTGGGGCGTGTCCCCGGACCGGCTGCGCGAACTCGACTGGCACGAGGCCACCAAGATCGGCGGGCTCACCCTCACCGCCACCCCGGCCCGCCACTTCTGCGGCCGCGGCCTGCGCAACACCCAGCACACCCTGTGGGCGTCCTGGGTCGTCGCCGGCGAGGAGCACCGGATCTACCACAGCGGCGACACCGGCTACTTCGACGGCTTCAGGGACATCGGCGCGGCCCACGGCCCGTTCGACGCCACGATGATCCAGATCGGCGCGTACAGCGAGTTCTGGCCCGACATCCACATGACCCCCGAGGAGGGCCTGCGCGCCCATCTCGACCTCCAGGGCGGAGCCCCGTACGGCGTGCTGCTGCCGATCCACTGGGGCACCTTCAGCCTCGCCCCGCATGCCTGGGCCGAACCGGGCGAGTGGACCAAGGAGGCCGCCGAGGAGGCCGGCCAGGCCGTGGCGCTGCCGCGCCCGGGCGAGCCCTTCGAGCCCGCGGGCAAGCTCCCCGCCGAGCCCTGGTGGCGTGGCGTGTCGGGAACCGTCCGCCGCACCTGGCGCGCACTCGGGGCGCTGGCCGCCGAGCCCGGCGTCCGTACCGGACTCGACCTGGAGGGCTGACGGCGCAGAGGACCTGCGCCGCACGACCTCGGTCCGGGGGGCGACGAGAACCAGTCCGCCGACCCGAACCAGACCTTCCTCAACCCGACTCCGTCGTACTCGCCGAACAGTTCTGCGCGCGCTGCACGGCGTACGTGGTCGCACCTGCACCGCGACGACCGCCTTCCACCCGTGTCCGACCTGCGGAACCAGCGACGACTACGCCTACTCCCGGCACCGCGTCGACGGGGCGAGGGCCAAGATCCTCGGCTTCACGCGAGTGGGGCGACGAGCCCGGCGGCTTCCGTCCGCCGTGGTCGGAGATGAAGCGGATCGTCCTGGACGTCGACGCCGGGCGGGTCCAGTTCCGCCTCACGACCCTCTGACAGCGTCCGACCAAGACCAGGCCAACGCTGACACTCTCCGTGACAATTGCAGGGAGGGGTGGGCCCTCACTCGGCGCGGGTGTCGGGTGGATCGCCGTACGGCTCGGGGGTGCGGGGGAGTCGGATGGGTCGTGGGCTCCTGGGGCGACGTCTCCCCGCCTGACCGCTTTTGACCAGGTCGTATCGATCTCTTTCGGGTCACTGTCATCGTCGTGGCGCGGTTATCGGTCTGTCGTACGAAGCCTCATACCAGAGCGGGACCCTGTCCGGGGGACTTTGTCAACTGCCCCCCGCACATGATGCGCAGGCGACTACGGTGAGTGTCCGGATGGCAGCCCGACGGACCAGTACGAGGACGCAGATGTCTCACCTCCGCGAACCGGCCGCCCGCGCCGACCGCCGCGAGGGCGGTCGACACGGACGACCGGTCGCCCGACCCGCTCCCGCACTGCCCGAGACACACATACGGCCCCAACTCATGCGGCTCGCCGTGCTCCCGCCCCTCGCGGTGGCGCTCAGCGCCAGCGCGGCCGTCCTGTTCAGCATCCGCTCCACCGGCGCACGCCCCGGGCCCACCCTGTGGGCCGTGCTCACCGGCGCGGTCGCCGTGACCGTCGCGGGCATCCTGATCGCCGCCGTCGCCGCGGACCGCGCCGCCCGCCTCGTGAGCGACCGTGTCGGCGCCCTGCGGCGCAGCGCCGCCCGGGTCGAGGCCGACCTGCGCGCCCTCGTCGAGGCGCTGCGCCACGGCGAGACCCCGCCGCAGCGGGGCCCGCGCCGCGGGCCGCCCGACGACGCCGACGACTTCGAGCTGCTCGCCGCCGACTTGGCCCGCGCGTACGACGGCGCCGTCACCGCCGTCGTGCAGGCGGCCCAGCTCTCCAGCCAGGCGGGCAGCGAGCAGAAGCTCGAGGTCTTCGTCAACCTCGCACGGCGGCTGCAGTCCCTGGTGCACCGTGAGATCTCGATCCTGGACGACCTGGAGAACGAGATCGAGGACCCCGACCTGCTCAAGGGTCTGTTCCACGTCGACCACCTGGCCACCCGTATCCGGCGGCACGCCGAGAACCTCGCCGTGCTCGGGGGCGCCGTCTCCCGCCGGCAGTGGAGCAACCCGGTGTCCATGACCGAGGTGCTGCGCTCGGCCATCGCCGAGGTCGAGCAGTACTCCCGGGTAAAACTGGTGCCGCCCATCGACGGCGAACTGCGCGGGCACGCCGTGGCCGACTTCATCCACCTGCTCGCCGAACTCGTGGAGAACGCCACGGTGTTCTCCGCCCCGCACACCCAGGTGCTGCTCCGCGCCAACCTCGTCACCTCCGGGCTCGCCGTGGAGGTCGAGGACCGCGGACTCGGCATGCCGGTCGGGGAGCAGACCAAGATGAACGCCCTGCTCGCCGACCCCGACCAGGTCAATGTCGCGAGCCTGCTGGCCGACGGCCGCATCGGCCTCTACGTCGTCTCCCAGCTCGCCCGCCGCCACGGCATCACCGTGCGCCTGCAGACCAACATCTACGGCGGGGTGCAGGCCGTACTCGTCGTGCCGCAGGCCTTGCTGGGTACGGCGCCGGGCCTGCCCGGTGCCGTACCGCAGCGTCAGGGCCCGGCGGGGACCGGCCCGTTGCCAGGGCCGCCGCCCCCACCACCGCACGCGCCCGGGGAGGTCCGGGCCGGCGGCGGAATCCCCCCGCAGAGCGGCGGGGCGGGCCAAGCGCCGGGTGTCACCACCGACTCCGGCACCGGAGAGGGGTGCCCTGGGACCGGGGAGGGGCGCCCTGGGACCAGGGAGGGGCGCCCAGTGATCAGAGAGGCGCGCCCCGGGTCCACCGAGAACCGTCCCGTAGCCGCGGCCGGCGCGCCGGGCGAAGGGCAGGACGGGACCGGCCAGGCCGCGGCCGGCGGCAGGCGGCGGCACGCGCAGCGCGGGTCAGGACGGAGCGGCGCCGCCCGGAACGGGGCCGCGCAGACCGGGGATACCCAGGAGCAGGGCCCGCCGCCCCCGCTCCCCGTGCGCGGCACCCACGAGCAGCGGCCCGACCCGGCCGAGGCCGTGCCCGGCGTCAGCGCGGAGGACCGGCCGGTGGTCGAGGCCCACGCGGGCACCCTGCCCACCCCGCGCGGCGCCGCCGTGCGCGGCACCATGGGCCGGCCTCAACTGCCCCGCCGCCGCGCCCAGGAGCACATCGTCCCCCAACTGCGCGGGGGCCCGGTTCCCCGCCAGGACGGCGACACCGTGCCGGGGCACGACCCCGGCCTGATGGCGGCCTTCCAGCGTGGGATCGGGCTCGCCGAGGCACAGCAGAAGATGGAGCCGACGCACGCGAATCCACCCGACGTGGATTGCGCACACACGGTGTCCGGACACCTTGATGGCGCCCCCATGGGCCTCGCCCACAGGGAATCCGTCGCCCCCGCCCACATGACACCGGCCACCATCTCGCCCCATGGGCGGTCCACACCCGCGGACGCCCGCCCCATGGACGCGAGCCCCTTGGAGTCGGCGCCCATACCCCCGACGCACGCGCACGCGCACGCGCCCGCGTCCGAGGGCACCGGCCGCCCCGACGGGAGCGCACCGGCCGGATGACCGCCCTCTTCAGTCCCGTACCCACCCTCACCCCCAGCGCTCCCGCAGACCTTCGTACCCCAAGGAGTCGATCCACCATGGCGAGCGATGCGCCGACCACGCAGGCATCCGACCTCGACTGGCTGCTGAGCGGCCTCGTGCAACGCGTACCGCACACCACCAGCGCGGTGCTCCTGTCCTGCGACGGGCTGGTGAAATCCGTGCACGGCCTCGACGCCGACAGCGCCGATCACATGGCGGCGCTGGCCTCCGGCCTGTACTCCCTCGGCCGCAGCGCCGGCGTCCGGTTCGGCGACGGCGGGGACGTCCGCCAGGTCGTCGTGGAACTCGCCTCGACGCTGCTGTTCGTCACCACCGCCGGTTCCGGCACCTGCCTCGCCGTGCTCGCCGGCCGGGAGGCCGACGCCGCCGTGCTCGGCTACGAGATGGCGATGCTGGTCAAGAGCGTCCGTCCGTACCTGGTGACAGCGCCCCGGCAGCACGCCGTCGAATCCACGGCGATGAGGCCTTGAGCGTGGCCGCAGTCGGCGACGGGCCCTGGCTGGACGACGCGGCCGGACGGCTGGTGCGCCCGTTCACGGTCAGCAACGGCCGTACCAGGCCCAGCATCGCCCTCGATCTGATGTCACAGGTGATGGCCACCGGTGTCACCCCGCTCGGCTACCTCGGCCCCGAGCACGCCCAGGCACTCGACCTGTGCCGTGCGCCCGTGTCGGTGGCCGAGATCGCCGCGCACCTGAAACTGCCCGCGGTGGTCACCAAGGTGCTGCTCTCGGACCTCGTCGACTGCGGGGCGCTGACCACCAAGCCCCCCGTCTTCCACCACACACCCACTGACCGGTCTCTGCTGGAGGCAGTGCTCGATGGACTACGACGACAGCTCTGACCCGTTTCCCACCGCGCTGAAGATCCTGGTGGCGGGTGGGTTCGGGGTGGGCAAGACGACCTTCGTGGGAGCGGTCAGCGAGATCGCCCCGCTCAGCACCGAGGAGCTGCTCACCACGGTCAGCGCCGCCACGGACAACCTCGACGGCATCGAGAACAAGGTCGAGACGACGGTCGCCATGGACTTCGGCCGGATCACCCTCGATCCGCAGCACGTCCTGTACCTGTTCGGTACGCCGGGGCAGGAGCGGTTCTGGTTCATGTGGGACGAGCTGTCGGAAGGGGCGCTCGGCGCGGTCATCCTCGCCGACACCCGCCGGCTGGAGGAGTGCTTCGCGGCCGTGGACTTCTTCGAGGAGCGCGGCCTCGCCTTCATCATCGCCATCAACGAGTTCGACGGCGCCTACCGCTACAACCCGGACGAGGTGCGCGCCGCCCTCGACCTCGACGCAGGGATCCCGGTCGTCCGCTGCGACGCCCGCATCTCCAGCTCCGGTGTGCAGACCCTGCTCACCCTCGTACGCCACCTGATCGCCCACGCCCCGGCGCCCGCGCCGAGCCACGGCGCCCACATGTGAACCAGCCATACCGCACACGGAGCCGCCATATGAGGTATGCCCACAGCGACGGAGTCCGGCCATGAGCTACGAGCCGCCCCGTCCGGTCCGGGGTCTGCTGCTCACCCCCGAGGACAAGGAGGCACCCGCCCGCATCTCCCGGCTGCGCCGACTCGGCCTGGGGAGTCGGCCCGAGCCCGCTCTCGACGCCTTCGCGGACCATCTCGCCCGGCTCACGGGGGCGCCGTACGCCATGGTCAACTTCGTCGGCGCGGACCACCAGTTCTTCGCCGGCCTGTGCACGCCGGTGATGGCGCCGGTGGTCCGGGAGGACGGCAGCAGGCCCGAGGTCGGCCGGGTCCTGCCGCGCGACCACGGCTTCTGCCCCCATGTGGTGGTCCGCCGCAAGGCCCTGGTGCTGGAGGACGTCCGCGACTACCCGCGCTTCGCCGGCAACCCGGTCGTGGACGAGTACGGCATCCGCTCCTATCTCGGTGCCCCGCTCATCGACAGCTCCGGCATGGCGCTCGGCACCGTGTGCGCCTTCGACGTCGCGCCCCGGGCCTGGGGGCGGTCGGGGCTGGAGACCATCAAGGCGCTGGCCGCCGACCTCGTCGTACACCTCGACCGGTCCGCGGACGACGGGCTGCCGATCTGAGCGACGGGGGCGTCACGCGACGGCTGAGGGGCGTGAAGGAAAGCTGAGGCGGCGGTTAAGAAAAGCTCGATGGACCCCGGCCCGCGCGTACGGCAGATTGCGGGGTGATTCCACCCCTCTCACCCGGTGCGGGCGCCTTCGGCATGCCCACGGCCGGGACCTCACCCACAGGAGCCGTAGCGTTGAAGGCGCTGGTCAAGGAGAAGGCGGAGCCCGGGCTCTGGCTCGCGGACGTCCCGGAACCCGCCCTCGGTCCCGGTGACGTGCTGATCAAGGTCATGCGGACCGGTATCTGCGGCACCGACCTGCACATCCGGGCCTGGGACGGCTGGGCGCAGCAGGCCATCCGCACCCCGCTGGTCCTCGGGCACGAGTTCGTCGGGCAGGTCGTGGAGACCGGCCGGGACGTCACCGACATCCGGGTCGGCGACCGGGTGAGCGGTGAGGGCCATCTGGTGTGCGGCAAGTGCCGCAACTGCCTGGCCGGCCGGCGCCACCTGTGCCGGGCCACCATCGGCCTCGGCGTCGGCCGGGACGGCGCGTTCGCCGAGTACGTCGCGCTGCCCGCGTCCAACGTCTGGGTGCACCGCGTCCCCGTCGACCTCGACGTCGCCGCGATCTTCGACCCGTTCGGCAACGCCGTGCACACCGCACTGTCCTTCCCGCTGGTCGGCGAGGACGTCCTGATCACCGGCGCGGGCCCGATCGGCCTGATGGCCGCCGCCGTGGCGCGGCACGCCGGCGCCCGCAACGTCGTCATCACCGACGTCAGCGAGGAGCGCCTGGACCTCGCCCGCAAGATCGGTGTGAGCCTCGCCCTGAACGTCTCCCGGTCCACGATCGCCGACGGACAGCGGGAGCTGGGCCTGCGCGAGGGCTTCGACATCGGCCTGGAGATGTCCGGCCGCCCCGAGGCCATGCGGGACATGATCGCCAACATGACGCACGGCGGCCGGATCGCCGTGCTCGGCCTGGCCGCCGAGGAGTTCCCGGTGGACTGGGCCCGCGTCGTCACCTCGATGATCACCATCAAGGGCATCTACGGCCGCGAGATGTTCGAGACCTGGTACGCGATGTCGGTCCTGCTGGAGGGCGGCCTCGACCTCGCCCCGGTGATCACCGGCCGGTACGGCTACCGCGACTATGAGGCGGCCTTCGCCGACGCGGCGAGCGGCACGGGCGGCAAGGTCATCCTCGACTGGACCGCGTAACTCCTCATACCCGCCGGCACTTTCAGGAGCCCCCCATGTTCGATTCCGTACGCGACGACCTGCGCGCCACCCTCGACGACATCCGCGCCGCCGGTCTGCACAAGCCCGAGCGAGTCATCGACACCCCGCAGTCAGCGACCGTCAACGTCAGCGCCGGCGGCCGCCCCGGCGAGGTCCTCAACTTCTGCGCCAACAACTACCTCGGCCTCGCCGACCACCCCGAGGTGATCGCCGCTGCCCACCACGCCCTGGACCGCTGGGGCTACGGCATGGCCTCCGTGCGCTTCATCTGCGGCACCCAGGAGGTGCACAAGGAGCTGGAGGCGCGGCTGTCCGCGTTCCTCGGCCAGGAGGACACGATCCTGTACTCCTCCTGCTTCGACGCCAACGGCGGTGTCTTCGAGACCCTGCTCGGCGAGGAGGACGCGGTCATCTCCGACGCCCTCAACCACGCCTCCATCATCGACGGCATCCGCCTGTCCAAGGCCCGCCGCCTGCGCTACGCCAACCGCGACCTCGCGGACCTGGAGGCCCAGCTCAAGGAGGCCCAGGACGCGCGCCGCCGCCTGATCGTCACCGACGGCGTCTTCTCCATGGACGGCTACGTCGCCCCGCTGCGCGAGATCTGCGACCTCGCCGACCGCTACGACGCGATGGTCATGGTCGACGACTCGCACGCCGTCGGCTTCGTCGGCCCCTCCGGCCGCGGCACCCCCGAGCTGCACGGCGTCATGGACCGCGTCGACATCATCACGGGCACCCTCGGCAAGGCCCTCGGCGGCGCCTCCGGCGGCTATGTCGCCGCCCGCGCCGAGATCGTGGCCCTGCTGCGCCAGCGCTCCCGCCCGTACCTCTTCTCCAACACGCTCGCCCCGGTGATCGCCGCCGCCTCACTCACGGTCCTCGACCTGCTGGAGTCGGCCGACGACCTGCGCGTCCGGCTCGCCGAGAACACCGCGCTGTTCCGCCGCCGGATGACCGAGGAGGGCTTCGAGATCCTCCCCGGCGACCACGCCATCGCGCCGGTGATGATCGGTGACGCCGCCAGGGCGGCCCGTCTCGCGGAGCTGCTGCTGGAGCGGGGCGTGTACGTGATCGGCTTCTCCTATCCGGTCGTCCCCCAGGGCCAGGCCCGCATCCGCGTCCAGCTGTCCGCCGCGCACTCCACCGAGGACGTCGACCGTGCGGTCGACGCCTTCGTGGCCGCCCGGGCGGAGCTGGACGCCTGACCAGCGTGGACACCTTGAGATAATTGGTCGCATGATCGAAGCGCGGCGGCTCCACATCCTCCGTGCGGTGGCAGACCACCGCACGGTCACGGCGGCAGCGGCCGCGCTGTATCTCACCCCCTCCGCCGTCTCGCAGCAGCTGACGGCCCTGGAGCAGGAGACCGGCCACCGCCTGGTCGAGCGCAGCGCCAAGGGCGTACGGCTCACCCCGGCGGGCGAGATCCTGCTCAGCCACACCAACGCGGTCCTCGCCCAGCTGGAGCGGGCCGAGGCCGAGTTGGCGGCCTACGGGTCGGGGGAGGCCGGTACGGTCACCGTGGCCGCGTTCGCGACCGGCATCGTCCAGGTGGTGGCGCCCGCCGTGGCCCGGCTCGCCTCTTGCGCGCCCGGCATCCGTATCCGGGTCCAGGACGCGGAGGGCGACGCCAGCCTCCCCATGGTCCTGGACCGGCAGGTGGACGTGGCCGTGGCCGTCGAGTACCGGGGCGCGCCGGCCGCCGGAGACCCCCGGCTCACCCACGTGCCCCTGTATGCCGAGCCCTTCGACGCGGTCGTACCGGTCGGCCACCGGCTCGCCGACGCCCCCGAGGTTCCCCTCGCCGAACTGGCCAAGGACCCATGGATCGGCCCGTACCCCGGGAACCCCTGCCACGACGTGGTCGTCCTCGCCTGCGAAAGCGCCGGGTTCCAGCCCCGCCTCGAACACTCCTCCGACGACTTCCGCGCCGTGGTCGCCCTGGCCTCGGCGGACGCGGGTGTGGCTCTCGTCCCCCGCTCGGCCCTGCGCGGCATGGACGTCACCGGCGTGGTCGTCCGCCCCGTGGACGGTGTGGCCCCGACCCGCCGGGTCTTCGCGGCCGTACGGCGAGGAGCCGAGGGACACCCCCTGATCCGCCCGGTGCTGGACGCACTGGGGGAGGCCGCGCACACGTGAGCCCGGCGTAACACGGGTGTCTCATATTCGGGATAGCGTCCCGAATATGAGAAGTGATCCCGACCCCGTCGATGCCCGGATCGGCGCCCGGCTGGCCGAACTCCGTGCCCAGCACGGCTGGTCGCTCGACGAGTTGGCCGAGCGCAGCGAAGTGAGCAGGTCGACGCTGTCACGGGCCGAGCGTGCCGAGATCAGCGCCACGGCAGCCGTCCTCAACCGCCTCTGCCACGTCTACGGACGCACCATGTCCCAGCTGCTCAGCGAGGTCGAGGCGGAACCGGCCCCGCTGGTACGGGCCGCCGAGCAGCAGGTGTGGCAGGACCGCGCCTCCGGTTTCACCCGCCGCTCCGTGTCCCCGCCGCACTCCGCTCTGCGCGGCGAACTGGTCGAGGGCCGGCTCACCCCGGGCGCCGACATCGCCTACGACCGCCCGCCCCTGCCCGGCCTCGAACAGCACCTGTGGGTCCTCGGCGGCACGCTGGACGTGACGGTCGGCGACACGAGCCACCACCTCGCCGCGGGCGACTGCCTGCGGATGCGCGTCTTCGGGCCGACGAGGTTCCGCAGCACCGGCTCGGCGGAGGCCCGCTATGTGCTGGCGGTGGTGCGGCCATGAGGGTGCTGCGCTGGAACGACGTCCAAGTGCGCCGCGGCAGCGAGGAGTTGGCGGGCCTGCTGGCCGACACCGTGGCGGGGGGTGCCTCGGTCGGCTTCCTCGGGCCGCTCGGGCGGGCGGAGGCGGCGGCCTGGTGGCGGGAGCGGGCCGACGCGGTGGCGACGGGCCGGCTGGCCGTATGGGTGGCCGTGGACGACATGGACCGAGTGGCGGGCACGGTGAGCCTGGCCCTGCCCGACAAGCCGAACAGCGGCCACCGCGCCGAACTCGTGAAGCTGATGGTGCACCGCTCCGCGCGGGGCCAGGGCCTCGGCCGCCGCCTCCTTGCCACCGCCGAGCGGGCCGCCACCGCCTCCGGCATCACTCTGCTCCACCTGGACACCGAAACCGGCAGCCCCGCCGAGCACCTCTACCGCTCGGCCGGCTGGACCCTCGCCGGCACCATCCCGGACTACGCGGCGAACCCGTCCGGCGAACTGCGCCCGACGACCCTCTACTACAAACGGGTGGGCTCGCCGGCCAGGTGACTGTCAGTGGCCCGGGCTACCGTGCGGGGCATGCCGGACGCAGAAGACGTACGCCGTATCGCCCTGTCCCTGCCGGACACCACGGAGAAGGTCGCCTGGAGCATGCCCACGTTCCGGGTGGCCGGGAAGATGTTCGCCACGCTGCCGGAGGACGAGACGTCCCTCGCCGTGCGCTGCCCGAAGGAGGAGCGCGACGAACTGGTGCTGGCCGAGCCCGGCAAGTTCTGGATCGCCGACCACGAGGCCCAGTTCGCCTGGGTGAGAGCGAGACTCGCCGCCCTGGAGGACGAGGACGAGCTGCGCGACATCCTGGCCGACTCCTGGCGCCAGGCGGCTCCGCCCCGACTCCTGGACGCCCACCCCGACTTGGGCCTGCCCGGCGGTCGCTGAAAGTCCCTCAGCGGCGGCAGGGGGGGCGTGGCATGATCCCGCGCGGCGGGAGCGGTGCGGGCGGGGGGACCGGCAGGGGAGTACACGGGATGACCGGCAGGGACGCACCGGGTGACACCGGCCGTGGGTGCGGACCGCGTCCTGCGGATCGCCGCCGTGACCGGTCCGGTGGTGCCCGCGGCCATGCTCACGGTCCCCGCGATCCGGGGGTGGTGCGATCCGACGGGCCGGCTCCCGCGCACGGAACGGGCCCCGCGCTCACGCTCGTACGAAGGTGACGATCCGCTCCCGCAGACTCCGTGCGTCGAGCCCGTGCGCGGCCACATGCTCCTCGATCGTCCCGTACCGGCGCAGCTCACGCCGCCCGACACCGAGGCCCAGCACCCGGTGCGGCACAGCGGCCAGCGCCTCGCTCACGGCCGTCGTCGACGTTCCGGCGAGGTAGGGCTCCACGAGCACGACGTCCGTGCCCGCCGCCTCGGTGGCCCGGCGCAGCCCGGCCGTGTCGAAAGGCCGTACGGTCGTCGCGTACAGCACGGTCAGGTCCAGCCCCTGGGTGGCCGCGAGGACGGTGTCCAGCACCGGTCCGACAGCCACGACCACACCGGTGCGGCCCTCGCGGACGGTCAGGAAGTGTTCACCGCCGACCGGTCGCCCCGCCCGGTTGGCCTGCACGGACAGTCGTACGTACACCTTGTCGTCCCCCGCGGCGACCGCGCGCCGCAGCAGCGTCTCGGCCTCGTCGGGATGCCCGGGCACATGGACGGTCCAGCCGTCCAGGGTGTCCAGCAGCGCCACGTCGCCGGGCGCCATGTGGGTGTGGCCGCCGGCCGGCCAGTCGAAGGAGGCGGCCGCGCTCACCAGCACCGCCCCGGTGTTCTGGTGTCCGAGGTCCAGCTTGACCTGCTCGAAGGGCCGCTCCACGAGAAAGCCGGCGAAGGTGTGCACGACCGGCCGCATCCCGGTGAGCGCGAGCCCGGCCGCCGCCCCGACCAGCAGCTGCTCGCGGATACCGACATTGATCACCCGGTCGGGATGCCGGCGCCGGGCCTCGGCGAAGCCGTCCATGCCGATCTCGGCGAGGACGACCGCGACGCGCGGGTCCTCGTCCAGCAGCCGGGAGACGACAGGGGCGAAACGGTCACGCATGGTGTCCATGAGGGTGTGCCCTTTCGGAAAGCGGGGGAGTCAGGCGTTCTTCGGTTCGACGCGGGCCACGACCACGTGCGGGCGCCCCGGATGCGGGGCGGTGAACGCGGTGTACAGGGCCTCGTGGTCGCGTCCGTCGACGGTCACCGCGGACCAGCCCGCGGCCTCGAACCGGGCGGCGATCCCGCCGGGCCGGGCGTGGCTCGCGGAGGCGTTGTCGACCACGACGGTGTGCAGCCGCTCGAGTCCGGCGGGCCCGGCGAAGGCGATCGCCTCGTGGTTGCTGCCCTCGTCGAGCTCGGCGTCCCCGATCAGCAGCCAGACACTCGGCTCGTGCAGCCCCTGCGCGCGCAGCCCCAGGGCGGTGCCCACGCCGATCGGCAGCCCGTGCCCGAGCGACCCGCTGCCGATCTCCACCCCCGGCACCAGCACCCGGTCGGGGTGATGCCCGAGCGGGGAGTCGTACGCCCCGAACCCCGGCAGCCAGTCGACCGGCACGAAACCCTTCGCCGCCAGCACCGCGTAGTACGCCATCGGCCCGTGCCCCTTGCTCAGCAGGAACCGGTCCCGGGCGGGATCCTCCCGCCGCTCCGGACCGACCCGGAGCACCCGGTCGTACAGCACCCAGAGCACGTCGAGCGTGGAGGTGGCCGCCGGACCGTGCTTCTCGTCACCGGTCATCAACCGCATCAGCCCGGGCAGGTCGCCGTAGCCGTAGGTGCGGTCCTCGTGCGCTGTGATGGTCATGCCGAAGATCGTGCAACCTCAACCATGCTTGAGGTCAACACAAAAGGCCTGCGCGACCACCGACCCGAGTGCGGTATTGTTTCCCTGCGCGTTTCGATCGGGGAAACCCCAGGTCAAACGGCGCCGGGACGTGGCGCAGCTTGGTAGCGCACTTGACTGGGGGTCAAGGGGTCGCAGGTTCAAATCCTGTCGTCCCGACCAGCTTCTACAGCGGTCGGAGGTCGTCTTCTCAGGGATGAGGAGACGACCTCTTGCTGTCGGTGCGAGCCGGTCCGCCCTGCCCTTCCCTCGTACCCTCCTCATCGGGGAGCAGCGGCAGGTGGTCACTGGTGGCGATCTTGGCCACCATCCCGGCGAGCTGACTGCAGGCTTCCGCGATCTCCCACTGGCTCCGGTTCCGCTCGCTGATGACTGCCGCGAGCAGCAGCGCGGTCAGTGCGGCGGAACCGTTGAACGCCTGCAGAGTGATCATGTTGGTGAGCAGGTCGTGACCGGCGAACGGGCCTGCTCGCTGGGCGGCTGCAATGATCGCGAAGGTCGACACGGCCAGTGCGCAGGGCGCGGCCCCGGCCAGCTGGAAGCGGAAGGCCGCCCAGATCAGCAGCGGGAAGCCGAGGAACAACAGCGGTGTGTGCGTGGTCTCGAGGAGACCGGCGCCGACCGTGGCAGCGACGAGCAGCAGCCCCTCCACCCACCGGGACGGTGGCACGTCCTTCGGCAGGCGTGCCGAGCGCAGGACGAGCAGAACCGGAGTGACCACCAGGACGCCCATCGCGTCGCCGGTCCACCAGACCGACCACGTCGGCCAGAAGTCGCCGGTGCTCAGCACACCGGCGAGGACCAGGGTCGCGCTGCCCAGCGTCGCGCTCACCAGCATCCCGGTGAACGCGCCGAGGAAGATCAGTGCGAGCGCGTCCCGCAGACGGTCCAGTTCGTTGCGGAATCCCGCACGGCGGAGCAGGGCGTAGGAGCACAGGGGCGCGAGGGTGTTTCCCGCCACGATCGCGAGCACGGCCGCGAGCGACGGCCCCAGCGAGACGTTGACCAGGAACGCGCCGAGGGCGATGCCGGGCCAGAGCCGCGGGCCGCGCAGGAGCAGGGCCGCCACCGCGATACCGCTCGGCGGCCACAGCGGGGTGACCTGGCCGCGCACCAGCTGCTGGAGCAGACCCGCCTCGGCCGAGCCGAAATACAGCGCGGCGAGGGCACCGCTCTCCAGGGCGGCCAGGGCACCGCGCCGGAGGCGTTCACGCCGCGCGACAGCCATCGGGCGACCTCCGTGTAGACATCGCCCCGAAGCCCATCATCCGCCGCAACGGCCGGATCCTCCACGGCACCGTCGAGCCGCGAGGCCGTCACCTCAGGACGGAAGGCCGGCCTGCCGGGTGGGCGGCGGGCGGGAGACGCGCCGGATCAGGCGCCCGGGGTGCGCACGGCGAGGATGGCCATGTCGTCGTGACCGTCGCTGGGGTGGTGATCGGCCAGTGCCTGGACGAACTCCGGCAGGGGGAGGGCGGCGTGCACCGCGGCGAGCGCGGCGAGATCGTTCAGGCTCTCGTCGATGGGGTGGGCGGGATGTTCGATCAGCCCGTCGGTGAAGAAGACCACGGTGGCGGCCGGGGGCAGGAAGCGCGAGTGGTTGGGGCGGGGCTGCTCCGTGTCGACGCCGAGCGGCAGGCCGGGCTCGGCGAGCAGGAATTCCACGGGCCGCTCGTGGGTGATCAGCAGGGGCGGGACATGGCCCGCGGTGCTCCAGCGGAGCCGCCAACCCGATCCCTCCGGTTCGATGCGGGCCAGGGCGGTGGTCGTGACGGGGTTGTTCGTGATGGCCGCCAGGGTCCGGTCGAGCTGGGCGAGGATCGCTCCGGGCGGATTGCCCTGGTCGAACAGCAGGGCGCGCAGCATGTTGCGGGTGGAGGCCATGGAGGCCGCGGCCTGCAGGTCGTGGCCGACCACGTCGCCGATGACCACCGCCACGACGTTGTCGGCCAGGGGGATGACGTCGTACCAGTCCCCGCCCAGCTGACTGGGCTCGGCGGCGGGCCGGTAGATGGCGGCCGCGGTGAAAGCCCCCAGGTCGGGCAGGGTCGGCAACAGGAGCCGCTGGAACTGCTCGGCTCCTACGCGGACACGTTCGAACAGGCGGACGTTTTCGATCGCGATACCGGCGGCGCTGGCCAGCGCGACGACCACGTTCTCGTCGTGGATGTCGAAGGGCTGCCCGTCGAGCCGCTCGGAGAGGTAGAGGTCACCGTAGATCTCGCCGCGCACGGTGATGGCGACGCCGAGCAGGGTGCGCAGGTGCGGGTGGCCGGACGGGAACCCGGCGGAGGACGGATGCGTCAGGATGTCGTCGACCCGCAGCGGTTCGGGGTAGCGGATCAGATGGCCGAGGACACCGAGGCCACGGGGCAGGCCGGCCTCGGCCAGATCATGGCGCTCCCGCTCGGTCAGACCGGCAGAGATGAACTGCTCCAGGTCCTCTCCGGACTCGCCGAGCACGCCCAGCGCCCCGTACCGGGCGCCGACCAGCTCCATGGCGGTGGTCACGATCCGGTGCAGCACCCCGGGCAGTTCCACCTCACGGCTGATGGCCACCACCGCATCCAGCAGGCCCTGCAGTCGGTCCATGGAGGAGAGCAGGGCGCGCAACTGCTCGTCGATCCGGCCCAGTTCGGAACGCAGGCGCACGTGCAGGTCGGGGAGGTGCGGCTCCCTCGGCGGCTTCCCTCCTCGCTTTCCTGCCATCGAGCCTCACCGCCGTCACGATCGCCTGGTGGCCTGATTCCTTCGATTGTGACATCGGCGTCCCTGGCTGGGTGCCCCTGCTCGGCATCCCTGCTCGGCGCCCGCGCCTCGGCGGCCCCTGGTGAGCGAGCCGCCGAGACGTGGGTGAGAGGGTTTCGCGGGCGCGGCGAGCACGGCCCTCTCCCGGGCTCCGGGCGGCTTCAGGCGGTCCGGACGTCCCGCCGGGACACCGTGAGGTAGCCGACCAGCCCGAGGATGGCCACGGTCCAGGACAGCGTCACCGGGCCGAGGCCCAGGCCCAGGCCGCCCCGGTGCGGCTCCAGGGCCATCCAGTCGGCGATCGAGGCGCCGAGGGGGCGAGTGATGACGTACGCCGCCCAGAACGCGCTCACCGCGCCCAGGCTGCCCGCCCGGTGGGTGAGGGCCGGGACACAGATCGCCAGGGCGAACAGGACGGCCGAGCCGAGGTAGCCGAGGCCGATGGTCGCGGTGAGGTCGCCGGCGGCGGTGCCGAGCGCGAACGTGGCGAGGACGGCCGCCCAGTAGAACGTCTCGCGGCGGCGGGTGCCGATGCTGTGGATCGACAGGGTCCGCTCGCTCGCGTACCAGAGGGCGAACACGGCGGCCAGGGCGACCATGAAGAGGGGCGTCGAGAGGGTGTAGGGGACGCCCATGCCGACGTGCAGGACGTCGGCCGCCATCGTGCCGAAGACGCTGACCATGACGATCGCCGTCCAGTAGATCCAGGCGACGTAGCGGCGGACGGCGAACTGGAGCAGGAGGGACGCCACGAAGGCGAGACCACCGAGACCGACGGCCGGGATCGGGCCGAGGAGGTGCGCCAGGAAGTCGGACGCGGTCTCGCCCATGCCGGTGGTGAGGACCTTGATGATCCAGAAGTAGACCGTGACCTCGGGCACCTTGTTCGCGGTGGCGCGGATGCGGTCACGGGCATGGCCGCCGGGCCGGCGGTCGAGGACGTGCTCTGTGCTCATGATCCGCACCCTCGCACGGCCGGCTGCCGAGCCCCCAGCCCCCTTTGCCATTGCTTTGGGGCTTCTGGTGCAGGTGTTGCCACGGGTTCCCGCGAGCCTGAAAGCAACCTGAACGCGTCGAAGAAAGCCCTGGTCGGCGACGGACCGGCCTGATAGACAGGCCAGTCACCCGCCACCGGTGTCAGGACACCAGACCCACGTGCGCGAGCGCCTGCTTCAGCAGCACCCCGTGCCCGCCCGGCATCTCGTTCTGCACGGCCGGCGAGGCGGCCTCCTGCGGGCTGAACCACACCAGGTCCAGCGCGTCCTGCCGGGGCCGGCAGTCGCCGGTCACCGGGACGATGTAGGCGAGGGACACCGCGTGCTGGCGCGGGTCGTGGTACGGCGTGATGCCGGCCGTCGGGAAGTACTCCGCGACCGTGAACGGCTGCAGCGAGGCCGGTACCCGGGGCAGCGCGACCGGACCGAGGTCCTTCTCCAGGTGGCGCAGCAGCGCGTCGCGGACCCGCTCGTGGTGCAGGACGCGACCGGAGACCAGGGTCCGGCTGACCGTTCCGTCCGGGCCCATGCGCAGCAGCACTCCGATGCTGGTGACTTCGCCACTGTCGTCCACGCGCACGGGCACAGCCTCGACGTACAGGATCGGCATACGGGCCCTGGTCATTTCCAGCTCGTCCGTGGTCAGCCAGCCGGGCGTGGTTTCGGTCATGTCAGACATTGCTTGATCATACTTTCCGGGTGGGCGCCCGCTCAGTCGCGGGCCGGATCGTTTTCGGGCAGTCCGTACAGTCGGCGGGCGTTGTCGCGGCCCGTCCAGGCCGCGACGCGCAGGGCGTCGGGCAGGCTCAACTCGTCGGCGTCCACCCGGGCTTGCAGCATTCCGGCCAGCCCCTGCCGGAAGGACAGCGCCCCCAGGTGGTGGAACTCGGCCACACCATAGGCGTCGGAGCTGTACAGCAGTTTGCGGAACGGGGTGATCTCCAGCGCCTCCTCCAGCACCGTCCGGGAGCGGGCCGGCCCGGTGTAGTGCAGGGCCAGGCCGACGTCCAGGTGGACCCGCTCGAACGCCGTGGCCAGGTAGGCGGCCTGGCGGTGGTACGGCCAGCAGTGCAGCAGCAGGACCGGGATCGTGCCGGCCGTCAGGTGCAGCCAGTCGGTGAGCAGGGCGGGGTCGGCGCGGTGCAGCCGTACGTCGGCGTCGCCGAAGCCGGTGTGCAACTGGAGCGGCAGGCCGAGGTCGACCGCGGTCCACAGCAGGTGCCGTACCAGGACCGGGTCCCTCAGGCGTCCGCCGTCCGTGAGCCAGTGCCGGGCGGCCTGCGTCACCTCCGCGCCCGTGGGGCACTCGGGGGCGAGGGCGAAGCCCGTGCGGTAGGCCGCCACCGACTTCACCGCGACCACGCCCGGCCGTCGCACGGCCTCCTCGGCGGCAGCCCGGAACACGGCTGGGTACTCACCCGCCTCCACGCCGCGTGCGGCCACCGCCTCGGCGACCTGCTCCAGCCGTACGACCTCGTACGCGGTGGCACCGGCGGCCTCGGCCAGTTCGGCGGGGGAGGTGACGGGGTGCGGGGCGTAGCCGGTGTCGACGCAGAACACCTCGGCTCCGGCGGCGGTCAGGAAGCGGCGGTTAACCTCGTGCGGGCCGAGGGCGGAGCGCCGGGCCAGGTAGTCGGCGGCGGGCACGTGCCGGGGCAGGTCCAGCAGGGGCGCGCAGTGCCGGCGTACCGCCACGCCGACCGGGCTGTCGAAGGGCGAGACGCCGGGCCAGGCCTCGCCCTCGGTGATCAGTGACTCGAACTGCCCGGGCGCGAGATCGGCCGTCACGGCGCCGTGGCAGTGGTGGTCGACCAGGGGCAGCGCGGCGAGGGCCTCGTGGACCGGGCCGGTGGCGGGCATGGTCAGTACTTCCAGCGGTAGGCGGCCGCCAGCTGCGCGTCGTCGAGGTCGTCCACGGCCGCCGCCTCCCCGAGCCGTACGGCGGTCACCGCGTCCGCAAGGACCGGGCCCAGCGCGGTGCGCAGCACCGGGTCGGCCCGGAACTCCTCGACGGCCTGCGGCAGCGAGCGCGGCAGCCGCCGTACACCGAGGGCGGCCGCCTCGTCCGGGCCGTAGCGGGCCGGGTCCCCGGTGATCTCCTCCGGCAGCGGCAGGGACGCCGTCGTCCCGTCGAGGCCGGCGGCGATGACGCAGCCCAGCGCGAGGTAGGGGTTGGCGGCCAGGTCGACCGGCTTGACCTCCATGTTCGCGTCCTGGTCCCGGCGGCCCGCCGTGCCGGTGACGATCCGCAGCGCGGCCTCGCGGGTCTCCCGGCCCCAGGCGGTGAACACCCCCGCCCACTGGGAGGGCTTGAGCCGCAGATAGCTGACCGGGCTGGGCGCGGTCACCGCCGTCAGTGCGGGAAGGTGGGCGAGCACCCCGGCCACGAACGACTCGGCCTCGGCCGTCATGCCGTACCGGCCCTCGCCGCCGGAGTGCAGGTTCACGCCGCCGCGCCAGCAGGACAGGTGCAGATGGCCGCCGTTGCCGACCCCCTCGGCGAGGACGGCGGGCGCGAAGGACACCCGCAGCCCGTGGCGCTGCGCCACCGCCCGGATCGTCTGTCGCACCAGCACGCTCCGGTCGGCCGCCGCCACCGGATCCAGCGCACCCACCGAGACCTCGAACTGGCCGGCCGCGTACTCGGGATGGATCTGGTCGACGTCCACGCCCTGCGCCGCGAACGCGGCCAGCAGGTCGGCGGTGTAGTCGCTCAGCTCCACCTGCCGGATGGCGCCGTACGCCGGCCCGCAGACCGCCGGGACGAAGTCCCCGCCGGGCGCCGAGCCGAGCCCGACCGCCCACTCGATCTCGACGGCTGCCCTGAAGAGGAGCCCGTGCCGTTCGGCGGCGTCCGTGACGGTCCGGCGCAGAAAGGTCCGGGCGCAGCCGGGGTGCCGCTCGCCCTCCTGTGTGATCCGGTCCACCGGCGCCCACGCCCAGCCGGGCTGCCCCGCCAGGGGCACCAGCTGGTCGAGGTCCGGGTAGAGCCTGAGGTCGCCGTCGGGGGAGCCGAGGACGTCGGTGGTGACGATCGAGTCGTCGGCGAGGAACGTGTCGAAGACCGGCGACATGCCGACCCCCCAGGCCACGGCCGCCTCCAGCCGTGCCGTGGGGATCGTCTTGACCCGGCCGACGCCCGCCGTGTCCACGTACGCGAGGACGATCCCGCGCACGCCCTGGGCGGCGAGGTCCGCGGTGAGCGCGGGATCGTCCTCAGGTCGCCGGGGCGCCCGCCGGGCACCGGGTCGGCAAGGGTGGTCATACGTCCTCCTCGACGGGCTCGGCGCCCCGCGTGCTCGGGGTCAGGGGGCGGGTTCGGCCCCGCGGGCTCAGGGTTTCACGGCCACCACGCCGTACTGGGGCACCGCGGCGGCATCGGCCTCGGCGCGCCACTGCGAGCACGGCACCAGACCCGGCTCGACCAGCTCGAGACCCTCGAGGAACGCGGCGATCTCGGCGCGGCTGCGAGCGGTGATCGGTGGGGTGGCGTTGGCGTTCCAGAACTCCATCGCGGCGAGGTTGCCCTCACCGCCCACCTCGGCGTCGAAGGTCGGGTGGGTGAGGACCAGGTGGCTGCCGGAGGGGACCGCCGCCATGATCCGCCGCACGATGTCCCGGGCCTCCTCGGTGTCCAGGACGAAGTTGAGGATGCCCAGCATCATCACCGCGACCGGCCGGTCCAGGTCCAGGGTTTCGGCGGTGCGCTCGACGATGGCGTCCGGGTCGTGCACGTCGGCGTCGATGTAGTCGGTCACGCCCTGGGGGGAGCTGGTGAGCAGGGAGCGGGCGTGCACGAGCACGATCGGGTCGTTGTCCACGTACACGATCCGTGACTCGGGCGCGATCCGCTGGGCGATCTCGTGGGTGTTGTCGACCGTGGGCAGCCCGGTGCCGACGTCGAGGAACTGGCGCAGCCCGCGCTCGGCGGCCAGGAAGCGCACCGCCCGCCCCAGGAAGTCCCGGTCCGCGCGGGCCACCGCCCGGATGACCGGGAACATGCCCGCGACGTGCTCGCCGACCCCCTGGTCGACCTCGTAGTTGTCCTTGCCGCCGATCCAGTAGTTCCAGACTCGCGCGTTGTGCGCCACGGAGGTGTTCAGTCGCGCCGATCCGGCCGTAGGGGAATGTCCCTCGGTCACGTGTCCGCCCTTCTCACGTGCGTTGTCCGTCGTCATTGTGCCGTCCCCCTGATCGCGCTGTCCCGGGAAACGCGTACCGTGACCGTCCGGGCACCCCCTCCGGGACGGCCCTGCGCATGAGGAACACTGGACGCCGTACCCCGTTCCCGACCGGAAGCAGGACATGCCCGCCACGCCCGCGTCCCTCCTGAATGCCCCCACCCTTCCCGCCGGCTCCGCCGACATCCGGCTCGTCGTCACCGACATGGACGGCACCCTGCTGGACGACGCCAAGCGGATCCCGGACGGCCTGTGGCCGATGCTCGCCGAACTGCGCCGCCGCGGTGTGCTGTTCAGCCCGGCGAGCGGCCGCCAGTACGCCACGCTGGCCCGGCAGTTCGCGGAGGTCGCCGAGGGCATGGTGTTCATCGCGGAGAACGGCACTTATGTGGTCCGCGACGGTGTGGAGCTGAGTTCCGACCCGCTGGACCGGTCCGTCGCCGCGGACATCGCCCGGACGGTACGGCGGCTGGTCGCCGGCGGCGTCGACGTGGGCGCCGTGGTCTGCGGCAAGCGGTCGGCGTACGTCGAGCGGAGCGACGAGGCGTTCCTGGCGGAGGTGCGCAAGTACTACGTCGAGCACCGGATCGTCGAGGACGTCACCGCCGTCGAGGACGACGTGATCAAGGTGGCGCTGTTCGACTTCGGGCCCGCCGAGCACACCACCGCCCCGGCCCTCGAGGCCTTCGCCGCCACCCACCAGGTCGTCGTCTCCGGCGAGCACTGGGTCGACGTCATGAACCGCACCGCCGACAAGGGCGCCGCCCTGCGCTGCCTCCAGCGCGAGCTGGGCATCACGCCCGCGCAGACCATGGTGTTCGGCGACTACCTCAACGACCTGGAGATGCTGGACGCCGCCGAGTGGTCCTTCGCCATGTCCAACGCCCACCCGGAGGTCGTCCGCCGCGCCCGCCACCTCGCCCCGTCCAACAACGACAACGGGGTGCTGCGGACGATCTCCCGGGTGATCGGGATACCGCTGTGACTCACCGGGGCGGCTTGCGACCCACCGCCCCGTACAGCGAGACCGGCCCTTCGGTGTCGGGGGCCTCCTCGGGCCGCCAGTGCGCCACCGACACGATCCCGGGCTCCAGCAGGTCGAGGCCCTCGAAGAACGTGCCCACCTCGGCGTGCGAGCGCGCCACCAGGGTGACCCCGCCGGCCGCGTAGGCGGCGATGCCCCGGTGGACGTTCTCCGGTTCGAGGTCGGCCGTCATCGTCGACAGCACCAGGCAGCTGCCCGGGGCCAGCGCCTCGACCAGCGTGGCGACCAGGTCGTGGGCGCCCTCGTCGTCGGCGACGAAGTGCAGCAGGGCGATCAGGGACAGGGCGACCGGACGGTCGAAGTCCAGGACGCGGGCCGCCTGTTCGAGGATGGCGCGCGGATCGCGGGCGTCGGCCTGGACGTACTCGGTCACGCCTTCGGGCGTGCCGCGCAGCAGCGCGTTCGCGTGGGCCAGCACGATCGGGTCGTTGTCGACGTAGACGACGCGGGCGTCGGGGCCGACGGACTGGGCGATCTGGTGCAGGTTGGGCTCGGTGGGTATGCCGGTGCCGATGTCCAGGAACTGGCGGATGCCCGTCTCCTCGGCCAGCGCACGCGTGGCCCTGCGCATGAACGCCCGGTTGGCCAGGGCGGCGCGCGGGGCACCCGCGTCGATCGCCGTGATGCTCCGGCCGAGTTCCTCGTCGACGGGGTAGTTGTCCTTGCCGCCGAGGAACCAGTCGTACACCCGCGCCGGATGCGGCCGGGTGGTGTCGATCTCGTGGGCGGCCGGCTCGGTCCCCGTCACGTGCTGCTCCTCCGTTCGACCGGCCCCCGTGGTCATCCGGCGGCGTGCGAGCAGTCCGACACGATCATGAGGCGTGACGGAGACAGTCTTCGGCCACCCGCTTGTCCAGGCCGGCCCGGACCAACGCGGTCGCCAGCACGGCGGGTTCGGTGTCCCCGGCGAGCCCGGTCAGCCGGTCGGGGTCCTTCGGCAGGCCGAGCCGCCCCGCGCCGTCCAGCGCCTTGCCGTCGAGGTACGGTGCGACATCCGGCCACACGCGCTGCGCCTCACGCAGGAAGATGTCGGCGCCGGCCGGCCCGATCCCGGGTTCCTCCTGGAGCAGCCGCTTCAGCTCGCCGGTGTCGCCGTCCGCCTCCTGGTGCAGCCGACGCAGGTCCCCGCCCCAGCGTTCGGTCAACAGCTCGGCGCCGTCGCCGAGTTGGGTGGCGGTGCGCTCGTCGTAGCGCCGGTAGCCGCCCCGGCCCAGTGCGTCCACCCGCTGCTGCCAGTCGGCCTCGGCCATGCGGCGCGGGCTGTCCAGCTGGTCCTCGTGCAGGGCCCGGGCGGCGGCCACCGCGACAAAGGCGCGGATCCGCGCACTGAGCAGGAGGGACAGCACGAGCAGCCGGTACAGCGGCTGCGGGGTGTCCTTCAGACGGATGCCCGCCTCCTCGGCGTACGTCCGCCCGTACTCCGACAGCAGCGCGCGGACGACCCGTTCGTCGCGGTCCATGGCTAAGGCTTCAGCGGGTCGTGGCCCAGTGTCATCAGCCGGTGCCGGCGGCGGGTGTCCTCGGGCGTGGTCTCCGGCTCGGGTTCGTTCTCCATGTCGACCAGGTCACCGACCGTGTCGACCACCTTGTGCATCACCCGGACGTCGGCGTCGGTGAGGTCGGTGCGGCGCTTCTGGAGGATCGCGAGGACGTGCCGTCCGGTGGGCGTGCCCGCCTCCTCCGGCAGGGGCTCGGCCTCCTCGTCCGCGTCCCGGACCCTGAGCCATGCCGCGAGTTCCTGGGAGGTCATGTTCACCACGCGGTGGAAGTCCTCCCACAGTGCGTCGAGTTCGAGTGCGTCGGCCATGGGTGTCCCTTTCCGTGCGGGAGGGGTGTGCGTACCTGCTGCCCGGGTGGGGTCACTTGCCGTCGAGGGGCCAGTTCTCGGCCTCGAACATCCAGCGCTGCTTCTCCAGGTCGGCGGTGATGGAGATCAGCAGGTCCTGGGTGACGGGATCGGGCTTCTCGGTCGCCGCGATCCGCTCGCGCAGCCGGCCGATGGCCGCCTGCAGCGCCGACACCATCAGCTCCACCACCTCGGTGTCGCGCAGCCAGCCGTCCTTGGCGCCGGGCAGCGCGAAGGACGCGGCGACGGTCTCCGGCCGGCCGTCCGGCGGAACGCCCAGCGCGGAGGCGCGTTCGGCGACCGTGTCGGAGTGGGCGCGGGCCGTCTGGACGACCTCGTCCAGCTGGAGGTGGATCGACCGGAACCGCGGCCCCACGACGTTCCAGTGCGCCTGCTTCCCGACCAGCGACAGTCCGAGCAGGTCCACCAGGGTCTCCTGCAGAGCGGTCCCGGTGACGCCGAGCGCCTCTGCGGACAGCGTGCTCCTCACCACGGTCATGATGCGTACGTCCCCTTCGTTGAAGTTCGTCGAATCTCGTCGAATCCCGTCGCGTTCCGTCATGCGACCGAGGTTGCGTTCGGTGACGCGGGTGCCCGGGGCGAAGCGGGGCAAACGTGCCTGATCAGCCGGGGAGCACCCCGTCGAGGAAGCGGATCACCTCCGCGAAGACCGCTGCCCTGTCCGTCTCGTGGAACACCTCGTGCCGCGCACCGGCGAAGATCCGCTCGGTCGCCCGGCCACCGCCGAGCCGCTCCACCCCGACCCGGCTCCCGGGCATCGGTACCAACCGGTCGTCGTCCCCGTGCAGCCACAGCAGCGGGAGCGCGCCGACGTCCCCGCCCTCGGCGACGGTCTCCAGGGCTCGTACGAACGCCTCGAGTGTCGGCCGCTTCATCGGGCCGTGCCAGACCAGCGGGTCGGCGACGTACGCGGCGCCCACAGCGGGGTCGCGGGAGAGCGCGGCCGGGCTGATCGGGGCGTCGGGGATCTCGTCCAGGGCGAGCAGTCGTCCCGGCAGCTCCCAGACGCCGATCACCGGCCCGGACAGGACCAGTGCACTCAGTTCGGCGCCGTGGCGCTGGGCGTACCGGGCCGCGATCAGGCCACCCATGGAATGGCCGATCATGACGAGCGGCAGGCCCGGATGTGCGGCGCGGGCCAGGTCGGCCACGCGGTGCACATCCGTGACCACGTCCTCGAAGTCCTCGATCACCACCCGGTCGCCGGCCGACCTGCCGTGCCCGGCGTGGTCGGGCCCGTACACGGCCGCCCCGTGATCGGTGAGGACGCCCGCCAGTTCGTCGTACCGGCCCGCGTGCTCCCCGTACCCGTGCACCACGAGGGCCAGGTAGCGCGGATCCGGGTGCGGCCACTCGCGTACGGCGATCCCGGCGAGGAGGTGCTCGCGGACCTCGGTCATGTCTCCTCCAGCTGCCTCGGTGAGGGTTCCGTGGGATCTTCCCAGGGAGCCCCACGGAGGTCTATAGTCCAAAACTAGCAGTGCTAATTAAGTAGCTCTGCCGCACCACCGTAGGTCCGTGCTGATCCACAGCGTCGTCGGTCAGGAGTCCATGCCGTGCGTCCCGTCCACTTCGCGGCCGCCCGCCGCACCCCCATCGGCAAGCTGCGCGGAGCCCTGTCCGCCGTGCGGCCCGACGACCTCGCGGCGACCGTGATCCGCCACCTGGTCGGCGACGTGCCGGCACTGGACCCGGCCCGCGTCGACGACGTCTACTGGGGCGCCGCCAACCAGGCAGGGGAGGACAACCGCAACGTCGCCCGCATGGCCGCGCTGCTGGCCGGCCTGCCCGAGTCGGTGCCCGGCGCCACCGTCAACCGGCTGTGTGCCTCCGGCCTCGAAGCGGTCACCACCGCGGCGCGCACCATCGCCGCGGGCGAGGCCGACATCGTGATCGCGGGCGGCTCCGAGTCGATGAGCCGCGCCCCCTTCGTGCTGCCCCGCCCCGACGAAGCCCTGCCGCAGCGCATCGAGACCCACGACACCCGGCTCGGCTGGCGCCTGGTCAACCCGGCCATGAAGGATCTGCACGGCCTGCTCTCCATGGGCGAGACGGCCGAGGAGGTCGCCGAGCGGTACGGCATCTCCCGCAGCCGGCAGGACGAGTTCGCGCTGCGCAGCCATCAACTGGCCGCTGCCGCCCGCAAGAACGGTCACTTCGACGACGAACTCCTGCCCGTCGAGCGCCCGGACGGCATCACGGTCGAGCAGGACGAGTGCGTCCGCGAGGACACCTCCCTGGAGAAGCTGTCCCGCCTCAAGGCGGTCTTCCGCGCGGGCGGCACGGTCACGGCGGGCAACGCCTCGCCCATGAACGACGGTGCGGCAGGGCTCCTGCTGGTCAGCGAGGAGGCACTGAACGGGCTGGGCCTGGAGTCCCTCGGCCGGTACGTCGCCGGTGCCTCGGCGGGCGTTCACCCCGACGTCATGGGCATCGGCCCGGTCCCCGCCACCCGCAAGGCGCTCGCCCGGGCCGGCTGGCAGATCGGTGACCTCCAGGAAGCCGAGTTCAACGAGGCGTTCGCCGCGCAGGCACTCGCGTGCGTCGACCAACTGGGCATCGACCCGGAACGGGTGAACCCCAGCGGTGGCGCCATCGCCCTCGGCCACCCCCTCGGCTGCTCGGGTGCCCGCATCCTCACGACGCTGCTGCACCGGATGCGGCGCACCGGGGCCGAGCGGGGGCTGGCGACCATGTGTGTCGGGGTGGGGCAGGGGAGCGCGGTGCTGGTCGAGAGGCACTAGGTCTTCCAACGGGGGCTCCCCACACGGGGATTCGGTACACGAGCCGCAGCAAGGAAACGGAGCAGCACCCCATGGCAACCCTGTCCGTCGCCGCCATCCTCGCCGAGAACGCCAAGCGGCGTCCCGACAAGACCGCCCTCGTCGAGGGGGACCTGCGGCTCACGTTCGCCGACGTGTGGCGCAAGGCGCTGGGCCAGGCGGGTGCGCTCACCGGCCTCGGTGTGCGGCCGGGCGACCGGGTGGCCCTCATGGCCCCCAACACCGCCGAGTTCCCGGTCGCCTACTACGCCGTCGCCGCGGCCGGCGGGGTCGTCGTACCCGTGCACCTGCTGCTGTCGGCCGGGGAGGTGGAGCACGTCCTGAAGGACAGCGGTGCCACGCTGCTGCTGGTCCATCCGGCACAGGCGGCGACCGGGCGGGCCGCCGCCGAGGCCACCGGTGTACAGGTCCGCACCCTGGGCGAGGAGTTCGAGAAGCTCGCGGCCGACGCCGAGCCCCTGCCCTCCTACGTCACCCGCGCCGCCGACGACCCGGCGGTGATCTTCTACACCAGCGGTACGACCGGCGTCCCGAAGGGCGCCGTGCTCAGCCACTTCAACCTGGTGATGAACGCGACCGTCAACGCCTTCGACGCCAACGACATCCGCGCCGACGACATCGCGCTCGGCGCCCTGCCCCTCTTCCACGCCTTCGGCCAGAGCGTGTCGCTCAACTCCACGTGGCGGGCGGGTGCCACCCTCGTCCTGCTGCCCCGCTTCGACGCGGCCCGCGCCATCGAGCTGATGGTGAAGGAGGGCGTGAACACCTTCCAGGGGGTGCCGACCATGTTCGTGGCCCTGGCCGCGGCCGCCCCGGCCGCCGACGCCCTGCCCGAGCTGCGCGTGTGCATCTCCGGCGGGGCCTCACTGCCGGTGGCCGTACTGGAGCGGTTCGAGGCCGTGTTCGGGACGAAGGTCTACGAGGGGTACGGGCTGTCGGAGACCTCGCCGACGGCCACCGTCAACCAGCCCGTCTTCGGCACCAGGGCCGGCACCATCGGCCACCCCCTGTGGGGCATCGACGTGGAGATCGCCCGCGCCGAGGTGGAGGGCCGCATCGAACTGCTGCCGCCCGGTGAGCTGGGCGAGGTCGTCATCCGCGGCCACAACGTCTTCTCCGGCTACCTCGGCCGCCCCGAGGCCACCGCCGAGGCCGTCGTCGATGGCTGGTTCCGCACCGGGGACCTCGGCACCAAGGACGAGGACGGCTTCCTCAGGATCGTCGACCGCAAGAAGGACGTCATCATCCGCGGCGGCTACAACGTGTACCCGCGCGAGGTCGAGGAGGTCCTGATGCGGCACCCCGGGATCGCCCAGGTCGCCGTCATCGGCGTGCCCGACGAGCTGCACGGCGAGGAGGTGTGCGCGGTCGTCGTACCGGCCGAGGGCACCGCCCCGGACGCCGCCGGCATCGCCGAGTGGTCCAAGGAGCACCTGGGCCGCCACAAGTACCCGCGGCGCGTGGAGTTCGCGGACGCCCTGCCGCTCGGGCCGAGCATGAAGGTGCTCAAGCGGGAGCTGCGGGCGCGGTACATCGGGCGTTGAGGCGGGCGCGGTGCACCGGGCGTCAGGACCGCCCTGCGAGACGGTCCTTACGGCGCCCGATGCGTGCGCATAGCATCGGTCCCCGCATGAACACGATGACGCTCTGGCACATATCCGGCCGGGAGTTCGCCGCCCTGGCCTTCGCGGCGCTGCTCGTGGGCTTCTCCAAGACCGCCGTCAGCGGGGCCAACACGGTCAGCCTCGCTATCTTCGCGGCGGTCCTGCCCGCCCGCGCCTCCACCGGCGTGCTGCTGCCGGTCCTGATCGCGGGCGACGTCCTCGCCGTCCTCACCTACCGGCGGCACGCCCACTGGCCCACCCTGTGGCGGCTGTTCCCGGCGGTGGCGGCCGGCGTAGTCGTCGGCACGCTGTTCCTGGTGTGGGCCGACGACGGGGCCGTACGCACCTCGATCGGCGCGATCCTGCTGCTGATGGCCGGTGTCACGCTGCGGCGGCGGCGCCGGGTCGCGGCGGAGGGCGAGCCGGACGCGGTGACCGGCCGGGCGGGCCGGATGAAGGCCCGCTCGTACGGCGTCCTCGGCGGGTTCACGACGATGGTCGCGAACGCGGGCGGCCCGGTGATGTCGATGTATCTCCTTTCCGCGGGCTTCCGCAAGCTGGGCTTCCTCGGCACGTCGGCCTTCTTCTTCCTCATCGTGAACGTGTCCAAGGTGCCCTTCAGCGCGGGACTCGGCCTGATCGACGGCCGCTCACTGCTCCTTGACGCCGCGCTCCTGGTGTTCGTCGTGCCCGGTGCGTTGCTCGGCAAGTGGGCTGTGAACAGGATCAACCAGCGGTTGTTCGAGCAACTGGTGATCGCCGCGACCATCGTGGGCGGCGTCCAGCTGCTACTGCGCTAGCCCCAGCAGCGCCGGAAGATCCGCGAAGGACTCCAGCACCTGGTCGGGCGCGCCACGCGCACCCTCGTGCGTCTCCGGCCGGTACTTGCCCGTCCTGACCAGAACACCCGTGATACCGGCCTGTTGCGCCGCCAGTACGTCCGACTCGATGTCGTCGCCCACCATCAGCGCCTGGTCCGCGACGGCCCGCGCGGATTCCATGGCCGGACCCTAACGACCCGGGCGGCGGATCGGCCCGTACCACCTCGTACGCTCACTCCTATGTCCCCGCACGTCCTGATCCTCGGCGGCACGACCGAGGCCCGCCGCCTCGCCGCCGAGCTCGTCATCCGCCCCGGCGTCCGGGTCACCACCTCCCTGGCGGGCCGGGTCAGCCGCCCGGTAGCCCTGGCGGGCGAGGTACGGATCGGCGGCTTCGGCGGCGCGGCGGGCCTCGCCGAGTGGCTGCGCGCGCACCACGTGGACGCCCTGGTCGACGCCACCCACCCCTTCGCCGGGTCGATCACGGCGAACGCGGCCCGCGCGGCCTCGGTCACCGGAGTTCCCGCGGTCTTTCTGCGCCGCCCCGGCTGGCGCCCGGGCCCCGGCGACCGCTGGCACGACGCCGATTCCCTGGCCGGCGCCGCCGAGGCCCTGCCCCGCCTGGGCCGACGGGTGTTCCTCACCACCGGCCGCCTCGGCCTCGCGGCCTTCGCCCATCTGACGGACCTGCACTTCGTCACGCGCTCGGTGGAACCCCCCGAGCCGCCCCTGCCGCCGCACACCGAAGTGGTCCTGGCGCGCGGTCCGTTCACCGTCGCCGGGGAAACCGAGCTGCTGCTCGCCCACCGCATCGAGGTCCTGGTGACGAAGGACAGCGGCGGCGAGGCGACGGCCGCGAAGCTGACGGCCGCACGGGAACTCGGCCGGCCCGTGGTCGTCGTACGCCGGCCCGAGCTGCCGGACGGTGTGACGGCGGTGCCGGACGTGGCAGCCGTACTCGACCGGCTGGGGTTCGCCGGCCCCTGACCACCGAGACCCGGCCCGAGTCCTCCCGTCGCCCGCCGGGGCGCACCGTCGCCGTGCCGGTCAGCCTTCCCCGGTGCCCGGATGCCTGCGCAGCAGGTACGTGTCCATGATCCAGCCCTTGCGCTCCCGCGCCTGCGCCCGCAGCCGCTCGATGCGGGGGCCGGCCTCGGCGAGCGGTCCGGAGACGAGGATCTCGTCCGGGGTGCCCAGGTACGCGCCCCAGTAGATGTCGATGTCCTCCGCGGCGTACTTCCGGAACGCCTGGTGCGCGTCCAGCATCACGACGACGTCGTCCACCCCCTCCGGAAAGCCCTCCGCCAGCCGCCGCCCGGTGGTGATCTGCACCGGCCGGGCCACCCGGTTCAGTCCCGTGCGGTGCCGCGCGACCAGCGAGGAGACGCTGCTGATGCCGGGCACCACGTCGTACTCGAACGCCACCGCGCCCCGCTCCAGCACCTCCTCCAGGATCCCCAGCGTGCTGTCGTACAGCGACGGATCCCCCCACACCAGGAAGGCCCCGGTGCCGTCCTCGCCCAGTTCCTCGGCGATCAGCCGCTCGTAGATCCCGGCGCGCGCGCTGCGCCAGTCCTCCACGGCCGGCGAGTACGAGGCGCCGCCCGCCCTGCGGTCCCGCTCCGGGTCACGGGCCGCCACCACCCGGTACCCGCCCTCGGGCAGGTGTGTGTCCAGCATGTCCCGGCGGAGCTGGGTCAGATCGCTCTTCACCTCGCCCTTGTCGAGCAGGAAGAACACGTCCGTGCTCCGCAGTGCCTTGACCGCCTGCAGGGTCAGCTGGTCGGGGTCGCCCGCACCGATACCGATGACATGAATCTTTCGCACGCCCCGAGTCTGCCGTATGCCACTGACCGTGAGTGCAGCGCCTCCGTCCGCCCCGGAGCAGCTCAGGGACCGAGCCGCGGCGCCTCGGTCCGGGCGTCGACGGGCCCCGCCCCCCGCTCCACCCGCCCGGCCAGCTCCCGCGCCCACCCGACCAGAGCGGCGAGAGGGATCCCGTACGGCCGGTCCTCCCCGCTGACGACCGCCCACTCCTCGATCGCGCCCCCGCCCCGCCGCAGCAGCCGCGCCCCGCCGGTGGCGTTGCCGCGGGCCGCGTGGGTGAGCCCCACCGCCAGCTGGGCCAGCCCCCGCCACAGCGCGCGCTCGTCGTCGGGACCCGACTTCCACGCGTCCTCGAACACCTCGTGGGCGTGGAAGGGCCTTCCCGCGTCCAGCAGCGCCTGCGCCTGCGCGACCGTCTCCCGGGGGGTCCGTACGACCCCTTCCGGCTGCCGCGCGACCCCATCCGCCCCGTACGGCAGCGGCCGCCCCAGGCCGTCCCGTGGCCGGGCGTTGCGCGCCCGCCCCGCCGTGTCCCGGTCCCGGCCGTCCGGCGACCTCCCCGCCGCTGCGCCTGCGTTCGTCATACGACCGATTGTCCCCGCCCCGCCCCCGGCCCTCTTCGGCGCACCCCCGCGCGTGGGGTAAAGTGCTGTTCGCGCGATCACGCGGATCACCGCGAGTGAGCGCATCGGGACGTGGCGCAGCTTGGTAGCGCACTTGACTGGGGGTCAAGGGGTCGCAGGTTCAAATCCTGTCGTCCCGACGTGCGGCAACGTCGGTCGAGGGGCCGTGTCGGTGGATCTGACACGGCCCCTCGGTCGTTCCCGGGGCCGGTCGGCGGTCCCGGACGTCAGCCGCCGGGCCGGATCGGCCGTCCGAGACCGGATCAGGCCGTCCGCTGCCGCCGGGCCGCCATCACCGCGTAGACGATGATCCCCACGAACAGGAACAGCACGCCCTGGTACACCGCGGCGTAGCCCGCGCCCGCGACGAGCCAGATCGAGAAGGCGGCTGCGGCCGCGGTGACCACGGCGTCCCGGGCGAGCCGTGCCCGGTCGACCGCCTGACCTCGCCCGGCGACGAGGTGGAAGATCTGCGCGGCCGTGGCCAGCAGGTACGGCACGGTCGCGGTGAACGTGGTGACCAGGACCAGGATCTCGAAGACCTTCGCCGAGCCCGACACGTAGTTGTAGACGGTGAGCAGCGAGGCGAGGACGACCGTGACACCGACGCCGACGGTCGGCACGCCCCGCCGCCTGCGCGTGAAGGCGGCCGGGAACAGGCCGTCCCGTGCGGCGGCGTACGGGGTCTGGGCGCTCAGCAGCGTCCAGCCGTTGAGGCAGCCGGTCATCGACACCAGTGCGGCGAGCGCGACGGCCCAGCCGCCCCAGGTGCCGCCGAACATGGCGTTCACGGCGTCCGAGAAGGGCGCGGTGGACGTCACCAGACGGTCGTGCGCGACCGTGCCGAAGACGGACAGCGTGCCCACCAGGTACACGAGCGCGGCGGCCGCCGTGCCGATGACGGTGGCGCGGCCCACGTTGCGGCGGGCGTTCCTTACCTCGCCGGCGCTGACGGCGGCGGACTCCACGCCGAGGTAGGAGAAGAGCAGCAGGGCGGCGGAGGCGGACACCGCGCCGACGGCGCCGCCACCGGTGGCGTTGAACGGACCGAGCTTCGCCGGGTCGAAGAAGAACAGCCCGCCGACCGCGACGAGGAGCAGCGGGACGAACTTCAGCACGGTCGAGACCAGTTGGACGGCTCCCACGTAGCGGGTGCCGGCGAAGTTGGCGAGCGCGGGCAGCCACTGCAGCGTCAGCGCGGCCAGGCACGCGGTCCAGCGGTGGCCGCCCACCGGGATCAGTACGTCGAGGTAGCCGACGGCGGCCACGGCGAGCGCGGCGTTCGACACCCAGGTGGTGATCCAGTACGCCCAGGCGGCGAGGAAGCCGGCGAAGTCACCGAAGGCCTCGCGGGCGTAGACGTAGGGGCCGCCGGTGCGCGGGTCGCGTTCGGCGAGTCGGCCGAACACCAGGGCGAGCGCGATGGCGCCGACGGTCAGCACACCGAAGGCGACCAGGCTGACCGTGCCGTAGGCGGCGACGGAGGCCGGGAGCAGGAAGATGCCGCCACCGATGATGTTGCCCATGACCAGGGCGGTGGCGACGGGCAGACCGAAGCGGCGGGCGTGCCTGCCGGCGTCGCCGTGGGGGTCCTCGGCGGGAACCTCGGGGGTTCCCGAGGGGGCCGGAGCCGACCGCGGCGCGGTTCCGGTGACGTGCATGGGGGTGGGCCTCTCATCGAACTGACATTCCCAGGATCGCCGGGACGAGCCAATGGTCGGATATGCCCCGAGCCATCGCCAAATCGCCGTTTCTTGTCTCGTCGGGGGCGCCCAGTCATGCAAAAAATGCTCCACAGGGCCCTTGGGCTGGGAGAAATTGCGGACCAGGCGGGTGAGGAGGTCCGGCTCACCGGCCGCCGCGAAGCCGTGGCCGTGGGCGGACCGCCGCGGCCCGCTGCCCGGGCCGCCGAGCCCGCGCCGACGCGGACCCGACCGGGGAGCAGCGGGCCCGGCTCGACGCCGTTCACTGACCGCGCGGCTCCCGCACCGCCGCCACGTCCACCGGGGCCACGGTGACGGAGCCGGACGACGCCTTGCCGGTGAGGAGGTCCGTGGCGCCCGGTATCACCGGCACCGATGCGCCGTGCCCCGCGTGGTCGACGACGAAGAGGTAGTCCGCCTCCGGGGCCGTGCCTGCGGGCCACCTCCACACCGGGCGGGGCGGTGCGCACCGCCCCGCCCCCCCGCCTCGGTGCGGACGCAGTCCAGGAGGGCGGTCAGCGTGGCCGGGTCGGGCAGCGTGGCCAGGTACCAGGCCGCGCCGGTGCGGTACGCGTGCCGGGTGACCGCCGGGCGCCGGCGAGCACGCCGTCCGCGTACGCGGCGACCGCCTCGGCGCCCTCCAACCGCAGCCGCTCCGACCACAGCGCGCCCGTGGAGCCCTCGGGCACCGCGCCGCTCAGACCGACCCGCTCGGCGGGGAGGAGGGGGAACGCTTGGTCGGAGCGTACGCCCAGCACCTCCCGGAACGCCCCCGGGTAACCGCCCAGTCGCACGTGGCAGTGTGGCCACCTTCGACGCCCTCGACTACGGGCGCTGGGCACCGGAGCTGGACATCGTTGCCACCTGATGTCCACCGACCCCGTGCCACATGGCGACGGCCGGATGGTCCGCGTACCGCTCGGCCGGCGCGCCCGCGATGCGCAGGGCGGCCTCGCGGTAGGCGGGGCTGGACGGGCAGAACGTCTGGCGGCTGCCGTAGGAGACGGTACGGCCGTCCCGGTCGACCGGCAGTGCCTCGGGGTGGGCGCGGAAGAACCACGCCGGAGGCGCCGCCGTGGGCGTGACCAGGTCGGCGGCGATGCCGTTCCCGTGCAGCCGATCGAGGATCCGGTCCATGCGCGAGAAGTCGTACACGCCCTCGGACGGCTCCAGCAGCGCCCAGGAGAAGATGCCGACGCTGACCAAGGTCACCCCGGCCTCCCGCATCAGGCGCATGTCCTCGGCCCCCACCTCCTCGGGCCACTGCTCGGGGTTGTAGTCGCCGCCGTGGGCGAGGCCGGGGACGGACAGGGTGCGTTTCAGCGTTTTTTCTTCGTCCCCTTTCACGGGGTCGGCCGAGATACGGCCGAAAGGGATAGCAGGGTCTCTTGATGCCTGTTCATGCCTGTTCATGCCTGTTCGTAAGGGGTTCCTTCAACGATCGCTCACGATCTTGAATGCTGGGAGGCGACGACCTGCACGGTCGCCGTCTCATTTAGGGTGTCCGATGATCTGTACGGTCAGCGGGGGCTATCCGTACATTCCCGAGGCATGAGCGGACTTCTCGCGGGCTACGCCCGCTGTTCGACCGCCATGCAGGACCTGACCGCCCAGCGGGAGATCCTGATCAGCCTCGGCGTCCCCGAAGATCGGATCTACTTGGACAAGAGGATGACCGGTACCAACCGCGACCGGCCCGGTCTGGACCAGGCCCGCGCCTCGGTTCGCGCCGGGGACACCCTCGTAGTGCCGAAGCTCGACCGACTGGCGCGCTCCGTGCCCGACGCGCGCGACATCGGCGACTCCCTCGTCACCCGCGGCGTCAAGCTGTCGCTGGGCGGTACGATCTACGACCCGGCTGACCCGATGGGGAAGATGTTCTTCAACATCCTGGCCACCTTCGCCGAGTTCGAGGTGGATCTCCTGCGCTTGAGGACGCGCGAGGGCATGGCCGTCGCGCGGGCGAAGGGGAAGCTGAAGGGCAAGCAGCCCAAGCTGACCGCTCGCCAGCAGGCCCACCTCGTCAAGGAGCACGCTTCGGGCGAGCACACCATCGCCGACCTCGCCGAGATCTTCTCCGTCAGCCGCGCGACGGTGTACCGGGTCCACGAACGCGCCAGGACCGTCGGCTGACACCGGGTCCATAATTCATCGCTGCTGGTCAGCGATATCCGGTGGTTTTGCGGCGGACGCTACGGCGACCCCTCGAGACAAAGGCCCAGTACGAGGCGGGGACTTCGATCCGCGCCCTCGCTGAATCCACCGGCCGCTCATACGGAGGGGTCCACGGCCTCCTCGCCGATGCCGGAGTGGTGTTCCGCTCGCGCGGCGGCGTGGTGCGTGACGTTGCGGCTTCGCCGGACGCGGTGTGAGTCGGTCGGCCTGTAGGAGGCGTTGATGGTGGGGATGCCGACTCCCGGTGATGTGCAGTGGGTGCGGGCGAAGCAGTTGGAGGAGGCCGCGGCAGAGAACGAGCGGAACCGGCTGGCCAAACAAGCGCGCAAGGCCCGCCTCGCGCTGCCGCCGGAGGAACGCCTGGCGGCGCGGGCTGCGAGTATCGAGGCGAAGTGGGCGATGCCCGCCGAGGAGGTCAAGGCCGCGCAGCAGGCAGAAGTAACGCTCGTTGCAGAGGTAGAAGAGAGTGGCTGAGCTCCCGGGGATAACTGAAGGCCTGGCGGATCCTTACCAAGCTCCGCACCGACCCCCGCCGCGCCACCGCCCTCCTGTGTTCTCCTCGTCCTGACGAACCTCGAAGCCGGACGATGACGGACGATCAAGACCGCAGACTCCCGCCCGCCACCAGCACGAGCACCCCCCGGCCGAGCGCCACGCCGAGCGCCTACGTCGACCGGACCGCAAGAGGTGACACCTGACCGCAGGACACTCGCGATGGGACTCACCCGTCACCGCGGAGTTCAACAGCCTCGAGGGCCGCGAACGGGTGAACCGCTCGCTTGTCCCGCTGTCAACTGTATGTAATCGGTAAGTCGCTCCTTATGCTCCTCGCGTCGCGGCCATGCAGTCGAGGCCAACGGCACATAGTCGACAGAGGGAGACAAGATGAGGTACGCGTCACTGCGGAGACCGGCCATGGTTGTCGGCCTGGCCGCGAGCCTGGCTGGCTTTCCGTCCATCGCACACGCCGCCACATTTCACATCAGCTGTGGCGATACCGCCGGGCTGCGCAATGCCATCACGGCACTCAACAACCCGACTGGCGGCACCATCGAGTTGGAAGAGCGGTGTACGTACACATTCACCGACTCGGTCGACGGGAATAACGCGCTGCCGCAGATCACGGGGAAGATCACCATTGTCGGTGACGACACGACCATCGCGCGGGGCAGCAGCGGGGGTAACACGGAGGATCTCTTCCGACTGTTCGAGGTCGATGGAAGCGGCGACCTCACGTTGCGCGGAGTCACGGTCAGCGGCGGTCACGTCAATGCAGACCCCAACACGGGCGACGGCGGCGGCATCAAGACCGAGGGACGGCTGACGCTGGTGAACAGCGCCGTCACCGGCAACACCATCGACGGCGCAACCGACGGCGGCGGCATCCAGATCGAAGGCGGAACGACGACACTGCGCAACAGCACCGTCGCCAACAACACCGCCCCCGATGTCGGCGCCGACGGCGGCGGCATCAGCGTGAACTCCAACGGGGCCCTGACCCTGAAACACACAAGGGTCACCGGCAACAGCAGTCGCGAGGACGGCGGCGGTGTCATCAGCCAGGGCACCGTAAAGATCGAGGACGACAGCGTCATCAGCCACAACAGCGCTGGGGATGACGGCGGTGGCATCCAGAACAACAAGGGCACCCTGCGGATCGAGGACAGCGTCCTCAGCGACAACACCGTTGCAAGCGCAATCTGCACGGAACCGCCCTGCGTGGCAGGGGACGGCGGCGGCATCAACAACGGCGGGACCCTGACGCTGAAGGGGACCAAGATCACCCATAATTTCGCCGGCCGCGACGGCGGCGCCATCAACAACGATCAAGGCGGTTCGCTCGACAGCGATCGCACCACTGTCTCGGAGAACGTCGCTGCTCGAAGGGGTGGTGGCATCAACAACGAGGGGCAGGCGAAAGCCAAGGAGACCAAGATCGAGGAGAACTCCGCGGGCGGCGACGGCGGAGGCATCTACAACGAAAATGCGCTGTCGCCCACCACCTTCGAGCTCGACGACAGCACGGTCACACGGAACCGGGCTGCCGGCAACGGCGGCGGCATCTTCAACGAAACAGGCGCCGTCATCAGGCTCAACGAGACCACGGTCAAGAGGAACAAGCCCAACAACTGCTTCCCCACGGGTTGCACGGGCTGACCGAGCAAGGGCGTCCTCTGCCGGACGAGCAGAGCCCCTGGTACCTGTCGGGCCGTAGCGCCGTCGACCTGCAGGGCGGTCACGGCGAGGACTTGGCGCACGCCACGCAGGGGCATGGCCGTTGCCACTGCCCGGTGGCGTCCGCCGGCGCACTGAGTGCGGGGCCGACAGCACCGAACGCCTGCGACCTGCGCCGCCACCGGCTCGGCCGCCGTTTCGGCAGCGAGCTGTTCGGCCATCCGATGCCAGACCCGTTCGGCGACGGCGAGTTCGTCGCGCTCGGCCCTCACTCCGCGAGTTGCTTGGCCAGCTGGTCTTCAAGCTCGTCCAGTTCCGCTCGCCGCGCGTCTACGCAAACTCGGCCTGTCTCTGGCCCGCGAGCGAGGGAGAGACGCACCCGCCCGTACTGCTCCCGTCTACGAGCGATCACCGCGTAAGGTGATGAAGCCGTCGGCCCCGGACACTGCCCCCGTGGGGCACCGCCGGGGCCAGCTGCTGCTGTACGCAGGGGGTTCTCACGCCTTAGCCCGCTGTTCATCCTCTGCCTCGAACTCGACGTCCAGGTGCGGGTCGAACGCATCGGGCCGCGCCGTCAGCTCGGTGGTGGCGTACGAACCGAACCGCATGATGTGGTCGGTCAGGTACGGGCTGATCGCGGCCAGGTCCTCCCCGGTGATCTGCCAGCCCTCCGCCTGGAGCTCGCGGACCACATCCATAAGGTCCAGGGTCGTATGGAAGATCACGCAGTTGGCGAGCAGAGATGTCAGCTTCACCGCCTTCTCCTGCTCGACCGGGTCGTTCTCGGCGATCACCCCGCCGTTGCAGAACGCCAGCCAGTCGGTGAAGTTGTTGAAGGACTTCACCTTGTTGGTGGCCGCCGTCACCCGGCGGCGCAGCGAGGGGTCCGAGATGCACTTGAGCAGCTGCACGGTGGCGACCGCCCGGCCGACCTCGCGGAAGGCGCGGTAGATCTGGTTGCGGTGGGAGTTGCTGCCCAGACGCCGCAGCAGCAGTGGCGAGGCCAGGGTGCCCTCCCGGATCGCGATCGACACGCGCATGAGATCGCGCCAATGGGCCTCGATCAGCCGCCAGTCGATGACGTTGCGCCCGCCCTGATCGAACAGGACGTCGATGTGCCGGTAGCGGGCGCTGGCGGAGGGCCGGTAGAAGGTGCGGTCCTTCCAGTTCCGTATCCTCGGCATCAGCTCAAACCCCATCAAATGGGCCAGACAGAAGACCGGGAACGACTGGCCCTGCGTATCCGCGTGGATCGTGTCCGGCTTCATCTCGGAGGCGTTCTTCAGCAGCCCGTCAATGATGTACACGGCCTCCCACACGCCACAGGGCACGAATCTGGAGAAGAGCGCGATGTACTGATCCGATATGTGGTGGTACGCGATTCCGCCGAATCCTCCGTACCGAATGCTCGACTCGGCGAGCAGGTTGTCGATGAAGGTGTCCATCTGGGTGCCGTCTGCCGCCACGCTGGTTCCGTCGCCCCACGCCTTGACCAAGTCCAGGCGCATGAACGCGTTGACCACGTCGGTGATCGCCTCGTTGATCTTGTCGACGCTCAAGTGCCGGTTCGTGAGCGCGCCCAGCTCGTGCGCGGACACCCCCGAGATGTGCCGCGCGGCCTCGGCGAACGTCATGTTGATGCCACCCACGAAGGTGGTCAGCACGTACCGGCCGAACGGGTCCTTCAGCTTCGGGTCGCTGCCGGAGGCCGGGCCGAACCGGCGCCACCACTCCACCCAGTACGCCGTGCGCGACAAGATGCCCAGCAGGGTGCGCTCCGGCATCCGCGCCTTGACCTCGGCCTCCAGCGCCTCCGCCATCGCGCTGACGCCCTTGGCCCGCTGCTTGCGCAGCACCGGAACCCCATTCTCGTCGATGACCAGGTCCGCGTTGTCCGGATACCCGGAATCCACCTCCGCCGCGGTCCTCTCCAGCCGCTCACGCAGGGCCGCGGTGAACCCCGCAGCCGTGTCCGGCAGACCGGTCTCCTCGCACAACTGCGCCAGCTTCGGCCCGCACTCCTCCCAGTCGGGCAGCTGCTCCAGCCAGTTGAAGGTGTCCGAGCCGGTGATGGCCACATCGCCGGTCCGCAGGTGCTCGGCCAGGTAGGTGAACACCAGCGTCTCGAAGCGCCGACGGTCCAGCATGCCCGGCCTGCGGCGGTCCCTCACGGCCCGCTGCCAGTTCTGCGACGCGAAACCCAGGTCCAGCGGCTGGCCCTCGTACAGCTCCGAGATGTACTCGCGGGTCGCGCTCTGGTGGACCCGCGCGTGCGCCAGAGCGTCCAGGACCCGCCGGTCCTCACTGACCGCCTCGAACTCCAGGGTGCCCACCAGGTCGAACATCGGCGCCCGGTCCCGCTTGTAGAAGCGGGCGACGAGCACCTCGTGGTTGTTGCCGTGGTGCGCGGCCACCGCCTCGATGTCAGCGAACTCCGCCGCGAACGAGCCCGAGCTCTGCACCGCCGTCTGCGCCAGCGCCAGCGCGGCGGCCCGCTTCGCGGCCAGCGCCCGCGCCGTCCTGCGGCGGGCCTTCTTCCCCGCCGGGAACGGCACCGGCACCCCATCCGCACCGCGCGGTACGAGGTCGGCGGGGTCGATCCGCTCCAGCACCGTCCGGTAGGTGCCGATCATCCGCTCCACCAGCGCCTGCTGCTGCTTGCGGATCTCCTCCAGCTCGTCCTTCGCGTTCTTCAGCTTGGCCGCCACCCGCTTGCAGAACATCTCCGAGAGGTCGTCCCGAGCCCGCCGACGGGCCGCGTGCACCAGACAGGCCAGCAGCGCGATGAGCTTGCCCGTCTCGTAGTCCCGCAGCTCCGCCGCGTCCAGCGCACCGGCCTCGGCCGCGAAGTCGGCGATCTTCCCCGGCGCGATCCCCTCCAACCACGTATCGGTGTCCCCAAGCCCGTCCACCCACTGAAGCTGCTTGTGCTGCTCCTTCAGATGACTCCAGCTCGGGCGCTTCGCGGGCTTCTTCAGCCGGTTCAGCCCGCTCTTGCGGTCCAGCCCGCCCACCTCCAGCAGAGCTTGCACGCGGCCCGGTCCTCCATGGTCATGCGGGACTTGACAGTGGCGAAGATGTCCTCGTTCACCTCCCGACGGACCCGGGCAGCCATCTCGTCCAGCGTGCGGAACGCCGGCAGCTCACAGGTCGCCCGGACAAGCTCCTCCAGCGCGACGTTGATCAGGTCCGGCGGGTTGTTCTTCACCAGCGCCGCCCGCCGGATCGCCTCCTCGGCGATCCGGCGGGCCCGCTCCTGGTCGTAGGAGATGCCCTGCCGCTCGCGCACCAGCTTGCGGTGCAGCTTGGCAGTGTTGGCCGACTCATAGTGCGGCCCGGTGCCCTCGGGCAGCTCCAGCGCGCCGCGCACGTGCTCCACCACCGTCTCGGGAACCTCGGCGGCTTTCGGGAAGTAGCCCAGCTTCTGGTAGCACTTCAGCGCCAGGGCCAGGGCGAGCAGGTGATCCTCGGAAGGGTCCGCTCCTGTACCCAGTCGATCTCCTCGCGCTTCGGGGTGAAGAAGACGTGCATCTCGCGCGCCGACATCAGCCGCTTGAACCGCGGGTACGCGGTCCGTTCTATCGAGGTCACGCCGCCGGTCCCCGCCCCATACGAAAACGATCACTTCCGCGCGGGACCGTACCAGGGCGATCACCAGCCGATACGACTGCCCCGGACAACCCCGCTGCTATCCCTTTCGGCCGTATCTCGGCTGACCCTCTTTCACGTGCGTGCTGCTCAGCCCTTGCTGGAGCCCAGGGTCAGGCCGCTGACGAACTGTCGCTGGAGCACGAAGTACACGACCAGCGTCGGGATCGCGGTGAGCAGGGCGCCCGCGGCGACCAGGTTGGGGTCGGTGAAGTACTGGCCGGAGAGGTTGTTCAGGGCCGAGGTGATCGGCATGTTCTGGCCGGTCGAGATCAGCACCAGGGCCCAGAAGAAGTCGTTGTAGATCCAGATCGACAGCAGGGTCGCCAGGGCCGCCATCGCCGGCTTGCACAGCGGCAGCGTGATCTGCCAGTACAGCCGCCACACCGAGGCGCCGTCGACCAGCGCGGCCTCGGTCAGCTCGTGCGGCAGGGAGCGCATGTAGTTGCTCAGCACGAACGCGCAGAAGCCGGACTGGAACGCCACGTGGATCAGCACGAGCCCGAGCGCGGAGTCGTACAGCTTGCCGCTCGCCGTGACGCCGGGCAGGTTCGTCAGCAGGTACAGCCGGTACAGCGGGGTGATGATGACCTGCTGCGGCAGCAGGTTGCCCGCCGTGAAGACCAGCAGCAGCGCCAGGTTGACCCGGAAGTCGAAGCGGCTGACGTAGAAGGCGACACAGGAGGACAGGAACAGCGTCAGCAGCACGGCCGGTACGGCGATGATCAGTGTGTTGCCGAAGTAGTGCAGCATGTCCGACTGCTGGAAGGCGTTCGTGAAGTTGTCCAGGTTCAACGTGTCCGGCCAGGACACGTAACCCTTCGCGCTGGTCTCGCTGTACGGGCGCAGCGCCGAGAAGATCGCCCACAGCAGCGGGGCGAGCCACGCCAGGGCCGTCCCCGCGAGGAAGACGTGCAGCAGGACCCGGGCGGGGCGGACCGGAGCGCGCCGCTTCAGCGGGAGAGTGGTGCTGCTCATGCGCGCCGCTCCTTCCGGAAGGTGGCGATCAGATACGGGATGATCACCGCGAGGGAGATCACGAGGAGGACGACGGCGATGGCCGACCCGTAACCGATGCGGCTGGACTCGCCGATGATGTTGTTGGTCACCAGGATCGACAGCAACTCGGTGCCCTGCGCGCCCTTGTTGAAGACGAAGACCAGGTCGAAGGCGCGCAGCGCCTCGATGATGGTGACGACCAGGACGACCGTGTTGGTCGGGCGCAGGGTCGGGAAGATGACGTTCTTGAACGTCTGCCACTCGCCCGCGCCGTCCAGCGCCGAGGCCTCGCGCAGCGACGGGTCGACGCTCTTCAGGCCGGCCAGGTACAGGATCATCATGTAGCCGGTGTGCCGCCAGGACGCGGCGATCAGGACCGCCCACAGGTTGAGTTCGGGGTCGCCGATCCAGTCGATGTAGTGGCCGGGCCTGTTGGCGCCGATGATGCTGTTGATCAGGCCTGTGTCCGGGTTGTAGACGAGCTGCCAGACGAAGCCGATGCAGGCCATCGAGATGACGACCGGCAGGAAGAACGCGGTCTGGTAGACCCTGCTGAACCGGATCTTCTTGTCCAGCTGCACGGCCAGCAAGAGGCCGAGCGGCGTCGGGATGAGGATGAGCACCACGAACCAGATGACGTTGTGCTCGACGGCGGGCCAGAACTGCGGGTTGTCGTTGAAGAGCTGCTTGAAGTTGTCCAGGCCCACCCACTTGATCGAGTCGAACCCGATGCCGTCCCAGGTGGTGAAGGCGAGGAAGAGCGAGGCGATGGCGGTGACCCAGACCAGGGCCACGTGCAGGACCGTGGGCACGCCCGCCATCAGGGCGAGCGTGAACCGGTCGCGGCGGGTCAGCAGGCGCCGGTGCCCCTGCGTGGCCCGCTTTTTCCCGAGCGCGGTGTCCGGAGGCGGCACGGCGGCCGCCTTCGGGGTCTTCGTCGTCGTATCGGTGGTCATGAGGCTGCTCACGAGGACGTGAAGATCTGCTTCTTCTGGCGCTCGATGGACGACAGCAGGCCGTCCACGCCCTTGGGGTTCTGGAGGAACTGCTGCAGCCCGGGCTGCATCACCGTGGAGGTGAAGTCCGGGCGGGAGTCGCGGTCCATGAACTGGGTGAGGCTCTTGGCGCCGCTGATCATCGTGAACGCCTTCTTCTGCAGGGCCGAGTACGACGAGGTGTCGGCCTTGCTGGAGGCGGCCACCACACTGGAGTCGGCCTTGAGGTAGATCTGCTCGGCCTCCGGCGTGCCCAGGTACTCGAGGAGCTTCACCACACCCGCGTGGTTCTTCGGGGCCTTGCTGACCATGAAGCCGTCGGTGGGCGCCTCGACGGTGTCCTGGCCGTACGCGGAGTTGAGCTCCGGGAAGGCGAAGAAGTCCAGGTCGTCCAGGTCGGCCTTGTTGGTGAACTGCTGGGCGACGAAGGAGCCGAGGAGGTACATGCCGGCCTTCTTCGCAACCAGCGACTGGGCGGCGTCCTGCCAGGTGCGGCCCATGAAGCCGTCCTGGTGGTAGGGGAGGATCTCGGCCCAGTGGTCGAAGGCGGCCTTCACCTTGGGGTCGGTCCAGGCGGCCTTGCCCGCCATCAGGTCCACGTGGAAGTCGTAGCCGTTGAGACGGAAGTTGATCTGGTCGAAGGTGCCCATCGCCGGCCAGGCGTCCTTGTCGCCGAAGGCGAGCGGGACCAGGCCGTCCTTCTTCATCTGCTTGCACAGGGCGACGAACTCGTCCCAGGTGGTGGGGACTTCGTAGCCGTGCTGCCGGAAGACGCTCTTGCGGTAGAAGATCGCCCACGGGTACGTGTACAGCGGCACGAAGTAGTACTTGCCGTCCTCGCCCTCGCTGAGCTTCTTCATCGGGTCGGGGAAGTTGTCCCCGATCTTCGCCCACACGTCGTCGATCGGCGAGGCGAGCTTCTTGGCCGCGAAGAACTGCATGCGGTACCCGGCGAACCAGTTGAACACGTCGTCCGGCGTGCCCTGGAGGTAGGAGTTGATCTGCTCCTGGAAGGTGTTGTGGTCCTTGGTGTTGACGTCGACCGTGATGCCGGACTGCTTCTTGAAGGCCGCGTAGATCTCGGCGAACGCCTTCTTCGGCACCGCGTCCGAGGCGTTGGAACCGAGAGTGACGGTCTTCGGGTCGGAGGACGAGCCACTGCCGCCACAGGCGGACAGCAGGGGTATGCCGGCACCGGCGAGGAGAGCGGCACCGCCCGCTCCGCGCAGCAGCGAACGACGGCTGGGACCCGGGACGGAAAGACCGGAGGGGGAGAGGCGCATGGCGGCTCCTGAGGAATGCAGGGTTCGGTCAAGGGGATGAGCCGATCCCCGAAAGGTCCTCGAAACCGATCAGAAACCAACTCGACCGAACAGCGTGGGCGTAATAACAGCCTCACATCCGCTCATGAGTCAATAGGTCTGGGCGTACTGGGATGTCTCTTGCCCGAAACGTAATCGTCACCGTCACCTGCAACTTTGTTGAAGACAGAGGGCGGCGTTCCGCTTCAGGGCCTGACCAGCAACTGGAAGTCGAAGGCGTAGCGCGAGGCCCGATAGACATGGGTGCCGTACTCCACCGGCCGGCCGGTGTCGTCGTAGGCGGTGCGCCGCATGGTGAGCAGGGCCGCGCCTTCCCTCTCGTCCAGCAGGGCGGCCTCGGCGGCCGTGGCGTTGCGGGCGCCGACGGACTGGCGGGCGCTGTGCAGCGTGATGCCCGCCGAGCGCATCATCCGGTACAGGCCCGTCGACTCCAGGCGCTCGGTGCCGAGTTCGAGCAGCGCCGAGGGCAGGTAGTTGCACAGGAACGCCACCGGCCGGCCGTGGGTGCAGCGCAGCCGTTCCAGCACCGTCACCTCGGTGCCCTCCGCGACGGCGAGCGCCGCGGCGACGTCGGCGGTCGCGGGGACGCGCTCGTTGCGCAGCACCCGGGTGGTCGGGGCCTGTCCGGCCGACTCCAGGTCGTCGTAGAGACTGCTCAGTTCCAGGGGCCGTCTGACCTGACTGTGCACCACCTGCGTGCCGACGCCGCGGCGGCGTACCAAGAGCCCCTTGTCGACCAGGGACTGGATGGCCTGGCGGACGGTGGGCCGGGACAGGCCGAGGCGGACGGACAGGTCGACCTCGTTGCCCAGGAGAGTGCCCGGGGCGAGGATCCCGTGTTCGATGGCCGCCTCCAACTGCTGGGCGAGCTGGTAGTAGAGCGGCACCGGACTCGTGCGGTCCAGGACGAAGTCCACGGAGTCGACAGCGCGGACGGTCGCCGGACGTGAGGGATTGCGGGGCCTCGTCACCGGGACACCTCCTTCCAGAGCGCGGACGGTGGGGAGTTCACAGGTGCCGGCGGCGGCCGGCGACCTGGCGTTCGCAGTCCTCGCGGGGGCGTACGGCGGCCCCGTTATGTTTTCTGCGGTCCTGCAACGGGGCCGCTGGCCTCCGGGCCCGGCATGGCTGTTGCCCCCTGTCGATCGGATGACCTGGGGGGTG
>NZ_JBIBKS010000037.1:0-58149 GCF_042959345.1 Streptomyces sp. NPDC007905 | reverse complement strand
GGGTGTCGTGCTCGCGCATCCACGTTATGCAGACCTGCCGCCCGCGAACTGCCCGGCGTTGCGCCGAACCGGGCGGTGGCCGGACCTCTGATCAGAGTCTCCGACGGCACCCCTCGGGCCCGGTGACACCACCCCCCAGGTCATCCATTCGACAGGGGGCAACAGCCATGCCGGGCCCGGAGGCCAGCGGCCCCGTTGCAGGACCGCAGAAAACATAACGGGGCTGGCCGGAGGCTGTCATCGCTGGCGGCCTCGAGGTCCGCCAAGATCTTCTGTACGGCCCATTCCGAGATCTGGGCGGCGGCCGCGATAGTAGGCAGCCGGACCCTTTGGTCGGTGGGGCTTCTTACCGGCGGGTGACGATGAGGGAGATGTCGTCACGAGCGCCGGCGCTGACACCGAGACGGGCCAGCAATGCGTCAGCCAGGTGTTCGATGTTGAGGGTGCTGCACTGGGCAAGAGCGGCAGTCAGGCGACGCCAGGCCCGTGTCGATGTCTTCGCCACGGCGTTCGATGAGGCCGTCTGTGTAGAGCACGAGCGTGTCGCCAGGGGTGTAGAGCAGGCCGGCCGGTGGGCGGGGGACGTGCTGGGGGCGGGTGGCCAGCGGCGGGTCGGTGGCCTGGTCCACGTCCACCGGCAAGGACGCGGTCGACACCCGCAGCCGCCTGATCATCTACAGCAACGCAGGCCCCCCCCACCTGCTGGTGCGGTGGACAGCCTCGGACGGATTCGCTTCGCTGGCGAAGGACCAGCCCGGAGCCTCTGGCGCCAGCATGCAGGCGATAATGCAGGCTGCGGTTCCGGGCCTGCTTCTCCAGCTGGGACATACCGCCAGGGAACCGACGGACGGCGGTGACCTGCTGGTTTTGGCCAATCTTCTCCTGGATGGACTACCGCGACCTGATTCAGACCGCGCACCAGCGGCTCGGCGGCCCGATCGTGCTCTTGTCCAACCCCCCTTCCAGGACCGCGAACAGGCCTGGCACGCTTCCTGAGCCGCGAGAACATCCGAGTGGGCGAGGTCAGCCAGCCCGACCGTGCCCTGCGCCGCAAGCGGGGCAAGACCGACGCCGTCGACGCGGGGGCCGCCGTCCGCGCGGTGCTGTCCGGGCGGGCGGACGTCACTCCCAAGACCGGTAAGGGCCCGGCGGCCGACATGCGCGTGCTACGGCTGGCAAAGGAGTCGGCCGTCAGGGGCCGCACGCACGCGAAGAACCAGCTCAAGGCCGTACTCCTCGGTATCGATCCCGAGCTGCGCGAGGCACTGTCCAGCCTCGGCAACACAGTCCTGGTCGCCACGTGCGCCGACCTTCTCGCCGCCGATGACGCAGCCTTCTTCACGTTCCGGCTGCTGGCCCGGCGCATCCAGCAGCTGACCGCGGAGGTGAAGGAGCTCGCCCGAAGAGCCTCGAACTGCTCGAGCCCTCAGCAGACGGCCCGGGAGCCGGCTGCCCGAGTCCGACCCGGCGGCCGCGCTCGCCTTCAACGCGCTGCTCGCCCGCGCGTACGAGGTCGGCACCGGGGCTCGCGCGGGGACCGCATCATCATGGACCGCCCGGAGGACCTGGTGGTCGCCACGTGGGTGGAGCCGACCGCCTACGGCACGCGCTACGAAACGCTTACCGCTGACGGCCAGGTCCACATCGACAACGCGCCGCCGCTCGGCGAGCCGTACTTCGAGGGCGAGGACGACCCAGTCAGAGATGCCTGCCACGGGCAGGGTGCTAGTGGCCGGGATCGCCGAGTAGCCGCGGGTGCCTCACTCACACGGTGAGCCGGCTGCGGCGGTGCGCGCGTTCGCTGTTCGCCGGTACGGGGTCGGCGTCATGCTGGTCCACCGCCGTACCGCTCGGGTGAGCGCTGCCGGGGTGGCGAAGCGCGTACTGCATGCTGAAGGAGGCGAAGCTCGGGCAGCCTAAGCTGGTCGGGTCGGGCAAGGATGCCGACCCGCTGATCGAGCTCACCGAGTCCGCGTTGGAGCGCTACGGCCTGCCGATACGCCTCACGGCCGAGGAACCGGCGGCCGTCGGAGGGCCACAAGGTCGTCAAGCATCTGGTGTGCGCGGAGTGAAAGCTGACCAAGCGCGGGGTCGGGCCGTGGGCGCGAATCTACCGCCCCGCGCAGGGCTCGGACGGCAAGTGCGTGCAGCTGTGCATTCCCGTCGTGGGACGTGCTCGATGCCCGGCACTCGACTGGCCAGACAGCTTCCTCCGGCCGAACTCGCGGCGCCGCCGGGCACGTTCGCGTCCCAGGTGGTGACGCCGCGCGGGTCGACCGCCGTGACGGGTCCGGAGCTGATGACCGCCTTGCATCCGCCGACCCGCGCCTCGGAGCCGTGATGAGACGGCAGGCGGCACAGCGAGCACAACCACGGCAGCCTGGACAAGGATCCGGTCGATCCGGCGCCCTGGGAGGCCCCGGACGGGCCCCGCTCCTCGCCAATCTGCCTCGCTTCCATGTCCGGGGGCCGGCCGAGAAGCTGTTTGAGGAGGTGTACGACTGGGCGCGTCCTGACCGACGAGACGGCGTCGGTGCCGGCCGGTCCGAACCCACACCCCCGTGGTGTGTCCGCACCGGGGTCACCCGGAACTCTTCTCGGCACGGTGCCGGGGCTTCGGTGGTCTGGTTGTGCAGGTGGTGTCTGCTGGTTGCCTGCCACCGGGGGTCTGCAGCCCCCCGGCAGTGTGAGCCGTCGGTCAGCTCAGCCGTGCGTCGGCGTAGACGGCCCATCGCGTCGCGCTGGTAGACGGCCAGTCCGACGGCGATCCGGGCGAAGTTCGTACGCAACTGGGGGTCGTCGACGTAGGTCTGGCCCAGTCCCTTGTACGCAGCCGCGCACGGGGTCCAGAACCGGCACACACCCTGGTAGTGGGCGTCCACCTCGGCCTTCACCGCAGGCTCGGCAACCGGTGGGCCGGCAACCATGAACTCCGCCATGCGGATCATCTGCGCCGTCACCTCACGCTGCCACTGCTCCATACCCTCGGCGGTCATCCCCGCTATGGCTCGCTGGGACTGCTCCCACTGCTCCGGCCACCGTTCGCGCGCCTCCGCCTTGTGGCGGCCCCTGAGCCGACTCCTTCGTCCTGGACGAGGTCGGCGTCATCAGCATCGGACCTTTTGAAGGCCAGACGGCCCGAGGTCGTTCGGAGTAAGCAGGTCGCCGGCCTCCCGGCGGCTGGGGCGGTCCGGTTAGGTGCGACGACTGCGGTGCACGGCCTCGGGCGCACCCGCGGACTGGGCGCCCTCCTCTCCGAGGGTGATGGTCTCGGCGTCGGTGAGCTGGACAATGTACAGGTGGCCGGTCTCGCACTGCAGTGAGGTGTCCGAGCGGTCGGTGGGGTGACTGGTGACCGCTTCGAAGGTGGCTGTCGTGCCGCGCACGGCCCGTAGTACGAGGGCCTCCGTGCAGCCGACCTCCCGGCCGGTGCCGACCTCGGTGATGTTGCTGACCTGCTTACCGGCCAGTTCGCCTACGGCGGCGGTGTGCAGGGTGAGGGTCACCTTGAAGGAGTTGGTGCGCGGATGCAGTTGGCCGTCGGCGTGGGGGGTGCCCGGGCCCGTGCCGGTCCACACGCCGGCCCACTTGGCGGAGAGGGAAGGAGCGGAGGCGCTGGGGAGAGGCCGGGAGGACGGGGTGCCGTCGCCGCGGGCGGCCGTGTCGAACGGGTGCAGCAGCAGGATGCCGGTCGCGACGGCGGCGACGGTGAGGGCACAAGCGGCGGCCATCCAGCGAACGCGGCGGCGCGCGCGGATGTACGCGGGGTGGTGGGCGCCGTACGACGGCGAGGGGGACGGTCCGGTGGAGGAGTCCGGGGGCCCGGGCGGGTACGACCCCGCGATGGCGGCGGGGGGATACGGCGCGGCCGTGTAAGGGGCCGGACCGCCGACGGAGGGCGGGACCACCGCCTCGGCGGTCGCTGGCACGCCCGGTGTCCCGGGCCCGGGCGCCGTCCGGGCCGTCGAGGCCGGGTGGTCCGGCGGCACTGCGCACCGGTGGGCGACCTCCGCCTCCCGTGCCAAGAGGTCGGCGCCGAGTCCGGGCGGAAGAGCCCGCTCCCAGGCACCGGCCCCCGGCGCAGTCCCGGCTCCGTACGCCCCCGCCCGGGGATCGCCGACGTCCCCCTCTCCCCGCAGCGATGCTGCCAGCTCTGCGCTTCGTGGCCGGTCCTGCGGATTCTTCGCCAGACAGCGGGCGACGAGTTGTGCCAGGCCGGCCGGTACGCCGTCGAGGCGGGCGTCCTCGTGGACGATGCGGTAGAGGAGCAAGGGCGCCGAGGGTTGCTCGCCCGGTAGTTCGAACGGGCCGGTGCCGGTCGCGGCGAAGACGAGGACCGCTCCCAGGGAGAAGACGTCACCCGCTTCGGTGACGGTCCCCTGCACGGCCTGTTCGGGGGCCAGATAACCGGGAGAGCCGATGACTCCCCCGGTACCCGTGTGGCGGGAGTCGTCGGCGGCACGGGCGATACCGAAGTCGATGAGCATGGGCCGGGCACGGCCGAGGAGGACGTTGGACGGTTTGACGTCCCGATGGGTGAGGCCGCAGGCGTGCACAGCGGCCAGCGCGGCAGCAAGTTCGCCGGCCAGGACACGCAGGGTGGCAGGCGGCAGCGGACCGTGGGCGGTGACCCACTGGACGAGGTCGGGTGCGCCGACGTACTCGGTGGCCATCCACTGCGGGCGGTGGCCGGGCGGGCTGAAGTCCACCACCGAGACGGTCCACGGAGACCGGACCCGGTCGCTGGTGCGGATCTCCCTGGAGAAGCGCGTCTCGAAGTCCGGGGTGGCGGTAAGGTCAGGGCGAACCGTCTTGAGCGCCAGCGGGCGGCCCGCCGGTGTGCGCGACAGGTAGACCTGGCCCATGCCGCCCGCGCCGAGCCGCGCCAGCAGCGGGTAGCCGCCGATCGCGGCCGGATCCGTGGACTCCAACGGCTGCACGTACGCCTCCCCCTGGTCACCGCACCCCGTAACCGCAGCAGAATACGGGCTTCTTGACCGTCGGTACTCGGCGGGAGATGCCGCACGGGGTGACCGCGACTCGATGCCGGTCAGCGGCAGCGTCCGTGTCCACGTACGAAGGGGCGGGAGCGGGGGCCGTCTCAGGACCGGGCTTCAGCACCTCCAGCTCGCCGGTCCGGGTGTCATAGCTGCGCAGGGTGGTGAGCCAGACCGACAGGGGCGGCGCCGGCAGCAGCTCGAGGACCCGCCGGTCGGCGAAGGCACCAGCCCGCCGGGTACGGCCCAGGGTGACGTGCGGGCTCCAACACCCAGGCGTGTGGAAGGGGCTGAGGGTCCCGGGCGGGCTGTCCGAGACCACCGCCTCCCATACCCTGCGGTGCAAGCCGGCCAGCGCGGAGTCGAGGTCCAGCCCCCAAGCCAGCACCGAGGTGGGCCGCTCGAAGCGGACCACGCCGGTGAACCGCACCCGCACGGGCAGGGCGGCGGCCACCTCGGCGAGCTCCCAGCGGATCGAGGCGGTCAGCTCCCCGGAGGTGGCCAGGGTGGGGTGCGGGCTGTTGGTCGGTGAGCTGGCTTCGGTGCCAAGCCGTAACTCCCTGGCCGCTCCCCCCACACAGCCGCCGTTCGGCACCCGGTGCCCCGCCACCCGCTGACCACCCATGGCCGACGGGGAACCGGGCGTGACACCCGGCTGGTCCGTGCCGGTCAGCACCAGGGACCTACCTGGAGGCAACGGTGCCTGCCGGGGCGCGGCGTGCGGAATCCGCGTGCTGTCGCGCGGGGCATAGCGGAATTCGGTGGTGGCGCCGACGTAAGGATCCTCCGCGCGTTGTCGAGGCGATCGTTCTTCTCGCCGTATCTGCTCCCGATCCCCCGCCACATCACGGTCGGCGTGCGGCGGCGCGCCGTCAATCCGGAGGACCTCGCGCAAGCGTTCTCCTTCGAGGACGCACCGATCAAGCTCAGTCTCCATGAGCAGCCGAAGCTGGGCGCGATCGTCGAGTCGCTCTTCTTCCGTTCCCCGTCCGACGTCACGCGGGATTCCGGGCTCACGTTCGCGCTCGCGTTGTTTCTCGGCGACGACCTGACCGCCCAGAACGCGCTGACGATTGGCCTGGGTGAGAACTACACGCTGCGCGCGGGATACCGGCGCGATTACAGTCCGGTGACCGGTCTGCCGAAGCCGCCGCTTCCCGGCACGATCGATGCGTGGCTGCACCACGAGATCGCGGTGGTCGAGATCGACATCATGGCCGTCACCGCCGGTTACGCGATCGGCAAGGCAGTGCGCGGCGCGACGTTCGGCGACTGCTTCGAGTTAACCGCCGACATCTTCATCTACGTTCCCCCGTTCGGCGACGAGACGGCGTTTTTCAAGTTTCGGTCACTCAACGGCGAGCGCGTCGCGTTCGGGCTCGAGGGCATCGGCTACAAGCAGGGCGCGCTGTCGCTCACCGGGTTCAGCGCGCCGGACGGCGTGGTCATATTCTTCGGGCCTGTCGGGGTGATCATCGAGGAGTTCGGCGTGGTCGCGGAAAGTGGCACTTCTTACGTCAGTTTCTCCGGCGGTGTCAAGGTCGAGCCCCCCGCAGGCTTCAAAGGCGGCGTGACCTTCCGCCGCCTACGCTTCCGGCTGCGTGGCGGTGACGCCAGTGCCCCGCCGTTCAAGCTCGACGGCTTCTTCATCTTCTTCAAAAACGCGGCCGTCGAGATCGAGGCCGGCGGTTACTACCGCGAGGAGCAGGAGGGCCAGACCCGCATTCGTGAGTTCGGCCTCACCGGAACGGTCGGCTTCGACCTGGAGGCCACCAGCTACCTTTTCGGCCTCGATCTTGTCGTCGGCGAGGTCGCCTCGCCGACGGAGACGTTCGGCTACCTGATGGCGCAGGTCTTCTTCAAAGGCTCGGTGCCGTGTTCACTGTTCGAGCTGCACGGTGCGCGGGTCCTGTTCGGCCGCAACATGCAGCCCAAGCTCGAGGCCGCCGACCGCGATGCGCAGCAGCTGCGCTATTTCAATTGGTACAACGCATCGAACCCGCTGACAGTCCCTGGCGACCGTCGGCTTGCGGCATGGCGCTCACAGCGTGGCACGGTCGCCGTCGGGGTCGGGGTCAACGCCACGATCTCGGGGCTTTCGAAAGCCCTCGAGCTCGGCCTGTTCGTCCTCGTGCTGGTGGGCGAGGACGAGCGAGGATTCCTTATCGGCGACGAGGTGTTCGCGCTCGGCAGCACAGAGCCCCTCGGCTATCTGGCGCTCGAATGGGATGGCAAGAGCGAGCATTTCAGCGTGATCATCGGCATCGACCTTACCGCCGAGAACTTCGTCAAGAACCCGCCCGAGTTCCTCAAGACGCTCGTCAAGCTCACCGGAACGCTGTTCATCTGCAACGACCCGGGGACAGTGGCGATCGGCAGGCTCGCGGACCAGCGGACATGGCTCGGACTGCGCTTCGACGTCGGGATCGCGGGCTCGCGGATGTTCCTGCTAGTGGCCGCGTGCTTCGAGTACGTCGACCGGCCGGAGGGCCCCAAGGGGTTCGGTCTCGTCCTCCGCGCCGAGGGCGCCGCCAACTACCCGGGTGCGCGTCTTGAGTTCCACGCCGCGTTCGGCGTGCTCTACGCAACCTTCACCACCGGCTCGTCCGACTATGCCGCACTGATCTTCATCGAACTCGGGCTACGGATTGTGCTGTTCGGTTTGCGCCTTGGAATCGAAGTGCGCGCCGAATGGCGTGCCGTGGGCTCCAGCCCCCGGCGTAGCGAGATCAAGCTTGAGATTCGCTTGGAGACACCCTGGTTCTTCCCCGACTTCACCTTCACGTTCGAGCATGTCTTCGGGCGGTTGGCGCCGGCCGAGCTCAGCTCCTCGGCGTCACCGCTGCGCAGCGCAGGCGCCCTGGCCGGTGGGGCACAGAAGACACACGAGGTGCACGTCGCCCGAGCAGACGCCGCATGGGACGGGCTCAAGCCGACGCGACCGCTTTCGATCGTGGAGTTGCGCGCCGCGAGCCCGGCGGAAGCCGCCCGGCTACAAGCCTTCGCCGCTGACGCCACCGCCCAGCCCATCGCGACCGACGCCACGATCAACGTCGACTGGGCGGTGCCGATCACCGATAAGCTCGCGTTGAACACCCTGGTTGCCTCCGCTGCCGACCAGCAGGCTGGCGATCTGCAATTGCGCTACGAGCTCGTCGGCATGTCAGTGCGGCGACGACCGCGCTTCGGGGCATCGCGGCCCTGGGCACTGCTAGAACAGCGAACGGAACTCACGGCCGACTTCACCGACTCGGCCGGCGTCGCACTCACCGGCGCGTTCGGTCCGCAGGTACTGGCGAAGTTCTGGGACGTCGACATACGCGTGGACGGAGCGGTCGCGGCGAAGCGGCTGCTGATCAACGCGTCGACGCCGTTCGACTTCCGCACCCGTGATCCCGCCGGCGACGAGACGCTCGTCTCCCAGCACCCGACGTGGCCTTGCTGCCCGGCGGGACCGATGACCCACCAGCCGCCGCCCCCGTACCGGCCTCACCTACTCACGTTCAACCAGCATCGCGCAGGTACCGTCGTGCGGCGCGTGACCTTCAGCGAGAGCACCAGCACGGCGATCTTCCCAGCCGCCGCGCGTGTCCGCCGACAGCGGCTGGACGCATACCAGCCGACGGACTTGAGGGTCGCGGTGATCACGGCTGAGGAGCCCGGCGTGCTCGTGCGTGCGGTCCTGAACGAGGACGCCGCCTCGGCCGAGGTCACACTCGCGGTCCCGCTGGTCGGCTACACCATCCGTGTGCAGGCCCAGGATGCGGCCGGACACGAGGTCGCCACGGCGCCGGTGACGACCCAGGGCATGATGGACAGCGTCATGCTGCACGGGACCGGCCCGATCCGCTGCATCGAGGTGATCGCGGTCGGGGTGGTGCACACGACGGGCGACTCGACCGACATCCCGGCGCCGCAGAACATCGCCATCGAGTTGTGGTCGATGGCCTACGTTGCGCTCGACGACTACCTCTCCGCGCAGCTCGCCGCCCAGGCCTGTGCACCCGGACCCATGGCACAGGCCCTTTACGAGGGTCGCGGCAAGCTCTCGTTCTTGCCCAACCACGAGTACGAGCTCGCCTTCAAGACGCGCGTGACCATCACGCATCCAACCGCCGGGGCGGAGTCGGCCGACGTCGACGAGTACGTCCTGTTCCGCAGCAAGGGCCTGCCCGGCCTCAACGCCGTCGGGCGCGTCGGCGAGGAGCTCGAACCCTACGTCCGTGCTACCTACACCGGCGGACACGGGCGGCTCTACCGGGAGGAGCCCATCGCGATCGCGTTCCGCGAGGACTTCCACGTGGCCGTCCCGATCACCCTGCGGCCGCCCGGAACATCGGCCGAGCACACGCAGCTGCTGCGCATGCAGCTCCTCGCGCGCCCCGACAACGCGCCGACGACGGGCACGCTGGCGACGAGTTCCGGCGAGGACTGGATCGTCACGCACCGGCCACAGCAACCCGCCTCGCCGCAAGCCGAGCCGTGGGACGTCCGGGTCACGAGCAGCAGCACGCTGACCACGCTAGCGAAGACCGACGACGCTGCACGTGTCCGTCTGGGCACGATCGTCGCCCGCGAGAAGTCAAGGTGCCCGCTCAACGACCCGCGCACCGTGATCGGCCCGGTCCTCCTCGCGCCTCCGCAAGGCGACAACGATCTCTGGCCGGAGGTCGGAGCCCTCACCGCGACCGTCGTCCGTCGCGACGCCGGTTTCGTCGAACGACAAGGCTTCATCTCCGCTGACCTCGGCGCCTTCCAGTTCACCCTCGACGAGGGCACAGGCGGCGCGGACGACTGGTCACTCGACGGACCATGCCTCCACGCGAGCTCGAACGGACGCCGCTACGCCCTTTTCGGTGAGGCCGACTGGGATCATCTGAACGTGAGGATCGGCGTCGAACTGTCCGGCGCGATGGCTGGCGTGGGCTTCGGCCTTCCGTCCGGGGCTTCGCCCAGCCGCGGCCTCTTCGCGGTCGTGGAGGCGACGCCGGGCGGGCGCCGGCTGGTCATCTACCGGCGCCGTTCGGGCACCCAGCTTGAGCTGCTCCAGGCGGCCGACCTCCCCCCACATGAAGCGGACACTTCACTCACGCTCACGGTGGTCAGCTTCGACGACCGGCTCCGCGCGACCGCGGGCGGCGTCACAGTCGAGGCCGACCGCGAGGAGCTGCGCGAGGGGCAGCTGTGCCTGTTCGCAGGCGGTGAAGCGCGCTTCTCCAGCCTGGCCGTAACGGGGCTGGAGCTGTACCGCTTCTCGGTCCCTGTGAGTGCGTTCGCCTCGTTCACCGACCACATCCACAGCTTCGGCGGGCGCGTCGCTACGGTCGTTCCCGACGCGCTCGGGCCCGGCACGTCGACGAGCACCGTCACCGCGTTGTGGGCTTCCACCGGCGCACGGGTCCAGGCCGTCATGCACCCCTCCGCTGCCGCCGCAGACCGCCAGGTCCTGTTCGAGCGATGGGCGCGCGAGCTCGGCCTGCCCTTCCAAGACGAGCTAACGGAACTCGCCGTCAGCGAGCTCGCCGACGCTGGACGGGGGCACGCCCTGGTCCTTGAGTCGCCTGAGCCGCTCGACCTCGTCGAAGAGGTCTCCGTCACGCTGGCGAAACGCGTCGTGGCCTCGATCGCTCCCGAAACAGCCAGCGAGATCGTACGCCAGCCGGCCGGGTTCAGCCCCTTGGCCACCCGGCACCCACGCGTGATCGGCCTGGTCACCGAGGTTGTCCATGAGGACGACGCGCTGCGTGCGGAGTTCGATCCGCAGCGGGTATCCAGGCTCCCTGCCAGCATCGACGCCATTACGTTCGTCGAGGCAACTGCCGATGCGCACGGCCGCCATTTCAGGATCTACGCCGCGCCGATCGACGAGTCGGCCCGCGCGAGCGCATCCTTGGTCGCACCGCTCGTCGACGTACTCGACTCCGAGCACGGGGGCGAAGCACTGCTTCCCGAAGGTGCCAAGCCGCTCGAACCAGGCGACGTGGTGGCCATCACTGCCGGCCACGCATCCCTCATAGCGAAGTTCCCACTCATGTACACGTTCGAGGATATCCCACTCGCAGCACTCCAGAACGCCACCGGCCGACGAGCGATCCTCGTTCCCCTGGACGCCCAGTCCGCCACCGACTTGCCACCGGGAACCTACCGTTTGACATTCACCATGCATCGGCGTCGGTGGCCAACCGTTCAGGCACCAGACACACTCAACTGCTACTCGCGAACGGTGTCGCTCACGCTCTCGCTTTAAGGGGGGCCTCATAACACAACTTTCGTATGCGCATCCTCACCAGTAGGTGCGTCCGCACACTGCCAGCGCGACGCCGTGCGGACAAGCGCTGACGGCAGTTGGTGCCAGCATCGAGACGCCCTGCAGCCACCAAGGCTGCGGCAGCCGACGAGCACACCTTTCGGTCACACCATTGCCTCACAGGTAGAGAGCCCAGTGGCCTCCGGGAAGCGCGTCCAACGGTGCGTAGAATACCCCCTACACGGAGTCGCTGGTGTGCTCGCGCTTCGTCCTGCTCTATGAATGCCCCGGCAACTCGGACTCCGAGCAATGATGCACCCGGCGCATCACGGGACGCCGAAGTACAGCCTGACAAGCGGGCGTTCGGGGAGTCCGTCCAAGAGAAGATGTACCACGACTGGCCCAACCGGGCCCTGTACCAGCAGATAGACCCCACGAAGCTGCTGCTGGCATCGCAATGATGATGCGTACAGCGCTCCGGGGACCCCGCGGCCTGGACATCGACCACCTCGTCCCGCTCGCCGAGGCTTGGGCTCCGAGGCCGACCTCGGTGACAACCGCGCGCTCATCGCCGTGTCGGCGCCAGGTCGCGGAACGCTACGGCCTGCCCACCGCGAGTCGTTCGAGGTGGTGACCGCATCTACATTGGTGGAACGTTGCGGCGCCGCGGAGTCTTCCGCGGGCTTGGACCTCGCCAGCCACAGGCCGGTGAACACGGCGGTGGCCAAAGTGGCGGTGTCAGCAGCGAGGAAGGCACTGCCAGCGCGCAGGCGTAGCCGGCGTAGGGGCGCGACATGCTCTGTCGGCGGTCTCCCGCCGCTCGAGGCGTCTTGGGTCGGGCTGGTAGGCGAGCAGGTGACGGCCGTCCGCGTGGAAGAGGTCGCGAGCGAAGTCCATGGTGCTAGTGCCGCCGAAGGAGGGGGACTCGGGCTCGCCACGGGACGTTCCAGTCGGCTGCTGCTCTCAGCCCGCCGCGAGGAACCCAGGGCCGGGGCGCCGCCTGGGAGGAGGCCGAGCGGGCGGTCGTGGACATCTTCACGCGCGCCGTCGGTGGCGTGTCTGGTTGGGGGGCGGTGTCGTTGACTGGTTTGGGACACCTGAGGAGTTGGATGTAGTCCGGTGTCGTCTGGAGGACTTTGAGGGGATGTGTTCGAGCCGTTCGCGCGTGCGGATCAGCGTCGGTGGGGCTGGGTGCATCTGCGGGGTCTGTTGCTGGACGGGCAGCGCAAGTCGGTGGAGCCGATGGCCGCCCGGCTGGGTGAGGACGGCAACCGGCAGGCTCTGGCCCACTTCATCACCACCAGCCCGTGGGATGCGGCGCATGTGCGGGCCCGCCTCGCGTGGAAGATGGCCCCGCTGATCAAACCGACCGCGCTGATCATTGATGACACGGGCTTCCTCAAGGACGGCGATGCGTCAGCCTGTGTGTCGCGGCAGTACACCGGAACCGCAGGCAAGGTCACCAACTGCCAGGCGGGCGTGTCCTTGCATCTGGCCTCCGGCGCCGCCTCGACGGCGGTCGACTGGCGCCTGTTCCTGCCCAAGAGCTGGGACCCGGCCTCGCCGCAGGCCGACCCGCGCAAGGTGGCCCGCCGCGAGCGGTGCGGCATCCCGCCGGACGTGGGCAAGGCACCGCAGGGCGCCGTCCATGGTCCGCACGGACCGCTGCCGGCTGCCACGTCGCGACCGCCCGCGGGAAGATCGTTCTCTTTGGTGCCACAGGCATGATCGGGCGCCGTATCGCAGCCGAGGCCGTCCAGCGCGGCCACCAGGTGGTGGCAGCCTCCCGCTCCGGGCAGGCGCCGCTTGAGCGTCCGCTGCTGACAGCCGTGGCGGTCGGCGGCGCCGACGCGGTGGCCTCCGCGCTGGCGCCGCTGCGAGACCTCCTGGAGGGGCCAGGTCGCATCGACGACCTGGTGTGGACGTCCGTCTCGCCCGCCGCGATGATCGCGCAGGGCGAGTGCACGGGCGTCTGCGCACGACTCGCCGACGCCCGGGTCATACAGGGCGCGGCCGCCGGGCCACCGCGGCAGCGCGGTTGCCGGGGCGACGCCACTGCGGCCTGTGCTTCGTGGGAGGCCTGGCGGGCAAGCGTCAGCACCGACGCGGAGACGTCGTGCTCGGGCTGCGCGTGACCGCCGTGCGCCCGCGCGGTTCAGTGGTCCCGCATCCACCAGGTGAAAACGGCGATCAGAGCAGAGCCCGTCGCGGCGGCCATCCCGCGCACCAGTCCGAACACGGCCACCCGGCTCAGGCGCCGGACGGTGTCGGGCTCGGTTCGGCGGGTGACGGCCCCGCCGCCGGCTTCGTTCCTGGCCGGGTCGATCGTCTCGTCGTTCATCGTGGTCCCTTCGTCGCTGCGGTTGTTCGGAGTTGTGACAAGTTCGCCGGATCGGGAATGCGCGGTGCCGGTTCGGTCCGAACGGGCACCTCCTGTCCGATGAGAGGCTTAGGCTCCACGTGCTACGGGGTGAGGGGGCAGCGCGTGGGAGTGAGGACGTCGGCCGGTCGGTACGTGGTGAGCGGCGGGGTGGGACCGGCTTCGGCCAGGCTGCCCGACAGCAGGGGCCGAAGTCTCGGACGGCGGCCGAACCCGGAATTCTCGAGTGAACGCGCAGGTCAAGGGGTGTATCAGGGTGGCGCATTCGGAGTGCGCCGGGACTCCGGTCACCGGGGGCATCGATGACTTCGGCCGCCACGGGGCACGAGGAAGCGCAGGAGCAGCGGTTCCGGCTGGGGCGGCGGCTGCGTGAGCTGCGTGGTGAAGCGGGTCTGACGCAGGAGTCGTTGTCCTTGCGGATCGGGTCCGCCTCGCAGACGCTTTCCGATCTCGAACTCGGCCGGGGTAGGAGGCTTCCCGCCCGCGCGTTGTTCGACATGTACGTCAAGGCCTGTCTGAGTGAACTGAAGACCGACCGAAAGACGAAGCAGGATTGGTGGGAAGGCCTGCTTGGCGACTACCTGCTCCTGCGTAGCCTGCTGGCCCGACCGGCCGATCAGGCCAGCGTCATTCCGCTGGAAGCGCCGGACGACAAGTGCCCATATCCGGGGTTGAAGGCGTTCACCGAGGACACGGCGAGGTGGTTCTTCGGCCGTACGACGCAAGTCGACGAGTTGGTCCGGCTGGTGAGAACGCGCCTCGACGGGGGCCCGCCCCTTTTCGTCACCGGCGCCTCGGGAGCGGGTAAGTCCTCACTGCTGAGCGCCGGTCTGTCGCCCGCGCTGCGTCGAGGGCAGTCGGCGGAGGACGCTTCGGGTGCCCCGACGGTCGTGCGCATCACGCCCGGGCCCCGCCCCCTGATGGCGCTGGAGCAGTCGTCGGCGATAGCGGAAGAAAACGGTCCCGGGCCAGCGGTGCTGCTCGTCGACCAGTTTGAGGAGGTCTTCACGCAGTGCGCCGACCAGGAGGAACGCCATGCCTTCGCGGCCCGGCTCGTCACTTTGGCCGCCGGCGACAAGGGGAATCAACGGCCGACCCCGGTGGTGCTGGCGGTGCGCGCGGACTTCCTGCACCGCTGCATCGCCGTACCCGGACTGTCCGGGGCGATGAGCAAGGGCGGTCTCGTGCTCGGACCGATGACCGAACCGGAACTGCGGCAGGCCATCGTCGGACCGGCTCGCACCGCGGGTCTGGAACTCGAACCCGGCCTCGTCGAGACGCTCCTGCGCGACCTCGGCGTCCAGGGTGGCCGTCATGACGCGGGAGCACTCCCCCTGCTGGCGCACACCTTGCAGGCCACCTGGGCGCAGGGCGACGGACGCCGTATGACACTGGCGGGCTATCAGGCGTCCGGGGGGATCCGGGACGCGGTGGCCAACACCGCCCAGGGCGTGTACGACGCCCTCGACCCCGAGGAGCGGCAAGCCGCACGCCGGCTGCTGCTGAGACTGGTCACCGTGGACGAGGGCGGTGAGGCCGTACGCCGCAGGGTGGGTGAGGACGAACTCGCTCATGAGGGCGGTCCCGCACAAGTGGCGCTCCGGCGCCTGGTGGACCAACGGCTTGTCACTGCCGACGACGGGGTCGTCCAGATCACCCACGAAGCGCTCGTGCGCGCCTGGGACCTGTTACGCGCATGGCTGGTCGAGGACCGCGACTGGCTGGGCCTGCGCCGCGACCTCACATCCGCCACAAAGACCTGGCAGGCACTCGGGCGCGATCCGGGCAGCCTGTACCGGGGACACCGGCTGGCCGCGGCCGTGGACATGGCGCAGGCGCGGCGCAGCGACCTCACCCCGCTGGAGTCGACGTTCCTGGACCAAAGCGCGGCTGCGGCGGAGTCCGAGATCGAAGCCGCGGCGGCCGAAGCCCAGGCAGCGCGCCGGAGCAACCGTCGGCTGAGGCATCTTTCGGCGGCTCTCGTCCTGCTGGTCGTCGTGTCCCTGGGCGCCACGCTGCTCGCGGGCCGGCAGTGGCAGACCGCGGAATCAGAACGCAAGGCGGCCGACGACAAGAGCCGTATCGCCATCGCCGACGGCCTCGCCGCTCAGTCGCGTGCACTGCTCGCCGCCCGGCCCGGGCTGGCCGGTCTTCTCGCCCTGGCCGGACTGCGGTACGAGACGAACGGAGCCACCACCGCCAGCGCCCTGGGCGCGCTGGCGGTGCCCACTTATCCGGTACGGCCGTTGGCCGGCAACGCAGGGCCGCTCACGGCGGTGGCGTTCAGTCCCGACGGCCGGACGCTGGCTACCGGCGGGACGGACACGAAAGTCCGGCTCCGGCGTGCCGACGGCGGCGGCACACCTGTCGTGCTGTCGGGGCACACCGGCGCGGTCGCCGCCGTGGCGTTCGGCCCCGACGGCCGGACCCTCGCCTCGGGCTCTGCCGACGGTTCCGTCCGCATCTGGGACGTACGCACCGGGATGACGGCCGTCCGGCTCTCCGCTCAGGCGGGCGCGGTCACCGCGGTGGCGTTCAGCCCCGACGGCACGAAACTGGCCACCGGATCCGAGGACGGCACCGCCCGGCTGTGGAACGCGCGGACGGGCCGCGCGCTCGCCACCTTCACCGGCCACACCGGGAGGGTGAGCGGGGTGACGTTCAGCCCCGACGGCCGCACATTGCTGACCGGCAGCTGGGACGACACCGCCCGGCTGTGGAACCTGCACACCCACCGTTCGGCCGGCGTCCTACGCGGTCACAGGGGTGAGGTCTACGCGGTGGCGTTCGGCCCCGACGGCACGACAGCCGCCACGGGTTCCGCCGACGGGACGGCACGTCTGTGGGACGTGCGCACCGGGCGTGGCACGACAACTTTGCGGGGTCATACGCGCGTCGTGACCTCGGTAGCGTTCAGTCCCGACGGCCGCACACTGCTGACCGGCAGCTGGGACGACACCGCCCGGCTGTGGAACCTGCACACCCACCGTTCCACGGGAGTCCTGGACGGGCACTTAGGCCACGTCAACTCGGTAGCGTTCCGTCCGGACGGGAGGGCCGCGGCCACGGCCTCCTCGGATGGCACGGTACGGCTGTGGGGCACCAATACTCAGAGCGCTACCGAAGTACTGAGCGGTCATCACGACTACGTCGACACCGTGGCCTTCGGATCCGACCACCGCACACTCGCCACTGGCAGCCGGGACGGCACCACCCGGCTGTGGGATCCCAGCACCGGCCGTACGACCGCCATCCTCGACAACCGGGCGGTAGCGGTGCTGGCCGTGGCCCTCGACTCCGGCACGCACCTGCTCGCGGCAGGTGACCAGAAGGGGCAGACCCGACTTTGGGACACCCGAACCCACCGGGCCCTCGTCACGCTGCGCGGACACGGCGGCGCGGTGGACGCGGTGGCGTTCAGCCCTGATGGCAGCAGGCTGGCCACCGCCTCCACCGACGGCACGGCCCGCCTCTGGGACATCCGCACCCACCGCTGCGTCGGCACGCTCCGGGGGCACAGCGGCTGGGTGGACGCGGTCGCGTTCAGCCCCGACGGCAGAGCACTGGTGACCGCCTCCACCGACGGCACCGCACGCCTGTGGGACACCCGGACCCTCCGCGGCACCGCACGCTTCGACAACGCAGACCTGCTGAACGCGGCGGCGTTCAGTCCCGACGGGAAGACGCTGGCGCTCGGCTCCAGCGACGGCACCGCACGCCTGTGGGACATCAAGGCCAGGACCGTCGTGCGCACCATCACCGGCCACACCAAGGAGGTGACCGCCGTCGCCTTCAGCCCCGACGGAAGGATCCTCGCGACGGCCAGCCGAGACCGTACGACAGTCCTCTTCGACCTCCGCGCAGGCCGCACCCTCGCGACGCTGGACGACGCGACAGGCTGGGTCACGTCAGTGGCGTTCAGCCCGGACGGCAAGACCCTGGTTACCGGCTCCTGGGACCGTTCCGCCCGGATCACCCCCGTACCCCGGCAGTGGCCGCACGCCCTGTGCCAACGAGCTGGCCGCAACCTGACCCACGAGGAATGGACCACCTACGTTGGAGACACCCCGTACCACCGCCTGTGCCCCGAGTTCCCGACGGCCCAGCCCCGCCAGGGATGAGGCTGGGTTGCGTCGACCGACGTCCGTGAGGCACGACCGACCGGTGCGCCCGGCCGTCCTTCTGCGGCCCGGCGTGACACCGGGTCGGTGCGTCCGCCGTCGATCGAAGTCCCCCTTGGAGGCCCGCCATGAGATCACGGATCATCGGCGACCACAGGCGCGCTCAACCGGCGCATTCGGTAGCTAATCTCATCAACGAAGCAGCAACACACCAGACCAGCCACCGCCGCGTACACCAACAAGCCCCCCTCCGCCTGGCCTGATGCCGTTCATTCCACAACGGTCCCGGCTCGGTCACGAGTTCAGCGATCACGTCGGCCGACAGGCCCATGATCGTCCGGTCGCTGATGATCGCTGCACGAGACGCGTTCTCCACCACACGACCATGATCGACGATCAAGAGTTCGACGCCTCACCGCCTACCGTGCACGAGCTCGTTAGCTCGAGGCTCGACGAGGCCACGAGATGGACGAAGGGCGCGGCGTGATCACCGCGGTAGCTGGCGCTGCCATCGGCCGCCGACGAGGGGAACGCAAAGTCGACCCGGAAAACAGTTGAAACCGCTATAAAGTTCCGTGCACTTGCACAGCTCCATGAGGGGGACTTTCTTGCACGCTCGTCTCGCTGCGTCAGCCGTGGCGGTTGCCGTCGCCAGCGAATTTCCCTCAGGAGGATCGGTAGCGCCATCAAGTTACTTCTGACAGCTCCCGAACTCCACCACATAGGTACCTGCACCGTTCCTAGCGTCCTCGGCTTTATTTGCCGACCCCCCTTTGGCCATGACGCCGAAATCGGTTAGCGACGGATCCCGGATTATCTTGGCATGATTTCCTTGGCTTATGTGTAGCCACCAGTTGAGGGCGGCGTTTGGGGTCCCGCCACCACCCGACCCGGTATAGGCGATCTCGTAGCCGCTCCATCTTCCGTTCGCGCAGTACCCGGCGCTCCTGATACGTTCGATGATCTGAGCATCGGCCCCCCCGGGGAGTTGAGGGTTGACGTGCGGATCGCCTGAGCCCCACCACTTCTGAGCCAAGGAGGCGTCCACGTGCTTGCGCGCGGCATCTAGTAGCGCGTCGGAGCCGTCGAGTTCCCGCGCCCCAACCCTTTGACGCTCTTGGTTGATGAGGCACATCACGGTCGCGGAGGGCACCAGCCATCCGAACCCGAAACGACCTGGATCGCGGGAGGGTGGTATGTCACCGTTAGATCCAACGTTTGGTTCCGAGCAATATTTCGTGGCAGCGGCAGGCGTCGCGGTCACCGGAACGAGGGCGACCGGCAATGCGCCCGCGATAAAGAGAGACGCTGCGACTCGGACACGCATGCGGGTTCTCACGAAATTCTCCCTATGTGTGCTCCGCCTCGCTACCGGTTGAGGGCACCGTTCGTGGACTCTCGTCTATTAAATCCCTCACATACCACACTCGCATCTCGACCCTGCACTCGTATAGCTACGGCGAACAGGCATGTAGGACTGCGTGGCTGCTATGAACTCGTAACACGATCTTGTGGATGTATGCCGGCCGACCGTGACCAGTACAACGATTCCGCCGTTCGCGAGGTGTGGCGAACCGTGTCCTTGCCGGAAACCTCATCCGGCCCGGTCAAGCGGCATGCTGGTACTCGTGGAGTATGCCGCCGAGTCGGTCGCGTCTTCGTACGTCAAGGCGAAGGATCCGGGCCGGGTCGTTGATCGGCTCGGGCAACGGGCGGAGCGGGCGGTCGTTGCCGATGCCCTGGTGGGGCCGATGCGAGTTGGAGAAGTGTTCGAACTCGCGCAGAGCATGGAGCAGATGGCGCTGGTTCCATATCAAGGTGCGGTCCAGGAGCTCACGCCGACAGGTCTGCACCCACCGCTCCATGACGGCGTTCATCCTCGGCATCCGGACACCGCTTGGCACAACCTGGATGCCCGCGTCCTTGAGGACGTCATCGAACAGGGCGGGGAACTTCCCGTCCCGGTCCCGAATCAGGAACCGGGCCCGGCAGCCCGCGTCCTCCGGAAGGCCGGGTCCGAGCGACCGCGGTCGAAGTGATGGGCGGGAGTGTAGGGAGTCGCGTGCAGCGGGTAATACACGCGGCCGTCGGTCCGCACCGTGGTCACCGTGACGATGCCGTTGTCCGTCTTACCCAACCGGCCCAGCCACTGCCGGCCCACATGCGCGGTCGCCGTGCCGTCCTTGCGGTCCCCGGAATCGTCGATCACGATGACCCCGCCGTCGTGAGGAGCCGTCGTCGGCTCCTCACGCAGCAGCTCAAGCCGCCGGTCGTTGACCAGCTCAGCCTCCCAGGGAGACTCGGACAGGAAGAACTGCAACCGCTGCACCCCCGGCATCCCCGCACCCACCACCGGCTCCGCCCCCGCCAGACAGGTGATCGTCTTGTTCCGCTCCCGCGGCGCCAGCAGTCCGGTCAGGTACTCGCGAAATCCTCGCCGCTGCGCCAAGCTGAAGAAGAGGTCGTCGAACCGGGCCGCGTAGCCCTCCAACGGCCCCGGCGCAGGCAGACACGGACGGCGAGCGGTCATCTTCAGCCCCCAGCAAGGCAGTTGACTCCTCCCACCGGCCTACGGCCAACCCGACCTGCCGTCAACCCACACCGCCCACCGGATTTAAGAACTACCGCTACTGACCTTTGCGGCGTCTTGTCGTTGGGGGCTGACGATGTGTGATCGTCGCGGTATGCCTGTTGTGTGAGATATCCGCAGGGTGGTGGGCTGACGCCGGAACGGCAGGCGTTTCGCGAGCGGATCCGGCTGGAGGCCGCGGAGCGATTCGCTGCCGGTGCCTGCAACGCCGAGGTCGCCAAGGACTTACGGGTGAGTGTGCGCTCGGTGCAGCGCTGGCGCCGGGCCTGGCAGGACGCCGGCACCGAGGGGCTGCGCTCTGCCGGGAGCGTCTCACGGCCCAAGCTGAGTGAGGCCCTGTTCACCGTGCTCGAGCAGGAGCTCGCCAAGGGGCCGGTCGCGCATGGCTGGCCGGACCAGACGTGGACGCTGGTGCGGATCAAGACGCTGATCGGGCGCCGGTTCCACAAGAGCATGACGCTGTCGGCGATCGCGCGGATGCTGCACCGGCACGGCTTCAGCCACCAGGTCCCGGCCCGCCGAGCCATCGAGCGCGACGAGGAGGCCGTGGCGGGCTGGGTGAAGGAGACCTGGCCGCAGGTGGAAGGTCCGTGGCGGCGCTCGACGCCTGGCTGTGCTTCGAAGACGAAGCCGGCTTCTCGATGACGCCGCCCACCACACGGACCTGGGCCCGGCGCGGACACACCCGTCATCCAGGTGAGGGGACGCTCCCAGCGCCGCTTCTCCATCGCCGCCCTGGCCTGCTACAAGCACGGTGAACGCTCACAGCTGATCTACCGGCCCAAGCGGCATCTCGATCACAAGCGCGGCGGCAGACGCAGTTTCACCTGGACCGACTACCGCGACCTGCTCACAGCCGCACACCAGCAGCTCGGCGCACCCATCGTGCTCGTGTGGGACAACCTCAACGTCCACAAGGACCGCCGACTGCGGGAGTTCATCAACACCCACGACTGGATCACCTGCTACTTCCTGCCGGCCTACGCACCGGACCTCAACCCCGTCGAGGGCATCTGGTCACTGCTGCGGCGCAGCAGCCAGGCCAACACCGCCTTCACCGACCCCGACCACCTCATCAGCACGCTCCGACATGGTCTCCGCCAGATCCAGTACCGCAGCAACCTCATCAACGGATGCCTCACCGAAACCGGCCTCACCATGACGACACCACGGCGACAACGTCAGTAACTCTTTCACCACGGCCTTGACCTGCCTGGTCAGACGGACCGTGCGGCGCTGGTAACGCTCCAGCACCCCGGGCATCTGCTCACGGAAGGTCTGCCGGCAGCCGCGTGTGGGACACACCAGGCGCCGCACTCGCACACGAACCACCACCCGGCGGTCGTCCACCGGCACGTCGGCGACTGTCCGCCAGTGGTAGCCGTGCACCCGTCCCGTCGGCGCCCCGCACACCGGACAGATCGCGGTGCCTTGCGGAGTCCGCGCCCGCACCACGATCCGCTCACCCTCGTCGGCCACATCCTCGATGACCAGCGGCAACAGTCCCGAAAAGACCACCTGCACAAGCTCGTTGACGTCCTTCACACGAAGGTCAACGACCCTCGCGACTCTCCCTCACCACCGAATGGGAGACAGGGCCGTTGGCTGGACAGACCCAAGGGCTGTCCCGTAACTGCTGGCCACAGATGAGATGATCTTGCTGTGGCTGGTGTGATCACGGCGTCGGAGCCGTCCTGGATAGCCCTTAGCAGCCGAGTCAGCGCGGTTCGCCTCGGAGCTCCGCGATGTGCTGCAATCCGGGACTGGCTTGCTGAGACTGCTACCGCTTACGGGGCTCACGAATGACCAGCAGCGCCGATTCACCTCACTGCGTTTAGCCGTTGCAAGACACACCGACACCGCCGGTGCATGTCGATCACCACATGCTGAAGGAGGAAGGGACGGGCCTGCGGCCTGAGAGCAGAGTGCCGACCGGCACCGGTTACCCGGCGCCGGGATCCTGCGTCGGCGTACCTGCACGGTGCCCTGGCCGGGCAACGCCCGCCAGGGCACCGGATGCGCAGAGGACGCACCGTCATTCGATGAGGGCCGCCTCGAAGGAACCCCCGAGGTACCGGTCCCGGCTGTCGCGCCGTTGCAGCTTGCCGGTCGTCGTGAGCGGCAGCGTCCCCGGCTTGAGGAGGACGACATCGTGTACCTGGATGCGGTGTCCGGCATGGACCGCGCGCCTGATCTCCTGCTTGATCTCCTGGGCGGTCACTTGACCACCGGTCTCGCCTCCGGCTGCCATCGTCGTCTCGGCGAGCACGATGAGCCGTTCGTGTGCGCCGTCGTCGACCGACACCGCGCAGGTACCGAACTCGCGGACTGCCGGGTGGCTGGCCTCAACGGTGGCCTCGATGTCCTGCGGGTAGTGGTTGGCACCGGCGATGATGATGACATCCTTTGCCCGGCCGGTGATGAACAGCTCCCCGTTCTGCACGAATCCGAGGTCACCAGTACGGAGAAACCGCTCCCCCGGCTGGTCGGGAATGGACCCCATGAAGGTCTCGGCTGTCTCCTTGGGAGCGTTCAGATACCCCGTTGCGACGCTCGGGCCGGATACGAAGATCTCACCCACCTCGTCCTCCCCGCAGGGCTTGCCTGTCTCCAGGTCTACGCTTATAGCCGTGCTCAACGGATGGATCGGGCCGCAGCCGACCAACTCCCGGCTGTCCTGCGCCGACGCGGCTGGGCGCACCTTTCCGGCGGCGAGCGACTCGGAGTCCAGCCGCAGGACTTCCGGGGCCTGGCCGACCGGTACGGCCGTGACCATCACTGTCGCCTCGGCGAGGCCGTACGCGGGGGACAGCGCCTCGCGCCGGAAGCCGGCCTCCACGAATGCCGCGCTGAAGCGGTCGAGCGTATCGGAGCGGACGGGCTCGCCTCCGACCAGCGCCATCTCCCAGCGGCTGAGGTCGAGTTCCCGGCGCTGAGCGTCCGTCACCCGGCGGACGCACAGGTCGTAGGCGAAGTTCGGCGCGCAGCTGTCCGCGCGTCCGAGCCGGGAGATGGCCCGCAGCCACGTGAGCGGACGCTGCACGAAGGTCATCGTCGGCAGCAGGGTGGCATCCCGGCCGGAGAAGAGGGGGTCGAGGACATTGCAGATGAGGCCCATGTTGTGGTGCGGCGGCAGCCACGACACCGCCGACGGTCGGGGCAGCCCGGCGTCGTCGGCAGACCGACGCGTATTGTCGTATATCAACGACAGATTGTTCAGCACATTGCCGTGAGTGATCGCGACGCCTTTCGGCACGCCGGTCGATCCCGAGGAGTACTGCAGATAGGCGACCATCTCAGCGGCGGCCACCGGTGGGGTCCACTCCTGGGCCAGGTCCAGGCGTACCTCGTCGGTCGCCACCCGGTTGAGTTGGGCGAGCCCGTCGGTGTCGCTGAGGACGTGCTCCGCGGTGGCAAGCATTGGGCCGGTCGACAGGAACAGCGAGGGCTCGGAACTCGCTGCAATCGACTCCACCCGAGTCCATTTGGCATTGCTCCGCGTCCCGTCGAGCGGAGCCACCGGCACCGGGATCAGACCGGCATAGATGCAGCCCAGGAAGGCGACGTGGAAGTCCAGTCCCGGCGGGTAACTCAGCAGCGCGCGGGCGCGCGCGGCAGGAACCTGCTGTCGCAGCGTCACGGCGACCGCCCGCGCCCGGCGGTCGAGTTCGGCCAGGGTCAGTGATTCTGATTCCTCGACACCGTCGCCCAGGAACACAAAGTTCTTCCGGTCGGGCTCGGCTGCCGCACGAGTGCGGCACAGGTCGATCAGCGTCGGCAGTGCGCCGTGCTCGCCGGCCACCGCCTCGGGCAGTCGGACACCGTGCTCGGGATTGGTTCGCATATGACCACTCCAAACGGAGGAAGAGGAAGAAGGCGGCGGACAGTTCGCGCGCCCCCTGCATGGAGCGAGGTTCAGACTGTCGCGAATGCCCGCGCCCGGTACCTGGACCGGCACTGTGCGCGCTGCAACTTGCCGCTGGTGGTGAACGGCAGCGCACCGGCCTTGACCAGGAGGACGTCGTCGGCCCGGAGGCCGTGCCCGGCGAAGACGGCCTCCCGGACGGCTTCTTCGACCTCATCCGCCGCGTGGGTCGCGCGGGCACCTGGCGGAGTGTCCGGGACGGGGCCGGTCGTGACGCGGTACCGGCTGTTGATCTCAGCCAGGACGACGAGGCGTGTGCGTCCGCCGTCCTCGGCGGTGAAGGCGCAGCAGCAGCCCTCCCGTATGGCGGGATGGCTTGCTGCCGCGGTCGCCTCGATGTCGTACGGGTAGTGCTGCATGCCCTCCACGACGATGAGGTCGTCCACACGGCAGGTGACGAAGAGCTGACCGCCGTCCAGGAAGCCCAGGCTGCCGGTGCGCAGGAACCGGCGGCCCTCGTGGCCGCGCACGGTGGCGTTGAACGTACGCGCTGTCTCCTTCGGGGCGTTCCAGTACGCGGCACCGATACTCGGTCCGGACGCCAGGATCTCCCCTGTCTCGTCCGGGGCGCACGGATCGCCGGTGGCCGGATCCACCACCGCGATGGTCATGGAGGGGTGCACCTGGCCCAGGCCGACCAGCCGGCGCACCTCGTCCTCGCGACCGGCTCGCTGCACCTTGCCTTTCGCCAGCGCCACCGCGTCGAACCGGCGGATCACCGGTTCGGGCTCCACCGGCCCGCCGCTGAGCATGACAGTGGACTCGGCGATGCCGTAACTCGGGAAGAACGCCTCGCGGCGGAAGCCGAACGGGGCGAGCATGGCACTGAACTGGTCAATCATCTCTGCACGCACCGGCTCGTCGCCGACCACCGCGATCCGCCAGGCGCTGAGATCGAGGGAACACAACTGCTCCTCGGAGACGCGCCGCAGGCACAACTCGTACCCGAAACCGGGTGCTGAACTGATGCCCGCCCCGCGGTCCGACATCGCGCGGAGCCAGTTGACCGGATGCTGGGTGAACGCCGAGGGCGGCATCAGTACGGCGTCGTACCCGACGTAGATCGGCTGCAGGACCCCGGTGATCAGTCCCATGTCGTGGAACACGGGCAGCCAGGACACAACAGGCGGCAGCCGGTCGAAGTCGTCCGTGGCGCGGGTACCGTTGGCCAAGATCAACGAGAGGTTGTGCAGAACGTTGCCATGGGTGAGCTCCACACCCCGGGGCGGACCGGTCGTGCCGGAGGTGTACTGCAGGTACGCGATCGTGTCCTCGCCGATGTCGGGGGCATTCCAGCCGTACGCGTCCGTCTCACTGATCTCGTCGGTCGCCACAGAGGTCGGCCGGCGTGGTGTGGAGATGTCCTTCAACAACGCGTCGACACGGTTCAGCCTTGACCCGTTCGACAGCAGCACATCCGGCTGGCAGCTGTTGACGATTGCCCGGAAGCGCGTATACCGGTCGTCGACACCGACGCGCAGCACCGGAGGAGCCGGCACCGCGATCAGGCCGGCATACAGGCAGCCGAAGAAGGCGGACACGAAGTCCAGGCCGGGCGGGTAACTCAGCACGGCGCGGGCGCCCTGCGGGGCTTGCCTGCTCAGACGCGCCGCGATTGCCCTTGCCCGGGTGTCCAGTTGGGCGAGGGTGAGCGAGTCGGACTCTTCGAGGCCGTTCTCCAGGAAGGCGAACATCCGTCGATCCGGCTCCCTGGACGCGCGATACCTGCAGAGCTCGACCAAGGTCGTCGGCTCCGGTCGGGATTCTGTGACGGCATCCTCTGACATCGTGGTCCTCCTGTTCGACTCGGCCATTGGCATTGCCCCTGCCATTTCCCCACTGACCCGTCGGGACTTGATTACGTATCCAGCCATTGCTGTACGTGTGCGCCTTGGTGGTTCCACTCGAAGAGATGCTAAGTCGGCAGAGAAATATCGGGTATCCGCCGCGGGATGGGTCCATCCCCCTACCGGAGGCGAGCTTCGAGTAGGCCGGAAGACGGATGAAAGCCATCCTCCGGTCGCCGTCACAGTTCGGTCCGTCGGCCGTTACGGAAAGTGCCTCGTACTGGATACCGTCATGAGGACGGCCAGTGGACGACGAATGGGCCGTATCCAAGGGAGAACATTTCCCCAGAAGGCTTCAGAAAGGGAACCTCGATGTCCTACGACGCATCCGACGACTACTTCTTGGGTTATCCGAAGCTCCCCGAACTCCCCGATCTCCCCGGTCGCCCGGACGGGGAGGTCCTGGGTACGACCGGCGTGGTGGTCACCGGTTTGGGAATGACCACGCCGCTGGGCGGCAACGTCCACTCCACCTGGAAGGCGCTGCTCGCCGGCGAATCCCCGATCACCGTGCTCGACGAACCGTGGTCTCGCGATCTGCCCGTACGACTGGCAGGCCGGCTGAGTCAGGAACCGACCGAGGTACTGGACCGGGTCGAGGCCCGACGGATGGACCGCTGCCAGCAGATCGCGATGGTGGCCGCCCGGCAGGCATGGGCCGACGCCGGCGCGCCCGAGGTGCCGCCGGAGCGGCTGGCCGTGGTGATCGGCACCGGTCTCGGCGGCGGAGGGACACTGGTCGACCAGCACGACCTGTCGTTGGCCAAGGGGCCGGGCCGCGTGTCGCCGTTCGCGGTGACGATGCTGATGCCCAACGGTTCGGCCGCCGCAATCAGTCTGGCTCTCGGCGCCCGGGCCGGCGCCCACGCGCCGACCAGCGCCTGCGCCTCCGGAGCGGAGGCAATAGCCATGGGGCTCGCCTTACTGCGTGACGGGCGGGCCGATGTCGTTGTCGCCGGCGGCACCGAGGCATGCATCGGCCGGCTGTCCATGGCGGCTTTCGCCCGCATGGGAGCCCTGTCTGGCCGTCATGAGGACCCTCAGAACGCATCGCGGCCGTTCGACAGTGCCCGTGACGGCTTCGTCATGTCCGAGGGCGGCGGCGCCGTCGTGCTGGAGCGGACCCAGTTCGCGAAAGCTCGTGGCGCGCGGATGTATGCCACGCTCGCCGGTACAGGGATGAGCTCCGACGCGCACACCATGACATCTCCGTCGGCGGACGGTCAGATCAGTGCGATCCGCCAGGCCTTGCGCTCCGGTGGTCTCAGCCCGCAGGACATTGTTCACGTCAACGCCCACGCTCCCGGTACGCCCGTCGGTGACCGTATCGAGGCGGCGGCATTGCTGGAATCGCTCGGTCCGCATGCTCTTGTGACGGCGACCAAGTCGATCACCGGCCATCTCATAGGCGGGGCCGGCGCGATCGAGGCCATCTTCACGGTCCTGAGCGTCTTCACCGACGTGATTCCCGCGACCAGGAACCTCGACGACAAGGATCCCGAGGTGAAGGTGGAAATCGTCACGGGAACCCAGCAGTGCATCAGGGTCACCGCGGCCATCTCGAACTCCTTCGGTTTCGGCGGTCACAACGTGGTCCTCGCGTTCACGAAGCCCTCCTGACCACGGGCTTGGGACGGGCGGCAGGAGGACAGGGGGCCTACCGCGGCCTGTTTGGCCCGCGGTGGCGGGGGCGGGTGCACGAGACCGCTCCGCTGGGCCATCAGCGCCGCGTGCATCCGGTTCGGCAACTCGAGCTTGGCGAGGATGCGCGAGACGTGGGACTTCACGGTGGCGAGCGTGACATGCAGCTCGTGGGCGATCTCCTGGTTCGACCTGCCCATGGCTATACCGCAGAGAACTTGGGTCTCGCGGCCGCTCAGGCTCGCCAGGGCGACCGCGTGAGACCGCTCATGTGGCGGCGGCAGAATCTCGAACCGATCGATCAGCCGTCGGGTCATCGTGGGGCACAAGAAGGCCGCGCCGTCAGCAACCGCACGGACAGCTGAGATCAGCTCGTCCTGGCTGGCACTTTTGAGCAGAAAACCACGTGCGCCCGCCTTCAGCGACCCGAGCAGATGGCTGTCAAGGGCGTTGCTGGTCAGGACAATTATCCCCGGCGCGTCTCCGGGTCCTGCCGTCCCCAAGGGCCGGGCGAGTTTCCGGACGAATTCGCATTCGGCATCCACGAGGACGACCTGCGGTCGCCGCAGCTCGGCCATGCGTAATGCTTCCTCACCGACCCTCGTATCGGCGACCACCGTGATATCCGGCTCCTCCCCGAGGGCCTGCCGGAATCCGCGGCGCACGAGATCCTCATTGTCGACCAGCATTACTTCCAACTTCTTGAAGTCGTCCATCATTCGCTCCTCCCGTGCAATTTGGAAGTGCCCCCGTTGCCTTCGGTAACCAGCAACCGGAACGGTGCGTTTCACTGGCTGTGCTCGAGAATGTTTTCCGGTGCAGCGGTCGCGCACGTGAGGACCGTGGGCCGCGCTGAGCGCTACAGACAGCGGTGGCTGATAACGCGTGTGCCCCCTGGCCCGCACGCACATCCCGACTAGGCTGAATGGGAGCCTACGGCGGGATCCGCCGCATCGATCCCTTCCGATGCTAGGGGGATTGGCAGTGCTGGTTCCAGGCAATGGCGGCCATGCTGTTGGCCGTTCCGGACACAGGGCGGCGGCCGCCGAAGTCTCCACAGCTCCACGGCTGTTCAACCGAGGCATCGCAGGCGTGCGCGCGATGGTGGACGTGGGCGTCGAGCGTGGAGTGCCCGTACCGGCATGCCTCGACGGCAGTGGTGTGGACGAGAACGCTCTTGCCGACGATGCCGCACATGTCCGGGCCTGGCAGGAGCTCACTGTGGCGCAGAACCTGGTCCGCGCCACGGGCGACGCTCCCGGCCTGGGGCTCGAGGTCGGCAGCCGGATTCCGCTGCGTACGTACAGCGTGTTGGGCTTCGCACTGCTCGCCAGCCCGACGCTGCGCGAGGCCGCGGCTGTGGGACTGCGCTACCTGGAACTCACCTTCGCCATGGTCGGGATCCACCTTCAGGAGGACGGAAACGAGGTCCGTCTCGTCCTGGACGACGGGCTGGTGCCCCCACCCGTCCGGCACTTCTTCATCGAGCGGGAAATAGCCAATATCCGGGCCATCCTCGACACCATTGTGGGCCGGCCCTTCACCCCCCTCCGGCTGGATCTGCGCTTTCCACGGCCTGAAACGTCCGCGCCGTACGACACGTTTGACGACGTGCCCATCGCCTTCGGGGCGCCGCGCAACGCGATCGTCACCCTCGCGGCGGTACTGGAGCAGTCGCTGCCGCAGGCGGACCAGCACACCATGCAGGTGTGCGAACGCGAGTGCAGGCTCCTGCTGGCCCGGCGCACCGACACCGGATTCGCAGGGCGGCTACGGGAACTGCTCATGCAGTGGCCGGACGGCATCCCCGACATGGGCGTTGCCGCAGCCGCGCTGCACGTCTCCACCCGCACTCTGCGCCGGCGTCTGGCAGTGGAGGGCACGTCCTACCGGCGTCTGGTCGACGCAGCGCGGCACGCTCGTGCTGTCGAGATGCTGTCCACCCTCGGACTCGGGGTCGACCAGATCGCCGTACGTCTCGGGTACGCCGACGCGGCGGCATTCATCCGCGCGTTCCGCCGGTGGACCGGTGCGACCCCCGGTGCCTACCGAACGCGATCAGTACGCAACCTGTCCAGGGCCCACGAGTGAAGGACGGCCTGCTGCCTCTGTGGGGTGGCGCGTCATGCCGGCCATGTACGCCGTGGTGATCGCCACCGCTGCGAGCCTCACTGCACTGCGACGTGATGTCACCTAATACTCCAGCAGCACTTTGACGTTTTCCCTGTTCAGGGGCGGTTTCGGTGAGTGTAGTGGGCTGGTTTCCGGCCCGTGTTCTCTTTCCCGGGCCGCCCCTCGATCGTGTGCAGCCGCCGCTGATAGTGACAGCGGTCCGGGCAGCCTCCCGGCGTGATCGACGAGCGTGCAGTTGAGATCTGGAACGACGAGCTCGAGGAACTGTTCCTGCGCACCGGCCACCGCTTCAAGCGTGTCGAGCCGCGTCGCAGGATGCGTGACTACATCCGTGGCCTGCTGGGCCCGGTCGGCCGCAAGAACGGCTGGCAGCTGGCCGAATACGCCGGGCACCGCACACCCGACCGCCTCCAGCGGCTCCTCAACGGCGCCCGCTGGGACGCCGACGAGATCCGCGACGACCTCCAGCACTACGTAGCCGAACGGCTCGGCGAGCCCGACGGGGTCCTCATCCTCGACGACACCGGCTTCCTCAAGAAGGGCACCACCTCGGCGGGCGTGCAGCGGCAGTACTCCGGCACCGCCGGCCGCACCGAGAACTGCCAGATCGGCGTGTTCGCCGCCTACGCCACCACACGTGGACGCGCCCTGGTGGACCGGGAGTTGTATCTGCCCAAGTCCTGGACCGACGACCGCGACCGCTGCCGCGCCGCTCACATCCCCGACGAGCGGGCCTTTGCCACCAAGCCCGACCTGGCCAAGGCCATGGTGCTGCGGGCGATCGCCTCGCCGCTGCCGATCGCCTGGGTGACCGCGGATGCGGCCTACGGTCAGGAGTGGCGGCTGCGCCGCATGCTGGAGGAGACCGGCCTGGGATATGTGCTCGCGGTCCCCAAGTCCCAGCAGGTGCCGCACTTCGGACGCATCGATCACCTCTTCTCCCAGGCACCCAACGAAGCGTGGGAGCGACGTTCGTGCGGTGACGGCGCGAAGGGCCCGCGCGTCTACCACTGGGCCGCCCTGCAGATCACGTCCATCGAGGACTTCGAGGGCGAGATGCCCACCCATCAGCGGTGGGCACTGGCACGCCGCAGCATCAGCAAGCCCGAGGAGATCGCCTACTACCTCGGCTACGCGCCGCTCGGCACCACGGTCGAGCACCTGGTCCGTGTCGCGGGGATGCGGTGGGCCATCGAGGAGGCCTTCCAGGCCGCGAAGAACGAGTGCGGCCTCGACCAGTACGAAGTCCGCCGCTATACCGGCTGGATGCGGCACATCACCCTGGCGATGCTGGCGCACGCGTTCCTGGCCGTCATGGCCGCCGATGCTGCAGCAAAAGGGGCAGCAGAAACGGTTCCTGCCTCGCGCCCCTCACCGTGGCAGAAGTTCGGCGGCTCCTGGCAACTGGCCACTCACTCGCACGTGCCCACCAGCCTCTCATCAGCGCATGCGCGCTGAGATGGTCGCACTGGCGCAGACGACGCCAAGCCGTCGCCCGCCGCTGCCACTATCAGCGGCGGCTGCACACGATCGAGGGGCGGCCCGGGAAAGAGGACACGGGCCGGAAACACCGAAACCGCCCCTGAACAGGGAAAACGTCAAAGTGCTGCTGGAGTACTAATACTCCAGTCAGATTTCGTGTCCTGAGCTGGTTCTTTTTCGGTAGTGGCAGCGACGGGCTGTGGCTTGGTGGCGGCTGCGCCAGGGGGACCAGTTCAGGGCGTGGAGTCGTCGGTCCTGGTGGGGTCGGGGATGCGGCAGGAGAGTGTCCAACAGGCGCCTGATCTCTGCCACGGTGAGCGGAACGAGGGCTGATCCGTTTCTTGCTGCCCCCCTTGCACCGCCGTCCGCCTGCGCGGCGAGGGCGGAGGTCCGCCGCTACCCCGGCTGGTATCGGCACTTAGGCGAGGTAGTAGGCGATCTCGCCGGGGTCGCAGAGGCTGCGGCGGGCCATCACCCAGCGGTGGTGGGTCGGCGGATCGGGATCGAAGATCAGGTTGGCGGGCAGTTTGGCCGCGGCCCAGTCGTAGATCCGCGGGCCCTTCGCCCCGTCGCCGCAGGACAGCCGCTGCCAGGCGTCAACGGGTGCTTCGCCGATGAGCTCATCGATGCGCCGATCCCGGCCAGGGACTTGATCTGCTGTGACTTGGGCACCGCGACCACTTAGCCGACGTCGAGTTGCTCGAGCAGGCGGCGGAAGTGCCAGTCCTGGCCGTAGGCCTCGTCCGCGGTGACCCAGGCGGCGGGCAGGCCGGAGTCCAGGCAGCGGCGCACGATGTCCCGGGCCGGTTCGCCCTTGGTGACAAAACCCTTCTCGTCTGGGATTTTCGCCGCCCGGCAGCGCTCGCGATCGGAGGTCCAGGACTTGGGCAGGTAGAGCTCCCGGTCGACCAAAGCCCGGCCCGAGCCGGTGGCGTAGGCGGCGAACACACCGATCTGACAATTGTCGATCTTTCCCGAGGTGCCGGTGTACTGCCCTCCCACCCCGGCCGACGTGCTGCCCTTCTTGATGAAGCCGGTGTCGTCGATGATCAGCACTCCGCCCGGGCCGAGCCGTTCGGCGACGTAGTCGCGGACATCGTCCCGGACCGCGTCGGCGTCCCACCGGGCGCCGTTCAGCAGGTGCTGCAGACCTGCCGGGTCGCGGTGGCCGGCCCACTCGGCCAACTGCCAGCCGTTCTTGCGTCCCACCGGCGTCAGCAGACCGCGGACATAGTCCCGCATCCGCCGGCGCAGATCCACCCGGACGAACCGGCCCGCCACCCGAGCGAACACCGACTCCAACTCACCGTGCCACTGGTCGACTTCAGCTATCGCCTCCATACCCGGACTGCGGGTACGGACATCGGCAAGACCCATCACCATTGCGTGGTTCTGAACGCGGAGGGCGAACGACTGCTGTCGCGGCGCGTCCTGAACGACGAGCCGGAGCTGCTGGCCCTGCTCGCCGACGTACTTGCCCTCGATGTGGATGTGGTCTGGGCGGTCAACGTCGCCGATGGCATGGCCGCCCTGTGGATCAGCGTGCTGCTCAACCACGGCCAGCGCCTCGTCTACATACCCGGCCTGGCCGTCAACCGGGCCTCGGCCGGCTACCGGGGCATGGGCAAGACCGACGCCAAGGACGCCACCGTCATCGCCGATCAGGCCCGGATGCGTCGCGACCTGACGGTCCTGCGGTCGGACGACGAACAAGCCATCGAGCTGCGGGTCCTTACCAGCCGCCGGGCCGACCTGAACGCGGACCGCACCCGCAGGATCAACCGTCTGCGCGGCCAACTCACCAGTATCTTCCCTGCCTTCGAGCGAGTTCTTGACCTGACCAACGTCGGACCACTGATCCTTCTGACCGGCTACCAGGCCCCCTCCGCCCTTCGCCGGACCGGCGGAAAGCGGCTGGTGACCTGGCTGCGCAATCGCAGCGTGCGCAGCCCCGAGGCCCTCGCCGAGGCCGCCCTGGAAGCAGCCGAACGCCAGCACACCGCCGTCCCCGGGGAGAAGATCACCGCGCAGGTGATCCACACCCTGGCCAAGGAGGTGATGAGCCTCAACGAGCAGATCAGCGAGATCGACAAGCTCATTGCGGCCCGGTTTCGCGACCACGAACTCGCCGAAGTGATCTCCAGCATGCCTGGCATCGGTCCGCTGCTGGGCGCCGAGTTCCTCGCGGCCACCGCTGGCGACATGAGCCGCTACGGCACCGCCGACCGCCTGGCCAGCCTCGCCGGAGTCGCTCCGGTCCCCCGGGACTCGGGCACCATCAGCGGTAACCTGCATCGGCCCAGGCGCTACCACCGCGGCCTGCAACGTGTCTTTTATACCTCCGCGCTCATCAGCATCCGCAGCTGCGGCGACTCGCGCCGTTTCTATGAACGCAAGCGCGCTGAAGGCGAGCGGCATACCCAGGCAGTCCTTGCCCTGGCCCGTCGGCGCGTGAATGTCCTGTGGGCTCTCATCCGTGACGGACAGTGCTACCAAGCCCACCTCCCCGTCACCGCTACGGCTTGACAACATCATTAGGAGGTGAGTTCGGTGGGCAGGCTGGTGTCGTCGTTTTCTGACTCGATCGGGTGGAGGCGGCCCTTGGCGAGGAGGTCGAGTCCCATGTAGCGGCGGGCCTCGGTCCACTCGTCGTTCTGTTCGGCCAGCACGGCGCCGACCAGGCGGATGACGGCGGTGCGGTCGGGGAAGATGCCGACGACGTCGGTGCGGCGGCGGATCTCCTTGTTCAGCCGTTCCTGCGGGTTGTTCGACCAGATCTGCCGCCAGATCTCGCGCGGGAAGGCGGTGAAGGCCAGCAGGTCGTGCTGGGCGGCGTCCAAGTGGGCTGCGGCCTTGGGGAACTTTGCCTCCAGAGCGTCCAGGACGTGCTGCATCTGAGCCTTCACGGCGTCGGTGTCGGGTTGCTCGAAGACGGTCCGCAGCAGCGTGGCCACCCAGGGCTGGGCCGATTTCGGGACCTGGCTGAGCAGGTTGCGGGCGTAATGAACCTGCACGTAATCAAGTTGTTGGTTGTGTTGGCGTGTTGGATTTCGTGGCAGTGCTGGCGAGGAGGGCTTTGACAGTACGGTGCGTCACCGATGCCGGCGGGAAGGTGATTCCGTCCTCTTCCAGCAGAGGGCGGACGTCGCGGAAGGCGTTCGTGAGAGTGCCTCTGGTGATCTGAAAGAGCTCGGTGAGGACTCCTCCGGTGCAGACCTTTCGGTCCATGAGCACGGTGGCCAGGACGCGCTCAGCGTCGGTGATCTTTTGTCGGAACACCCCGGCGCGGGTTCCGGGCTGGCGGTGCCCGCCGCGCTGCGTGAAGCGCCGTCGTTCGACCAGCGCGGCCTGCCGTTTCGAGAGTTGGTCGATCAGGGCGTGGAGGTCAGCGCGGCTCATGCCGGTCAGTGCCGGGTCGCAGAGCTGTTCCGGGAGCGCGGGCCGGACTTCGGTGGGTGACATTCCGGTGTGCAGGAACGCCACCAGGTGATCCGGCTTGGTGAACCGGACTGCGGAGAGACCGACAGCGGTGCCGGCGTCGTCCAGCAGCCGTCGTGTGTCGCCGATGGCCTTGCTGATGGTGCGGTCGCTGAGGGCGAGCATGTCGTACAAGACCTTCTGGGAACAGACCTGCCGCAGGTAGAGCACGGTGATCAGCACCTTGTCGGGGCCGGTCAGCAGGGCGCGGCCATGGTCGCCGGGTGCCTTGCGCCGTCGTCCGCCGCGGTGCTGGTAGCAGCGTTCTTCCCGCTGTGCGGCCTGCGCGGGAGCCAGCCGGCCGCTCAGCGCGGCCAGCTCTTCCCGCGTCATCCCGGTCAGCAGCGGGTCGGCCAGCATCTCCAGGAACTGGGTGCGGGCCGTTTCCCCGGGCCTGCGAACCGCTTCGTGCTCGCTGGGGGCCGGGCCGTCGGGGTGGATGGTGTAGTTCCAGGTTCCGCGCTCGGGGTGCTGCTCGATCGGGAGCGAGTCCAGGTACGCCTTGCTGACCGTAGTGCCTGTGGGATAAGAGCCCGGGTCAAGTTCCGCTTCGACCTGTAGCCCGGTGCGGGTCCGCGTCGCGGCGATGGTCTTGACGACCACTTCGTGGCTGGTCAGCGGGCGGCCACGCCAGTTCATTGCGATATGGGAGAACAAGCGGTGCTCGACCTTGTTCCATTTCGATGTGCCGGGAGGAAAGTGACACACCGTGATGGCCAGGCCCGTCTCGGCCGCGAAGGCGGCCAGTTCGGACTTCCAGACCCGGTAGCGGTAACTGTTGGAGCCACCCGCGTCCGCGGTGATCAGCAGACGGGTGGCGTGCGGGTAGTCATGGTGCCCGCGGGCCTGCCACCAGCGACGGATGGAGGCGACCGCGAAGGTGGAGGTGTCGTGGTCGACGCCGACGTTGACCCAGCCGGTATCGGCGGTCAGGTCGAAGATGCCGTATGGGATGGCCGCATCGCCCTTCGGGCCGGTGAAGAAGCTGTGGTCCTCCGCCTGGACCGGGTCGCCCTTCGGCCGCCACTGGCGGCCCACGTTCGGCAGCTGGCCGAGCATCTCCTTCTTCTTCGTGTCCACGCTGATCACCGGCTCGCCGTCAGCTTGATAATGCTTGACCTGATCGTTGATGTATCGGAACTGGCCGTCTCGGTCCGGGTGTTGCTTGCCCTCCAGCATCTTGGCCTGGGCCTGCAGGCTGAACCCGTTCTCCTTCAGCAGCCGGCCCACCGTCATCGCCGAGACGGGGTGACCCTGGCGAGTCAGTTCCTGGGCCAGGCTCCGCAGCGATTTCGTCGTCCAGCGCAGCGGCGACATCGGATCGCCTCGCTCGTCCGGCTCGACCAGCGCCATCAGCGCGGGAAGCACCCCGGAGTCGACCTCCTCGGCGCGCTTGCGTCCCCCGCCTGGCCTACGTACCCGCCCTTCGGAAAGCTCGAGCTCGTCGGACTCCAGCTCGAGGACGCCTCGGCGGACCGTCGTCTCGCTCACCTTGGCGGCACGGGCGACGGCCCGGATCCCGCCATGCCCGAGCAGCCGGGCCTCCGTCGCACACATCAACCGGCGCTGCCGCTCGTTCAGATGCGGCAGCAACACCTCGAATCGCACGGCGAGTTGGCCGTGCACCCCCTCCGGGAACGCCATACCAGATCAACGACGCCAGCAGACGGAAGCGACACCTTGTTTCTCTACGGCTCCAGTGAACCCTGCAGCGCTGGTAGGCGGCCCCGAGCATGACCTTGCGAATGGCCTTGACCAGCCCTAAGTGGTGGTCGATGACGAGCCGGACTCCGGTCAGACCGCGTTCGCGCAGGTGACGCAGGAACTCGGTCCAGAACACCTCGGTCTCGCTGTCGCCGACCATGACTCCCAGCACCTCGCGGCCGCCGTCCTCGGTGATCCCGGTGGCGATCACCACGGCACGGGAGACGATCTGGTGCTCGACCCTCGCCTTGCAGTAGGTCGCGTCGAGGTAGACGTACGGGAAGCGGACATGGTCCAGGGGCCGAGCACGGAACGCCGTCAGTTGGCCGTCCAGGTCCTGGCAGATCCGCGAGACCTCGCTCTTGGATATCCCGGTGTCCGCGCCGAGGGCCTTGACCAGGTCGTCGACCGACCGCGTGGACACGCCGTGGACGTAAGCCTCCATGATGACCGCATACAGGGCCTGGTCGATGCGGCGGCGCCGCTCCAGCAGCGCGGGGAAGAAACTCCCCGACCGCAGCTTGGGGATCGCCAGGTCCAGGTCGCCGGCCTGCGTGCTGAGCGTCTTGTCCCGATGGCCGTTGCGAAGCGCGGTGCGCGTCTCGGTGTGCTCGTTCCACTCCGCGCCGATCCGGGCCGTGGCCTCGGCCTCGATCAGCTCCTGGAGCATCCGCTCGGCCACACCACGGACGAGTTCGAGCCCGTCCGCCGAACGTAGTGACTCAAGCAGCCGGAGTAGGTCATGCTGAGACAGGGCCACCCTGCACCTCCCGCGTTGAACTGCCCGTTCACTACGGAGAGTTGCACGGTGGCCCACCCTGCGGGCAGGGAGCGAAAGCCTCATCGGCACACGCCCCGGCGCACTCCCTCACCTTGATCGGCTACACCACGACAAGGGACGCCATCACAGTGTGGCCAACTGGGATGTCAGAGTGGCCAAGCAGCGGGTTGTGACCGCGCTTCCGTGACGGCTACGGCTGGAGGAGGATGCGGCTCTGAGCAGGGTGAAGGAGGCTCGGCCGTACATCTGGCGCTTGATCGTCTTGATTCTGTTCACGTGACCCTCAACGGTGCCGGAGCTGTAGGACAGGGTGAGACCAGCGGTGACGGCCGGGAGGTCCTGACGGACGGAGCTGGCAAAGACGCCGATGGCCTCGGGGCCGCGCACCTCAGCTTTCTGGATCCAGTCTCGGAGAAGGTGGCCTTGGCGGTGACGGACCATGGTCGTGAACTCCCGTGCGAGGTCGCAGGCGGCGGTGATCTCCGGACAGGCGTTCCGCACGGTTTCCAGTTGTGCGGTATCCGAGGGTCGGAGGGTTTCCTGCGGGCGCATGATCCATGAGGTGATGGTGCGAGGGCTGGGCATCGTCGCTTGGGTGGGGATGGCTACGCCCTTCCTGATGGTGCTCACGTAGCGGTTCACGACGTGGTAGCCGCCGGTGTAGCCGAGCGCGAGCAACTCGCGGTAGAGCTGCATGGAACTCGTACAACCGGCCCTGAAGCGGTGCTGTACATAGTCAGCGAACGGGTCGAGTACACCTGCGCCCCGGTCGCGTGCCGAGGCGAGGAGGTCTTCAAGGCCACTGTGTCGGTAGCGCCGTACCGTCTTGCGGTCCAGTTGCAGGCGGCGACCGATGGCGCTGAGGGACAGCCCCGTGGCGGCCAATTCGTTGACGTCTGCGTGGCGTTGGCGCACGCGATCCAGGAGGGGAGTCGCTGGGGCGGCCGACAGCGGTCCTGCTTCCGTGGTGGCGTGTCGGCGCAGGCATGCGCGGTGTCGGCGGCACGTCTTCTCCACGGCCGTCGATAGGTTTTGGAGGAGGTGCCAGCGATCGGCGACTTCCAGAGCGTCGGGGGCCGCCTGTCTGATGGCCTTGGTGAAGGCCATCAGGCGGTCACGGCACACGATCTCGGCGCCGGGGTGCTCCTGGAGCCAAGCGGCAACAGAGCCGGTCTCGCGGTCAGGCAGGACATCTACGGGCCTGGAGGTCTCGACGTCGACGAGGACCGTGCCGTAGGTCCGCCCTTTACGGAACGCGAACTCATCGATGCCCAATATCCGCGGTGCCTGGGCCGGCACGGGCGGAGCGACCAGCTGACTCAGCAGAGCAGTCCGTCGGCCCGGGAGTCGCAGCTTCGCGCACAGACGCTGGCCCGGGCGCCCACCGAGTTCCATCGCCACCGCCTTCATCGCCGACCGTGCCGCCGGTGAAGAACGACGACGTGATTCGGTCAGGCCCGCCACCTGTTCCACGAACGTCCGGCGTGGGCACTGGATCTGATCACAGAAGAACCGGCGCACGTGCAGACGGACGATCAGCCCCCGCCCGCCGACGGGTAAGTCGGATATTTGACGCCAATACCGGCTGTGAACCCGCGTGGCAGGATGCCTGCACCGTGGACACCTGCCCGGCGGCCCGCATCCCGCCGCGTCGACCACCAAGTTGCCATCGACGGTCATGAGCTGCCGCACCGTGAGGTTCAGGCCCGGCACAAGGAGGTCTTTAAGCGTCTCCACTCGCATGACGGAGGGATCCCCTGGTGGAACGATCCTGCAGTCCGGGCGCTACCGGCCCAGGCTCTGGCCGGCCGTCCCTCGGCACTGTCTGGCCCGTCGGCGTGGGCGGTTGTCAGTCGACGGAGACCATGAAGTCCAGCATCCTGCGGTTCATCTCCTCCGCGTGGTCAATCTGCGGCCCGTGGCCCGTGCTGGAGATGATCTCGGCTCGGGCACCGGGGATCAGACGCGGCACACGCTCCGCCTGCCGCTGCGGGTGCACGAGGAGGCTTCGCTTGCCGAGCGCCAGATAGAGCGGAGTCCGGATGGTGGACAACTCCTCCTCGGACAGGGGAAGCGGCGCCGGACGGCGTATGCGGTAGGCGCGAACCGCCGCTCGGATCATCGCGCGCAGTTCCGGCACGACGAGGACCGGCTGTTCGAGCCAGGCCGCCAGTCGCGGGCGGAACACCTTGGGCGCGAAGGTCGCGAAGAGGCTGGCGAAGATCCAGACGAAGAAGCGCAACCCCACCTTCTCCAGGCCGCCGGGGTCGAGCAAGGTGACCGAGGCGAGGCGACCGGGCCTGCGGTGCGCCTGGTTCAGGGCAAGCCAGCCACCGTAGGAGGAGCCGACGAGGTGGACGCGGTCGAGTCCGAGCCCGGCGAGCGTCTCATCCAGCCACTGCGCCGCATGTTCGGGCTGGTGGATGGGTTCGCGCTGCACGCTGCGACCGGGATCGCCCAGGGTATCGATCGCGTAGACCGGGCGGTCTGCGCTGAGAGCGGGGGTGTTCGGGTACCACATGGCGGAGCAGGAGCCCGCCCCGTGCACCAGGACGACGGGGGTGCGGTCTCGGACAGCCTCGTTCGCGGAGCCATAGCGGTAGACGTGCGTCGTACCGAAGGACGTCTCCACGTCCTCTTCCGCGAGCGCGGGCGCCCCCAGTGCGTAGACCGCATCGCAGGCCGTGAAGTAGCGATCCCGCCAGGCATCGCTCACATAACGGCCGACATCAGCCTGGGGTCGGGCAGCGGTCTCGGGCATGGCCACCTCCAGCGTTCCGGTTTTGTGATACGAACGTACCACGGAGTTGGTACAGATGTATCATCAAAGGGTTCCATGGGAGCCGCAGCGGGAACGACGAGCGGAGAACGGCCGATGCCCAAGCGCGTGGACCACGCAGAACGGCGCACCGAGATCGCTGAGGCCCTAATCCGGGTCGCCGGCCGACGCGGGCTGCATGCCGTCGGCATGCGCGATGTGGCAGCGGAGGCGGGCGTATCGCTGCGGCTGGTGCAGTACTACTTCCAGACCAAGGAGAAGTTGCTGCTTTTCGGGCTCGAGCTTCTGGCGGAGAGATTCGGGGAACGGGTCTCCGCCCGGATACGGGCCGCCGGGAACAGTCCAGGTCCGCGCGCGATCGTCGAGGCGCTGCTGATGGCGGCGCTGCCGACAGACGACGAGAGCCGCACCTTCCACCACCTCTACACCTCATACGCGGTTCTGGCCGTGAACGACCCGGCGCTCGCGGCCCAGCCCTTCATCAAGAACCCTGATGCCGCCGAAGACGCCCTGAGCGAACTCCTCCGGCAGGCGCAGGAAGCGGCACTGCTTGAGCCCGGGGTGGACCCGCAGTTGGAGGCAGCCGGCCTGCTTGCCATGTCTGCGGGACTCGGCACGAGCATCCTCGTCGGCCAGCGCGGCCCGGAGTCCGCGACCGCGGTCCTGGACCACCACCTGAGCCGAATCTTCCGCACCGGTAAGGCGGTCTTGACATGAGTGACCGGAGCCCAGCAGCCGTCGAGCTGCGGACCGCCCGGCTGTTGCTGAGACGTCCAACCGCAGCCGATGTCGACGCGATCTTCGCCGTCCACCGCGATCCCGGGACGTGTACCCACAACCCGTCCGATGCGCTCGCCCGGTTCGAGGAAGCAGAGGCGCTCTACCAGCGTTGGGACAACCAGTGGCAGCAGTACGGATACGGGTACTGGGTCGTCCGGCACCACGGCTCCGCCCAACAGCTCGGATTCTGCGGAATCAAGCCCATGGAGCTGCACGGGGCCCCGGTCCTGAATCTTTTCTACCGCTTCGCCACCTCAGCCTGGGGCCAAGGCTTCGCCGGTGAAGCCGCAGCCGCGGTTGCCACCTGGGCATCCCATCACCTGCCCGACCTCCCGCTGATCGCCCGCGTTCGACCGGCCAACGTTGCTTCTCAGCGCGTGGCGGTACGCGCGGGGCTCAGCCGAGCACAGCATCTCGACACCGAGGGATACGACGGATTCGACTGGATCTACATCGCCCAAGACGCGAACAGGGCCACAGACGGGCGCGGTCACACACCAGGACTCCGAGAGCCAAACGAAGCTCCCTAATTGATGGCCGCCACATACCCCTGTCGAACCGATCTCACTGCCAGGGCGTAGCCATCACGGAAGCGCGGTCACAACCAAGCAGCGTGCTCAGTCACAACGGCCTACACGTCTTCACCGGCATCGCCGACTCCCCCGCCGCGGCCCTCCGCCGCGCGCACGAGGTGTACGACGCCGCGCTCGCCTCGCACACCGCCGGACTCGAGATCCCCGGCAGCAACCGGACAGCTGGGGAGCGCGCGGGCTTCGGCCCGGGTGGCAGCTGGAATGGGCCGCCGCGAAAGCCGGCCTCTGGCACAACCCCGTTAGCTGGACCAGCCGTAGCGACTTCGAGCTGTAGCTCCGCCCCGGGACAACCGCTGTGCTTGGCGGCCTGACGGCTGCCCCGGGCCCATCCATCCCGTACCAGACGAGACGGAGAACCCAAGTATGTCCCCCCTCCTGCGCCTTCAGGGCTGGATCGGCCGGCGCACCCCCTTACTGACCGCCGCCGTGCCGTTGACCGGCTGGGCGGTCCACGCGGTCGCGCTTCACAAGCAACTCGCCGCCACCCGCCGCGACCCGCTGACCGGCCTGCTGCGCCGCGACTCCTACACCGCCCGCGCCCGTCGGCTCCTGTCCCGCCACGGCGACCACGTGGCCGTGGTCCTCATCGACCAGGACCACTTCAAGGCCGTGAACGACACGATGGGCCACGCGGCCGGCGACGCCGTCCTGACCGCGACCGCCGCCCGGCTCACCGCATGGGCGGGTCCGCGCGCATCCGTCGGCCGACTCGGAGGCGATGAGTTTGCCGTCGTCCTCCAGATGCCCGCCGAGCGCCTGGAGCAGCGCCTCGGGCAGCTAATCCGCATGCTGCACACCCCCGTCGTCCTGGACGACGGCCGCACCGTCGACGTCGCCGCCTCGGTCGGCGCCGCGACCCCGCACGCGGTCCGATCCTACGACCTGACCGTGCTGCAGCGGACCGCCGACGCCGCCCTGTACGACGGCAAGCACTGCGGCCGCGCGGCCGTCGCGGTCGCCTCGCATGCCGCGGGGCCGTCCATCAACGGCCGCCGTGCCGGCCGTCCGGGCACCAGCATGTGGGGGCGAGCCGCATGAGCATCGCGACCCTGTCCGAGGGCGACTAGATCTGGCGGCAGGTCGTGCGCGAACCGGTCTCTGGTCGCCTCGCCGATCCCGTGATGCGGATCGAGGTGCGTGGTTGCCGCCTCAGGGTGTGGGAGCCGGCCGCGTGATGGGGCCCGTGAGGGTACGGGCCCAGCCGATATTGGTGGCGCCGCGTATCCCGAGGGGCCCTGTGGGACGGGAGTTTAGGTGTTTCGTGCCGCCGGTGCCTCGTGTGGTGGCCGCCCCTTCTTCCTCCCCCAGGCAGGCACTTCGACATGACCATCAGTGCTCCGCAGGTCGCGCTCCCCCGTCCGGTGCGTTCTGCGCCGTCGTCCCGCACCGTCATTGCTACGCTTTTGGGCGCCACACTCGTCCTGAAGGCGTTCGGGTTCGCCTTCGATTTCCTCGGCTACTCGTCGGCGCGGAGCATGGCACCACCGCAGCGGGCGTGGTGCTGACCCTGTTCGGGATCGGCTAATGCATCGGGCAAGGCGTCTGCGGGGCGATGACTGACCGGGTGGGGCAGCGCACCACCTTGAGCTTGTGGCTGGTGGCATCGGCTACCGCGTGCATCGCTCTGGCCGTGGTTCGCACACTGCCTGCCGTGATGGTCCTGGCGTTCTGTCTGGGCTGCACCATGGAGGTCCAGCGCCCGGCGGTGTCCGCGGAGATCAACGAGCGGGTCACCAGTGAGGCCGGCCGCACCCGTGCCCAGAGCTGGATGTACTGGGTGACGAACGTCGGCGTGTCCGTGAGCGGCGGTGTGGGCGGCTATCTCGCGCATAGCCACGGCTATCGGATCCTGTTCGTCCTCAACGGCCTGGCGTGCGTGGCCGCCGCGGTCATCGCCCGCCGGGTGCTGTCGTCGCGGCCCGCCCAGGCGCCTTGCGCTGCGGCGCCGCTCACCTACCGGCAGGTCCTTTCCGACCCTGCGCTGCGGTGGATCGCAGTCGCCGCCGGCGGTGCCATGATCAGCGCCTACGGGTTGGTCAGTGTGCTGCCGCTGGTCATGAGCGCAGACGGCCTGCCCCCCACCGCCTACGGCACGGCGATGATCGCCAACACGGTGGCCGTCCTGATTCTCAGCCCGCCGCTGACACGCCTCCTGGTCGGCCGGGACGAACGCCTGCGCTGTGACATGGTCCGCCGCCTCAAGGCCGCCGAAGACCAGGGCCGGCTGATCAGCAAGCTCACCAGTTATCTCCGCCCCATCGTCCTCGTGGTCGACGAGGTGGGCTACCAGCCGCTGGAGCGGGCCGAAGCGAACCTGGTCTTCCAGGTCATCTCCAAGCGCTACGAGAAAGGCTCCATCATCCTGACCTCGAACAAGACCTTCGGCGAATGGGGCCAGGTCTTCGGCGACGAGGTCCTGGCCACGGCGATCCTCGACCGCCTCCTGCATCACTGCGAGGTCGTTTCGATCAATGGCAACAGCTACCGGCTCAAGAACCGCCTCCAGGCCATCGAGCGGGACACCGACGTGGCCTGAGCGGTGGTGCACATAACTTCGTACTCGGTGGTGCACTCACACGAGTACGCGGACAGACCTGTTGCTCGTCGAGTCCCGCCAGCCCCTTCTCGGCCTGGAAAGTCTCTTCCACCCGCCACCTGGAGCCGGCGACGCGGACCAGGAGAGCCGGGGGCGTGGGCTCGATGGAATAGCAGCGGTAGTAGGCGAGTTCGCCGGTAGTGCGGTTGCGGCGGATCAGGAGCTGGCGGTGGCACGGAGCCGGGTCGGCGACGATGACGGCCCAGTCGTAGAGGCGGTGCCCCTTCGCACCAGGTCCGGCCGAGAGGTTTTGCCAGGCCCGCTTCGGCACCTTCTTCGCCAGGGCATCGGCGCGAAGCTTGCCCGCACTCGTGGTCATTTCGGCCGAGCAGGCCACGTTGAGGACATAGCCAATGCCGCGTTCCTCCAGCGCCGTCCGCAGTCTCGGGTTGCCGCCGTAGACCTCATCCCCCGTGACCCAGCCGACACGGTGCCCGGCGGCCCAGAACCGCTCGATCATCGTGCGGGCCAGTTCCGGTTTGGTCGCGAAGACAATGTCCTCGCCGAGCCCCGCCGCCCGGCAGCGGTTCGGGTCGCATGTCCAGGAGCGCGGGATGTACAGCTCCCGGTCAACCGCAGCGTGTCCCCGCGCGCCGGCATAGACGAGGTAGACAGCGACCTGGGAGTTTTCGATCCTCCCGGCCGTGCCGGTGTACTGGCGCTGGACGGCGACGGTATGGGTGACCTTCTTCACATCACCGGTCTCGTCGACGACCAGCACCGCGGCCTCGTCGTGGAGGTGCTCGACGACGTATTCGCGCACGTCGTCGCGGACAGCATCGGCGTCCCAGGAGGCCCGGCACAGCAGGTGCTGCATGTCCTACGGGCTGGCCTCCCCAGCCCACTTGTCCGCGATCTGAAGGCCTACGCCGGAAGCGCACCGGTTACCCGGCAGTCCAGCAAGAGCCGACACGTCACCCACCGCCGGATCAAGAGCAGCCGCCTGGCCGCGACCGGCCGGCACTGGGCATTCGCTGCGCTGACCGCCTCTCCCGGAGCCCACGCCCACTACAACCGCCGACGCAGCAGCGGCGACCGCTATCACGCGGCCCTCCGCAACCTGTTCAACCGCCTGCTTGGCCAGCTTCACCACTGCCTGACCAACCATCAGAAATACGACGAAGCCATCGCCTTCAACCAGCCGGCGTGTTCCCCACTCACGGCGGCCGCTTGACCCGATAGCTGCATGGGGTCTCTTGTCGGCACGAACCGTGTGGGGGCGGGTGCGCGGGTGGCCCGGTCCGAGCCTGGGCACCCGGATACGCCCCAGGACCACTTGGAATTGCGGGGAGTCACCGCGTTGCCCGGCCGTGATCACCAGTGACATCGGCTTCTGGGCCTGCTCGACTGCCAGATGGAGCTTGGTCGTCAGGCCGCCTCGGGAGCGTCCGAGTCCGTGGTCGTGCCCCGCTGTCCGGCCGGGATCAGCACCGTCAGAGGCTTCTGCCCCTGCTCGACGGCGAGGTGGATCTCGGTGTGGTCAGCCCGCCCCCGGGAACGTCCGAGACCATGGTCGGCCGTCTCGACCGCGATGCCGCCGGGCGGCTCCTTTTGCAGATCCCCTTTTCGACGCACCGGCGGCATGCTAGTGAGCCCGGCATACAATGGGGTCGGCGTTCGCTGGCGCTGGCCGGTGGCCGCGCTGGTGCTTACCACGCGTGGCTGCCCGCCCCGCCCGGCCGAGCCGGCCCGCTCCCCGCACCCGACGACCGGCACGCTGCCTCCCCCGTACCGAGCCCCGCCGGCCCGTCCACGGCCGAGCCCTGTCCGAGCGCACGGCACCCGTGAGTCCGGCGTCGCCCACGAGTCCTCCCCCCGCCGCCGCGGAGCCGCACGACCGAAGATCGACAACCGCAGACGGGAACGTCCGGGGGCAAGCTCCATCGGAGTCAGGACACGCGCACGCTCCCCTGCCCGACGGGGTCGGACCGCATCCTTCGCCTTCCACCGGAAAGACAGGGACACTCCGAATGTGCTCCGTAGTGCGCCTCTCCATTCAGGTGACGATGCCATCAGAATGTTGCGGCATATGCCGGGACCATGGGTTACTCAAGTATCCAACCGGTGGGCAGCCCATCCCTCCCGGGGGGCGTGGCGCTGATACGGCTCGTGGCTGCCTGAAGTTTAGGAGTCACGGACCTATGGGAGCCGCGATGGGCACCCCTGAGGCGGGGGTTGGATCGCCAGTCGGTGCCACCATGTGGCACCGACTGGCTGGTTATTCGGCCCCGACCCACGGCTTGAGCCCTTCGCTGTCGTGGACCGCCGCTACTGACGTTGTCGCCGTGATGTCGTCAAGGTGAGGCCTGCCGATTTCGGCGAGGCACCCGTTGATGAGGTTGCTGCGGTACTGGACTTGGCGGAGACCATGTCGGAGCGTGCTGATGAGGTGGTCGGGGTCGGTGAAGGCGGTGTTGACCTGGCTGCTGCGCCGCAGCAGTGACCAGATGCCCTCGATGGGGTTGAGGTCGGGTGCGTAGGCCGGCAGGAAGGAGCAGGTGATCCAGTCGTGGGTGTTGATGAACTCCCGCAGTCGGCGGCCCTTGTGGACGTTGAGGTTGTCCCACACGAGCACGATGGGTGCGCCGAGCTGCTGGTGTGCGGCTGTGAGTAGGTCGCGGTAGTCGGTCCAGGTGAAACTGCGTCTGCCGCCGCGCTTGTGATCGAGATGCCGCTTGGGCCGGTAGATCAGCTGTGAGCGTTCACCGTGCTTGTAGCAGGCCAGGGCGGCGATGGAGAAGCGGCGCTGGGAGCGTCCCCTCACCTGGATGACGGGTGTGTCCGCGCCGGGCCCAGGTCCGTGTGGTGGGCGGCGTCATCGAGAAGCCGGCTTCGTCTTCGAAACACAGCCAGCCGTCGAGCGCCGCCACGGACCTTCCACCTGCGGCCAGGTCTCCTTCACCCAGCCCGCCACGGCCTCCTCGTCGCGCTCGACCGCTCGGCGGGCCGGGACCTGGTGGCTGAAGCCGTGCCGGTGCAGCATCCGCGCGATCGCCGACGTCATGCTGAACGGAAAATCGAACCATAGCCAGGCAGGCGGCAGGGTCCGTTCTGCGAAGCAGAACGGACGTCGGAGGCGGATACGGAAGGTTCAGGCTGCGGGTGCGAGAGTGACTTGGTGCCCGAGGGCCTGGAGCTGACGGACAAGATCTCGAGTCTTGCGGGCGGTATTGAGATGACGGTGGTGCCATTCAGCACCGAGTTCTTGGTGGGAAGCGTCAGGCTCGCTGAGCAGGTGCCAGGTAATGACAAGCAGCGAGCGAGCGACGGCGACCAGAGCCTTGCTGTGGCCCCGGCGTTTCACGATGCGTCGGTAACGGGCACCGAGGAAGGTATCGGTGCGGGCGGCGGCGCTGGCGGCTTCACCCAGTGCGCCCTTGAGCCAGGGATTCCCCCTGCCGGCCGGACCGGTGGTGTTCGTGGCTCCGGACTGGATGGTTCGCGGACATAGTTTTGCCCACGAGACCAGGTGCTCAGGGGTGGGAAAGCGGCTCATGTCCAGGCCGATCTCGGCGAGGATGATCTGGGCGGTAGCCGGCCCGACGCCGGGGACGGCATCCAAGCGTTCGGCCATGTCCTGAGCGGTCACGTCTGTGTGGTCGGTCAGGCTGCTTCCGCGGTCGTCGTGCGGGGCCGTGGTCTGGCCCATGAGATCGACAATCAGCCGGTCGAGTTCCTGCATCTGCGCGGTGAGATGGTCGACGGTTCCCAACAGCACGCGGAGCAGGCGGGCGTGGTGGTCGTCGAACTGTCCGGTGAGCGCCTCGACGAGGGCTGCCTTCTTCTTCACCAGGTTCCCTTTGGCGAGATCCGCCAGCGTTCTGGGAGTACGCTCCCCGGCGACCAGGGCATCCAGCATCGCCCGTCCTGACATCCCGAAGAGGTCCGAGACGACATCGGACAACTTGATCTGCGCGTCCTGGAGGACTTTGTCCACCCGGTGCTTGTGCCGAGTACGTTCTTGGACGAAGACGGTTCGGGTGCGGGTGAGGTCCCACAGCTGCCGCACCGGCTTGGGCGGAACGAACGAGGCCCGGACCATGCCCCGTTCGGCGAGCTTGGCCAGCCAGACCGCGTCCAGCTTGTCGGTCTTGGGCCGACCAGGGACGTTCTTCACGTCGCGCGCGTTGACCAGCCAGCACTCCAGGCCACGGGATTCCAGAAGATAGAAGAAGGGCCGCCAGTAACAACCTGTCGCTTCCATCACCACCCGCTGGATGCCTTGGCAGATCAGCCGGTCGCCGAGCTCGAGAATCGCGTTCGTGGTGGACGCCACTGTCCAGACCTGCTGAATTCGCCGACCCTCGATGGTGTCGTGCGGGACACGCAGACACACCATCCCGGACGCCTTGGCGATGTCGATCGCCGCGACCCGCGCAACACTTCCGTCGTCGTGGTCCTCGCTCAACTCCTTCACGGGCTTACTCCCCTCGTGCGCCGTGCAGGTAGGGACTGCCCGGAGAGCCTGAGGGAGACGGAGAAGCTGAACGGCGTGTTCGAGACGACAGTGTGCGGCCCCTCAGGCGGCTCTCTCACCAGACTCTTGTGCGGGCTCACGGCCCAAACATGAAGCGGCGTCGGCGGACAGCCCCGTGCCAATTTTCACGCCCGCGAGGCGTCAACCGCAGGTGAATGGCGGACTCTTGTGGAACCGGCGCCCGATCAGCGTCTTGATCCGCGCCAGCGTCCACGTCTGGTCCGGCCAGCCGTGTGCGACCGGCCCCTTGGCGAGCTCCTGCTCGAGCACGGTGAACAGGGCCTCACTCAGCTTGGGCCGTGAGGCGGGCCCGGCAGAGCGCAGCCCCTCGGTGCCGACGTCCTGCCAGGCCCGGCGCCAGCGCTGCACCGAGCGCACACTCACCCGTAAGTCCTTGGCGACCTCGGCGTTGGCGACACCCGCAGCGAATCGCTCCACGGCCTCCCAGCCGGATCCGCTCGCGAAACGCCTGCTGTTCAAGCGTCAGCCCACCACCCTGCGGATATCTCACACAACAGGCATACCGCGACGATCACACATCGTCAGCCCCCAACGACAAGACGTCGCAAAGATCATAAGTGAGACTAGCAAGTGCAACAGGTGTGGCGGTATCGCCGATTTAGGTGAAGCCTGGCGGTGACTGCACCTGGGACTGGCCAAGAACTCGGCGCAGCCCTCCTCCGGCCGTCGTGACCACCTGCCCCACCGGTGTGGGCGCGGGGCCGCGTAGGACCGATCTGGGGACGCACTGGCCAACGGGCTGGGTCCTGCGGAAGCTGGGCGGGGGCCGCGGGCCCGGCCGGGCTATCGCCACGCCGCGGATTGTGAGGAAGCTCCTGGCCGCGCGCAGGTACTGATCTTGGATAAGGCACTGGCCGTCGCAGAGCATCCGGGCACCCGGCTGTGCTCCTGTGCGGTGCGGCCGCCGAATTGGACCCCAGGCTCAAAGGATTCGACCATGGTGTCGACAGTTGATCCGGAAGGTGACGAGATCAGCCGGTTGGTCAGCTCTACCGTGGCGCGGTACCACCAGAAGATCAAGGCGAGGAACGCTTGGTCATGCTCGCCTCGCTGACCGGCGTTGCGGTCTCGCAGGAAGCCCTTGGTGGTGTGGGACCCGCCATGCGGCCCAAAATTTAACGCGCTGCAGCGGTTGGTCCCGTTCTTGACAGCGGTGAAGCGTCGGTGAGGTCGGCGCCGGTGGCGGCGTCACGCTTGGAGTGGCCGGCGCCGTGCCAGTCCAGGCACATGACGGTCGCATCGTCCTCCAGATGACCGTGGTCGGCGTCGACGATCGCCCCGATGAGGGTGCGAGCGGCCTCGCGGGGATGCAGCCCGCGGGTGCGGACGATCAGGTCCGCCAGGTCCAGGCTCCGGGCGTTGCGTTCCAGCATGCCGTCAGCCGCACGACCGAGCTGCCGTTGAAGTCGGTGATCAGGAAGGACACCGACGCCGCCCCCAGGCGCTCCTTGAGCATGCGCGCGACCACATCGAGCGACTCCACGGGCGCCGCGGCCTCCGCTGCCTCCAACGTCCCCGCCAGCGTCAACGCCCCGCCCGCGCGATTCCCGCTTGACCCCCATGCGGTCACGGCGCCTCCTCACTCCTCGACTTGATGCCGCTCAGGACTCGCGTCCCGGACACGCGGGTGCCGGTGCCCAGTCCAGCACCGAACGGGTCATATGGCACCACGTGTCCCAGCCTGCGCCCGGGTATCCAGCCGCCCGGGGCTCACGCTCTCGGACCGTGTGCGGTCAGGTCCAGCCTCCGTGCGCCCTGCGCTACCGCATGTACTTCATGTGGCAGCCAGAAGGATGGCACTGAAGTGCACAGTGACGGCGGCGAAGCTCGCTGGTGCTGCGACGGCGACTCACACCTGTCCGTGGGTCAGACTGCCGCGGGGGCCCCGAGCATCGCGGAAGCCGTTTGCAACGGGCTGGGAACGCGCTCGGGTGCGGCCACTTGGGAGAGGTCGCGGCAGGTGAAGCCGAGCTGGGTCATGGCCCGCAGGACTTCTCCGGCGCTGAAGTCGCGGCGGTCCTGGCGGGTGACGACCTGCCCGACCTGCTTGACGGGGTAGGTGCGACGACCGATGGTCACGGATGCCCCGACGACTTCCTCGGGCTTGACGCCTTTCATCGATTCCAGGACGCCGCTCTTGGTGAGGTCGAAGGGGAAGCGGGCGATGACACAGCGCATGATGCCTCACAGGGAGAAGAACGAGGGGATGGTACTGCCGCGGTCGAGGCGGTCAGCGGCCAGGGCGAGGACACCCAGGGCGTTGCCGTGTTCGTCGACCACGGGCAGGGCATCGAGGCGGCGGCAGCGCATCGCGTGCTCGGCTTCGGCCATGGTGGTCACGGGGGAGGCGAAGGGCCCCGGGTCGACGAGGATGTCCCGCAGCTGGACCCGGTCCGTGTACGCGGAGCTGTCGCGGATCGCGGTGAGCTGGGCGTGGGTGAGAAGTCCGGTGCACACGCCGTCGTTGTCGCAGACGAGCAGGTGTGCGGTGCGGGCGCTTGCCATGACGGACAGGGCCACCTCGACGGTCATGTCGTCACAGACCTGTGGCCCGGCGGTCTCCATGGCGTCGGCCACCGTCCTGGGTACGGGGGCGGCGCGCGTCGAGCGGGGCTGCATCTGAACCATCGTCACAACGTGCCTCCTGCAGAGGTGGGCCAGTTTCGTGGACCTGACACGAAGTCCTTACGCCGCCGCCTTGAACGACGACTGCCGTCCGGTCCTGCGCCGGGCGGCCGAGGCGGGGCTGCGTCGGCCGCGTGAGGACGACGTGCTGCGCTGAAGTCGCTCGGTGACCGGCGCGGTGATCGTCACGGGGATGCCGGAGGGTGTCCGGGCGCCGGTGATCTGGCCGAGGGCCTCTTCGCCGGTGCGGATCTGGGTGGTCTGGGGCGTGATGTCGGCGGCGGTCATGAGGCGGCTCATGTCGCGGCGCTGGTGGGGGGTGACCAGGGTGACGACCTTGCCGGACTCGCCGGCGCGGGCGGTGCGTCCGCCGCGGTGCAGGTAGTCCTTGTGGTCGGTGGGCGGGTCGACGTTGACGACGAGGTCGAGGTTGTCGACGTGGATGCCGCGGGCGGCGACGTTCGTGGCCACGAGCACGGTGACGTGCCCGGTCTTGAACTGGGTCAGGGTGCGGGTGCGCTGCGGCTGTGACTTGCCGCCGTGCAGGGCGGCGGCCCGCACCCCGCTGCTGAGCAGGTCCTGCGTCAAGCGGTCGACGGCGTGCTTGGTGTCCAGGAACATGATCACCCGGCGTTCGCGCGCCGCGATCTGCGTCGTCGTCCAGTGCTTGTCGGCGCCGTGGACGTGCAGCACGTGGTGCTCCATCGTGCTGACCGCACCCGCGGACGGGTCGAGGGAGTGGACGACCGGGTCGGTGAGGTAGCGGCGGACCAGGCGGTCGACGTTGCGGTCGAGGGTGGCGGAGAACAGCATCCGCTGTCCCTCGGGGCGGACCTGGTCCAGGAGCGCGGTGACCTGGGGCATGAAGCCCATGTCGGCCATCTGGTCCGCCTCGTCCAGGACGGTGATCGCGACCTGGTTCAGCCGGCAGTCCCCGCGGTCGATGAGGTCCTTGAGACGGCCCGGTGTCGCGACGACGACCTCGGCACCGCTGCGCAGCGCGTTGGCCTGCCTGCCGATCGACATTCCTCCGACGACCGTGGCGAGACGCAGCTGCACCGAGCGGGCGTAGGGGGTGAGCGCGTCGGTCACCTGCTGGGCCAGCTCACGCGTCGGCACGAGAACCAGGGCCAGCGGCTGGCGGGGCTCGGCGCGCTGTCCGGCGGTGCGGGCCAGCAAGGCCAAACCGAAAGCGAGGGTCTTGCCGGAGCCGGTGCGCCCGCGTCCCAGGGCATCGCGGCCCGCGAGAGTGTTGGGCAGGGTCGCGCCCTGGATCGGGAACGGGACGCTCACACCCTGCGCGGTCAGCGCCGCCAGCAACTGCCCCGGCATGTCGAGGTCGGCGAAGGTTTCGACCGCGGGAAGCGCGGGAGTGATCGTCTCCGGCAGGGCGAACTCGCCCTGGACCACTGCGGGCCGCCGGCCGTAGCCGCCCGAACGGCTCGGGCCCCCGGAACGGCTCGGGGCGGACGATCCGAAACGCCTGCCCCGCCTCGAACCGGCGCCAGTGCCAAAAGCAGGGCCGTCGCCACGGCCGCCGCGGGAAGAACGGTCATTGGTACGTGCGGAGTTCATGGAGAACCTTCCTTGATACGGCACGCATCAAGGAATTCCCGCAGCAAAAGCAGCGCGGGGAACCACAAGAAACGGACCGAATGGAATGCCAAAAAGAATGAGGGGTGCAGTAGATCTGGTGCGGATTGCATCGACGGAATTTCTGACGCCGTATGGACGTGAAATCCCGGACGCCTACCGGTTGCGCCTTGACGAGGCGCGCGTCCCTGGTCGAGGGACCACGGACGCTTCTCGTCCCGCAGGTCGTACCGCTGCGGGAAAAAGTCCGTAGCTGGGGCCCGCTGCGGGCCCCAGCTACGAAGTGCGCGTCAGCGTCAGGCGAGGACGATGTTCTCGGCCGTCGGGCCCTTCTGGCCCGCCGCGATGTCGAAAGTGACCTTCTGGCCTTCGAGCAGCTCACGGAAGCCCTGGGCGGCGATGTTCGAGAAGTGGGCGAACACGTCAGCACCCCCACCGTCCTGCTCGATGAAGCCGAAACCCTTGGCCGCGTTGAACCACTTCACAGTGCCTGACGCCATGTCATATCTCCTCTTGGGCAGTACGCCGAAACCCGCGATGCACGGATACCGGGTCGCCGCGATGATGCCCCGTCCGGAAAACGACCGGCCATACGAAAACGCCGCCAGCAGCTGAGAATACCGGCGAAGACGCTTGAAGTTTGGGAACCACAACTGCAACTGAGATCGACAGTAGCACGAGATGGCGGGCCGAGTTCGGCAAATGTCCCCGTCCTGCCGATTACGGCAACAACACTTTCCGTGCGACGTGTCAAACCCTCACCTCGCGGCCACAGATATTGACCGACCCGAAGCACAGCGTTTCGAGAAAAAGCTGTCGCCGTTAAGCGCTCAAAGGAGCGCGTATTTTGGTGGAGATTTCCTGCCCGGCGAGCACCCCGGTGGCCCCTGCGCCGGTCCCGCCGCGCATCCGGGCCGCTGGTGAGGCGAGCGGGCAGGCCGGCAGGCGTGCAGTGATGTGGCGGTCAGTAGGTGGCCAGGGAAATGGCGATGTAGTGCGCGGCGAAGGCTGCCACGGTCAGCGCGTGGAACACCTCGTGGAAGCCGAACCAGCGGGGTGCGGGGTCGGGCCGTTGGAGGGCGTAGACGACCGCGCCCGCGCTGTAGAGAAGGCCGCCGGCCACGATCAGGGTGAGGACGGCCACCCCGCCGGTGTGCAGGAAGTCGGGCAGGTAGCGCACCGGTGCCCAGCCCAGGGCCAGGTAGCACGGGGTGTACAGCCAGCGCGGGGCTCCGATCCACAGGACCCGGAATGCGATGCCGGCCAATGCCCCCGTCCACACGATCCACAGCAGCACGGATCGCTGGTCCGGCGGGAGGAGCACCACGGCAAGGGGGGTGCAGGTGCCAGCGATGATCAGGAAGATGTTGGCGGGTGCGCGTTCTCTCCCGCGCCGTCCATGTGTGGTCTGCGGGGCAGACCGGCTTCGCGCTGCTCTCCACGATCTGAAACGACGTACACCCGCTCGACCTCAGCGGTGTCACGCGACATGGACTCCCGTCCTCCCCCGGACTCCCGGGCACCCCTGGCAAACATGTGTCCATGCTAGGAGATCTCACAGGACCGCCTTTCGAGAGGAGGGTCCGAAAACCAGGCGCCGCCTCGGCCGGGCGCGGGCTCTCTCACGGCGGATGGACCGATGCGGCTCCCAGGTGCCGCCAATTGGGCCGCCCTGAGCCGAGTAGAGCCGCTGGCCCTGGGGAACGATCAGAGCTTCCGAACGGGCACCTCCGCTCGCCTACCCGCAAGGATCGCCGATGCTTCCTGAAGTCCGCCCCCACGTGTCCGCCCCGCTCGCCAACCAGTTGGAACACCAATTGGGCCTCGTTTCCGACCTCGAAGCGCGGCATCTCGATGTGGAGCGTGTCGCCGGCATCGCGGTCGTCGCGGCTGCCCACTCCGGCGGCTACGCGTCCATCGGCCATCTCCTCGGGCTGCTGGCCGCGCTCCCTGCTCCCACCGAGGCAGGCGAACGCTTCTGGTCCAACCTGTGGAGGTCCTCGGGCACCGCCTACCTGCTACCCGCCAACATCAAGGCCGAGGTGCTGCAAGCCCTGACAGGCGAAGGAACCGCCCTGGCCCGTCAGATCCTCTCGGCTGTCGACGAGATGACCCCGCCCCAACGCGCCGCGGCCGGGGATGTGATCGGCCAAGCCCTCGCCGAGTCCGACCATCTCCCCGACCTCAAAACACAGGTCATCGGAGAACTGTGGCTCCGCGATCTCGAACTCACCGCTTGGCACGTCCTGCACGCAGACCGCAGGTCGGACGACCCTGCTGGACGGAAAGCCTTCCTCGAAGCCTGGACGAGCGTCTGAACGTCTGCTCCTCCAAACCGCACGGCAGCCGCACCAGGCATGCGGCGCCCCAGCCGCCACGCCGCGCGCAGCCACGACCTCGCATCCCCTACTCCTCCGGCTTGAACGCTCTCAGCCCACGCCGACATCCCATAACTCTCGGCCGAGGTAGCGCCTCCCCGGGCTGCACCTCAGGTCGCGCAGCTCATGGCCGCGCGACCCCGATCCTGTCTGTGACAGGCCCTCCCACTCGGGAGAGGGGGCCCGCTGTCCGGCCGACAGCACTGCCCGCATGGGCGACGGCAGCTACCGGACGCGGCCATGTCTCAAGCCGTCCAGCCGATGTACGCCTCCCGCAACATGCGCAAAAGCGGAGGTGACCGCCTGGTCCAGCAGCACAGCAGAACGCCCACGCCGAAGACGTGGGCGATGGAGAACTTCCCAACCATGACAGCTGACGCAGGCGCTGCACACCCGTACATCCTGTCAATCTAAGGCAATGATCACGCACTGCGTCAGGCCGCGGGTGCTTTGGGCGCTTCGGCGGCGCGGCGGTGTTCGACGTTGATGCGCTGGGCTTCTTGGAGTTGGTCTTCGAGGATGATGATGCGGCAGGCTGCCTCGATGGGGGTGCCCTGGTCGACGAGTTCGCGGGCGCGGGCGGCGATGCGCAGCTGGTAGCGGGAGTAGCGGCGGTGTCCGCCTGCGGAGCGCAGCGGGGTGATGAGGCGGGCTTCGCCGACGGCACGGAGGAAGCTCTGGGTGGTGCCGAGCATCTCGGCGGCCCGGCCGATGGTGTAGGCGGGGTAGTCGTCGTCATCGAGACGGCCGAGGGAATCGTCTGCTGTCATTGCACCTCTCTGCGGAACGCATGGAGGGGCCCTGGTGCCATGTCGCACCAGGGCCCCGAAGGAACTGCTACACCATCTGCCGGCCCCAGTAATGCGCCGGCCTTCTGTTTCCGCGCGCCCGGCCTGAACGCTGCCGGGGGTGCGGGGATCGCGGATGCGTGACCGGAGACCACCTCACTATCGATGTCCTGCGGTACCCGGACCCACTACTCGTCCGGGCGATCCTGATGGCGCTCGGCTCCTCCGTTCTTCCCTCTGATCTTTCACTTGCCAAACCGGTACTGCGGTACTGCTAGTGGCCTACAACAGCGCCACTCTCCGGCAGCCAGCCCCGTCGCCCGTCCTGCATCTGCTCTGACTTAGAACCCCACTGCCGAACTTCCCGGTACGCGCGCCCGCAGTCAGGCGCCTTTACCGGGGTACCACTCGAAAACTGCACTGCGGTCCTGCTCATGGCGGCCCCTGATCACTGCGGGCCACCCGGTCCGGCCGTCAGTCCCGTCGCCGTCCTGCAACAACCCTGGCTTCGGAACTCCACCGCCACACCGTCCTGCGCACTGCAACTGCGTACTGCTGCCCCGGCAGTTCATCTCTGCCGGGCCCCTCTTGATCTCGGCTACGAGAGAAACCATAACCGGCCTGTCGCCCAATGTCTACTCCAGCCAATACAGATTTTCGTGGGCCTGACTGCGAGGTAGTCGCCCACGAACGGAGCAGCGGACAAGCAGGCGCCTGGCCCCCGGCGGCTGGGCAGCCGCTCCGGTCGGCGCACTTGCGCCTCGTCGCGGATCGCAACACCTCATCCGGCTTCACTCGCGATAGGCCCCGCACCCTGAAGACCGGCCCGGCGCGGTTAGCGGGTCCGAGGCCGGGCAGGGGTGGCGTGTAGGACCGGGCATTGACGATCTAAGACCGGGGTGACCTGATGGACACGGTGAGCGTCAACGCCGCAGCAGAATGTTCCGCGAACGCCGTTGCCGGCGCACGCGATGCCACCCGGGACTTCCTGGAAGCCCTCGGGCAGCAGGAAATCGCACCCGAAGACGCCGACTCCGTCATCCTGGTCGTCTCCGAGCTCGTGACCAACGCCCTGCGTCACGGCGGCGGAGCCTGCACACTCCGCCTGACCGCTCATCCCGACGCCATCGAGGTGGCCGTCGACGACGCCAGCCCGCGGGCGCCGCGCATGCGCACCCCCGACTTGTACGGCGGCACGGGAGGATTCGGCTGGCCCATGGTCAACCACCTCGCCCGCGCCACCGCGGTGACCCCGCGGACAGGCGGGAAGACCGTGAGCGCGCTTCTGGCCCGGTAGCACCAAGGCGACGGCGCAGCCGGCTTCCCGGAGGAGAGGGACGACGTGTTGCACCTGCTGGAGTGCCAGACCGCGGCCGCGGACGCTGGTCGCTGCCACCGGAAGCCGTACACGCACGAGCAGGAGCATGAAACAAACTGCGCACTGAGGCGGCTCTTGGTATTCGCCGTACGACGGCATCTGCTTTACCCGGGCCCGCGCGGCGATTTAGGGCAAATTTCCGGCATGATGCCCGTTATGCAGCAGTTGCCGATCCCCTGCCCTGGCCATCTGATCCCGGACGCCACCGACCGGTTCGATGCTGCCTACCGGGCGGCCAAGGGGCAGGGTGCCGTGTTCGTGGGCATTGAACGCGAAGGTGAGCGGTGGACCGTCAAGGCGGACGCGCTGACTGCCGGCCCGGGCCACGTCGTCGACGACGCCGTGAACGTCGCCATGCGGGCGGCCATCGTCGGCCTGGTCCACAAGCGAGAAGCCGGCTCGGACGCCTTTGCGGGCCCGGTGCACTTCATGCTGCACGGTGTGCCGAGCGAGGGGCGGGCCCGCGAGCTCGCCGCAGCATTCCATGCCGCCCTGTATGGGGATCTGGGGCCGCTGCGCCGTGCGGTGCCCGACGCTGGCGTCGATCAAGACGCTGACGCCGCCGGTTGACGCCTCGGTGACCTGTTCCGTCCAAGGCCACCGAGCGGGTACACACAGGCGTCACGGACAACGGCGATGTGCCGGATGCCGGTGCGGACGGGCCGATCAGATCCGTTTGTGGCCGACCAACGCCGGATGACTGCCCGCCCGGGCACCTGTCTGAAGCTTCCCCTTGATCGTGGACACCTGGAGACTGGGATCTTGAGGTTCCAGAGGAAGTAGCACCAGGTGGGAAGCAAGTACACGAAGCGGTAC
>NZ_JBIBKS010000036.1:0-59112 GCF_042959345.1 Streptomyces sp. NPDC007905 | reverse complement strand
CGCCGCGATCTGGCACAACTTCCAGACCGGGCAGGCGGTCAGCCGATCACTGACCGCCTATGACCACTGACCGTATTCGGAAAGACTCGTCTAGGTGTATTGCCCTGTGAGGTTGAGGACGCGGCTGACGGCCCTGGCCGCTCAGGCTGGTGAGTGGACAGGAGAGTCCCGGTCCGGTGCAAGGACGGGGCCGGGTCTGCACTACGACCTCTGGCTCTTGCTGCGTTAGGGCCGGTTCGCCGCACTCCCCCGCTCGATCATGGCGGCGCGACCAGTTCCGGCCCATCCCTCGGGTTATTACGGCGTAATAGGTCGGGGCGTCTTCGTGCTCGCCTTCGAAGCGGCGCCCACCTCGTCGCCTGCACAAGAAGGTGTGCCTGACGCCGGGGGGTGCCTCTATGTCTTTCGTCAAGCGAGGCGCGGGGTTCTGGGTTCGTAGAAGGTTCCGTCGCGGAGCATCGCGAACAGCACGTTGATCCGTTGTCGGGCCAGGCGGAGGAGTGCCTGGGTGTGTGTCTTTCCGCGGGCCCGGCATCGGTCGTAGTAGGTGCGGGAGGCGGGGTCGTGCAGGGCGGCGAACGCGGAGAGGAACATGGCGCGTTTGAGCTGCCGGTTGCCGCCTCTGGGGGCGTGTTCGCCGTGGATCGAGGTTCCCGACGATTTCGTGGTCGGGGCGAGTCCGGCGTAGGAGGCGAGGTGGGCGGCGGTGGGGAAGCTGGTGCCGTCGCCGACGGTGACCAGCAGTGCGGCGGCGGTCCTGACGCCGACGCCGGGCAGCGACGTCAGGACCTTCGAAAGAGGGTGGTCCTCCAGCAGGGCTGTGATCTGGGCTTCTGCCGCCCGCCTTTGTTCGTGAACGGCACCGAGCGAGCGGGCCAGTGATGGGATCACGACGTCCAGGATGCCGGTGCCCGGGACCACGACGGTCTGCTCGTCGAGCGCATCGAAGACGTCGTCGATCAGCCGTGTTGCCATGCGCGGGGCCTTGGGCCGGATTACCTCGACCAGCCTGCGGCGTCCGGCCTTTCGCAGCGCGGCCGGGGATCCGTGGCGTTCCAGCAGCCAGGTGACCGCCTGGTGATCCAGACGCGGGCCCAGGACCCGTTCCAGGGACGGGTGGAACTGGGTGAGCAGGCCTCGGATCCGGTTGCTGGTGCGGGTGGCCTCGGCCGCCAGGTCCTGGTCGAAGCCGACGAGGACGGTGAGCTCGGCGGTGATCTCGTCGGCCAGCTCCAGCGAGCGCAGGGTGTGCGGCATGGTGCGGGCGGCGTCCGCAATGACGGCCGCGTCGCGGGCGTCGGTCTTCGCCTCGCCCGGATAGAGGTCAGCGATCCGCCGCATCGACAGGCCGGGCAGGTAGGCGACCTGGCAGCCCGTGTCGCGGGCCACCGTCAGCGGCAGAGCGCCGATCGAGGCCGGCTGGTCCACGACGACCAGGACGGTGCCGAACTTCTCGCGGAGCTTGTCAAAGACCTGCCTCAGCTTCGGTTCGGTGTTGGGCAGCTGCTTGTCGAAGACCTTCTTGCCGGCCGGGGTGAGTCCGTGTCCGTGGTGAGCGCTCTTCCCGACGTCCAGGCCCAGGAAGACGCCTATCTCGTCGTACTCGTTCAAGCCGTCCTCCCGAACGGGGCGTGGGGTGCTGGCCTGGGCGTTGGCGTCGTGCGCGCATCCACGTTATGCAGACCTGCCGCCCGTGTACGGCCGGGCATTGCGCTCGGCCGGGCGGTAGTCGGACCTCTCATCAGCGTCTCCAACGGCGCCTCTCGGGCCCGGTGGCACCACCCCCCAGGTCATCCGTTCGACAGGGGGGACCAGCCATGCCGGGCCCGGAGGCCAGCGGCCCTCTTGCAGGACCGCGGAAAACATAACGGGGGGCTCCTGTAAGCAACTGCGCGGTCGACCGCGTGCACCCTCTATTGTCTCGGCATGCGGCGCACTGATGTCACTCGGGACGACGGCACGTGGACGGGCTTGTCCCTAGAGGTACAGACACGCCGCCAACCAGGTCTGTGTCTGTTCAGCGCCGAGCGGCGGCTGCTTCTCGCCCAGCAGTCGCGGCCCGTGCTCCTTGCCGCTGTCGACGAGGACTTCTGTGGAGTTGCGTTCTGGCGCACTGACGGCTACCGGTCGCTCATCCCGCCGTTGCGTGCCGAGACGGGACGGGCTTTGGCCGGCAACCCGGACCGCTGGGCGTACCGCTTCATACAGCATCTGCTCGATTCTCCAGGCAGTCCTGTGCACGACGGCCGATGGCTGCTCTCACGCGAGAGCCCGCTCCTGCGCTGGAACCACGGCCGCCGACCGCAGGCCGAGTACTGGAACTCGATGCTCATCGACGGCCATCCGGACGGATACATCGACTGGTTCATCCATTCCGGCTCATGGGAGATCCTCCCGTTGCGCCCGATGCCCGATGCGGGCGACGGCCGGGTGAAGGCGTACCGCAAGCAGGCCCGTGACGGAACGCTCCCGCCCGTCCTGTTGTGGTGGGTCAGCGGATTGGACTGCCATCTGATTCTGGACGGGCACGCGCGGCTCGCTGCAGCGATCGCCGAGTCGACGGCACCCTCGCTGCTGCATTTGCACCGCACTGCACCGAGCGATGAGGTGGTCGCACGCACCGAGCGGGCGGTGCACTTCTATGAGGCCGAACTGGCCCGCTTCGCCGAACTCCGCACTGCCCATGGGACCGGCGTCCCAGATGGTGCCGCCATCGCAGGGCCGTCCCTTGCCCGCCGCCTCCAGGAACTGCGCACGGCGCAACAGCCCACCTGGGCCTGGCCGCTGCCAGGCGGGGAAGCCCAGTGGCGCCGCGTCGCACGTGAGGTGACTGCCGGCCAGTGGGCCACAGACGGCGGATCATCAGAGTGACCGCGGCCCGGATGCTCAGGCGGTTGAGGTGCTGTTCGGCCCAGGTCACGAGTTTGCCAGCGTAGGCGCGGTCGGCTCAGGCGATGGTGACCTGGGGGAGTGGGAGGCGGAAGATGACCTCCTTGAACCAGGGACGGATCGACGTTGCACGGCTCCGTGGTGCGCTTGCCGGGATGCCGTTGCCGAGGGCAGCAGACGCTCGTCAGGCAACTGCATTGGCCTCTCTTGGGCTCTGGCGCTCTGTCTGTGCCTCCGGCGGGTGAGCGCTGCGCCAACCGCTGCAGCATCTGGGTGGCTGCTGCTTCGCTGTCACCGAGTCCGGCAATTACGGTGTAACAGGCCACGAATGCCACCTTCGGGCTCCCTGATGCCCCACCAAGAGTCATTAACTAACGCGTCGATGCTTCAATAGATCTTGAACGTTAGTAAGGTGTCATCCATGAGTTCGTCAGCCCCCTCCAGCGACCGCGAGAAGGTCGTCTCCAAACTGCCGGGATGGCTCCGGCAGAACCTCAAGATCAGAGCCGCCCAGCGCGGCATCGAGATCCAGGCAGCCGTCGAACAGGGCATCAGGGACTGGTGCAGCCTTGCCGCCACCCCTGCAACCATCGACACCTCGGGCGCCGACTCCTTCTCCACCTTCCTGCCTCCCGGCCAGTGGGATGAGTTCCGCCAAGTCGCCACAGACCGCCGCGTCTCCCTGATCCAGGGCGTGGCCCAGGCTGTCCAACTGTGGCTCGACTCCAACCCCGCACCAGACGTCGCACGGCCTGAGGTCACCCGCCGCATCGTCGTCTGCAACCAGAAGGGTGGCGTCGGCAAGACAGCGATCACCGCTGGACTCGGAGAGGCACTCGCCGAAGACCCCAACAGGCTGCATGCCGTCCAGGTCGCCAAGGCCCTCGCCAAGGCCCTCCGGGCCAGTGACACCGAATCCGGCGAGGAGCCGTCCAGCGACCCGCTGGACATTGAGAATCTGCCCGGCCTGGGGCAGCGTGTCCTGCTCGTCGACTTCGACCCGCAATGCCACCTCACCAACCAACTCGGTGCAGCCCCCCTGCCGATGAACGGCGACAGCCTCACCAACCACATGGCAGGCGACCCCAAGGGCGACCTCCGCGACCTCATCGTCTCCGTCGATGACGACGCATTCGCAGGCCGGCTCCATCTTCTGCCCGCCTGCAATGACGCCTTCCTCCTCGATGTGCGCCTGTCCGCCGTACGTGCCCGGGAAGCGGCACTGGAGCGCGCGCTCGCTCCGCTCGAAGCCGACTACGACGTGATCCTCGTCGACTGCCCGCCAAGCCTCGGCCTCAGCATGGACGCCGCTGCCTACTACGGCCGCCGCCGCGACGGCGAAAAGCCGGGCCAATCCGGCGCCCTCATCGTCGTACAGGCCGAGGACAGCTCCGCCGACGCCTATGAACTCCTCACCACGCAGGTCGACGACCTGCGCAACGACTTGAAGGTCGACATCGACTACCTCGGCATCGTCGTCAACCTCTACGACTCCCGCCGCGGCTTCATCGCCACCTCCTCACTGCAGGGGTGGGTCGACATAAAGGATCCACGGGTCGTCGGGCTCATCGGGGATCTGAAAGAACAGAAGGAAGCAGTCAGGATGAAGCAACCCTTGCTGTCCTACGCGCCCAAGTCACAGCAGGCGATCGGCATGCGCGCACTGGCCCGGGAGATCGTATGAGCAAGGCCGACCAGCTGGGCGCCGGCCGCTTCGGCGGGGGAGTACGGCCCGTCAGCGCACGACGCCAAGCCGTCGCCGCCGCCACCGGCGTCCCCACCGACGGCGTCGCCCCGCCCACCGAGCTTCCCCCGCACCGCATCAGCCTCAACCCCGACAACCCGCGCTCCAGCCTCGGTGACCTCACCGATCTCGCAGGCAGCTTGAAGACCCACGGCCAGAAGCAGGCGATCACGGTCATGAACCGGGACGCCTACGTCAAGGCCAACCCGGAACGCGAAGCAGACCTCGAACCCGACACCACCCACATCGTCATTGATGGCAGCAGCCGGCTCGCCGCCGCCCGCGAAGCACAACTCCCCACCATCAAGGTGATGGTCAGTGACGACCAGGGCAGCACCTCCGAGGAACTCCTCGAATCCGCACTCGTCGCCAACATTCACCGCCAAGACCTCGAGGAGCTCGACGAAGCACGAGCCCTCCAACGCCTCCTGACCATCCACGGCAGCCAGACCGCGCTCGCCAAACGACTCCACCGCTCCCAAGGCTGGGTGTCACAACGCCTCGCCCTGCTCAATCTCACGCCCGAACTCCAAGCCCGGATCGGTGAAGAGCCCATCGACCTGCTCCGAGCTGTCGGCAACAAGCCTGCCGCGGAGCAGGAGACGGCATTCAACGAACTCAAGGAGGAGCGGAACCGTAAGGAAGCAGAGAAGCGAGAGCGTGGCCGCAGGAAGCCAGGGAGGAACGAGACACCCGCACCCCAGGCAGCCGGAGAGCCCGCGCCCTATTACGACGTAATAGGGGAAGGCGAGTCGAGCGCACCGCCGGCCAGCGCTCAGTCGGTACAGACCGATGATGATCCGGCACCGCAGCAGGTGGTGCCGGAGCCGCGGGCGGACTCGTCCACATCGAGCTCCCAAGAGGACACGACTACCGGCCCACGCATCCGCAAGGTGCCGTACGACGAACCCGGCTCACTCGCGATGCTCCTGGACACGAAGATCGAATCCGACGACACCTTCTTTACCTTGCTCCAGTGCCTGAACAAGAAAGCATTGGAACGGGACCGGGCACGGCTCGCAGAGCTAGCACGCTCCTTCGCTGACCAAGCCGCCGATCACACTCTCTGACACCTATGCTGCGGTGCTGGCACGCCACGCACCGCAGCATGAGCACGCTCTGGTGGCACCGCCCGCCCGACAGGCTAGAACCGGAACGGGCGGCCGCAGGGTGCCCGGCCGTGAAGACCCACTGAGCTCTCCCGCCCCACGGGATACCTGGCCCTCACCAGATAGACGGTGACCGTCCTCCAGCCGCGTGCCGATCCGCTTGGCGGTGTGCCGCTGCTTGCGCGGCGCTTCGCGTCGTCCATGTTGGACTCACGCAGCGTCTTGCACAGGCCGGTGACGTAAGCGGTTGCCGCCGGCCTCCACGATCCCGCCTCGCGCACCTACTACGACCGCTGCCGAGCCCGGGGCAAGACCCACACCCAGGCCCTCCTCCGCCTCGCCCGCCACCGCATCAGCGTCCTGTTCGCCATGCTCCGCGACGGAACCTCCTACGAACCCCGAACTGCCCGCCGCGGTCCTCGCCCGCACCCTCGGCATCGACATCACCGTCGCCGTCAAATGGCAGCGAGCCGCCGCCGGAGACTGGGGCGCCTACGCGGCTGAGGTCAGCCGCCGTCAAAATACCCAGGAGCCCACATGACGCACCGCGCCGGACAATCGAACCGGAACGAAGTCTCCCAGGAACGAGCCTCCGAAGTACAGGAGGTCATCGCCCACATCGCACGCTGGGCCACGACCCGCCAGGACATCGTCGGCCTGCTACTTGTCGGCTCATATGCCCGCAATGCCGCACGGCCTGACTCCGACATTGACATCGTCCTGCTCACGACAGATCAGACCCAATACTTCAACAACTCCTGGGCCGACGAGCTCGCCCTCGGCGAGCTCGTCCGCAAGCGTGGGGGCCCATCACCGAACGACGCTACGCCACGGCCTCAGGTTTGGAAGTTGAGATCGGCATCGGGTCTCCGGAGTGGGCACATACGGACCCCGTCGACCCTGGCACACGTCGCGTCGTCACCGATGGCGTCCGCCCTCTACATGATCTGCTGGGTTCTACGGGTGTGCCGTCGAAGCACTCCAGGCAGCACCCAAGCTTCTTCGAGAGGCAGAAATAGAAGCGCCTACCGCAGCCGCCACAGGTCTGCCTCGCGGCCATCGCCATGTCCAAGGCCCGCTCCTGAGCAAGCGTCGGTGTCCGCTTGGGCTTCGCCAGGTCGACCCGGATCAGGAACCCGCGGGTGGGGTGGTTGCACGACCACTGCGGCCGGTAGGCGCGCCACTTGCAGCGCAGGATCGCCACCGGACCGTCGTTGTCACCCGGGCTCAGTCCCATGACCCGCAACTTGCGGCGGGTGGCCAAACTGCCCGGGACAGCGCCGCGGTCGAACTCGGAAATCAGCGGGTTCACAGAATCTGAAGGTCGTCTGGTCGGGAACACGCTGGCGGAGGGCGGGTTATGGCATGAGGAGACACGTGGGTTCGTCCGGGATGGCTGAGGCATGATGAGGTCTCCAATCGGCGGGAGAGGGCCTCGGTGGGCTACGAATTGCAGGCAGTGATTGCGGGAGACGAGTTGCTGGGAGCCGCGTCACGGGACATTCCTGGCGCCCGACTGGCCCCTCTCCGGCAGGGCCTGTCGCTGATGCCGATGACAGACGAGGTCTTCGACGCCGTCACGGATGGCAGCACCCTGGGGGCTCTGGGGTTTTGGCGGCTGCCAGGAGGCTTCGAGAGACTGCTCGCCCAGTGGTCCGCCGCGGGGCCCGTTGCCTATGTTGAGGCCGAGGCCTTCGGAGGCGTCGGCGAGCAACGGGCCGCTGTCTAGGCTGACGGCGTACTGACCTTGGGGCCACTGGAGGCGCCGGCGAAGAAGTGGTTCTCGCGAGCAGTCACGCCGATCTCGCAGGCTCTTCGACGGCTCGGCGCGAGGAGGCGCCTCGGCGAGGGCGAATTCGAGGCCGTAGGACTGGACCGCCATCGAAACAACGACGACTGGATCCCTTCCAGCACCCCTTGAGCCGCTGTCAGACGTCGGCGACTTCCGGAATCCCGTCGAGCCTCGCAAGTTGCTGGCCAAATTCGCGGAATCTGCCAGTAGTAACTCGGAGAAGTTGACACGCAGGACTGACTGGCAGAAAAAGGACTCTCACCTGCACACTTGCACTTTCCACCGGCCCGAAGCCCTCAAGGAACCCGCGCGAACTCCAGTTGGCAGTGCGCGGCACCCGGTTGAACTCGAGGCGGGGCTTCCTGCGACGGCGCGGCATCACCTGCTCCAGGCGCCGGGCAGCCGATCGGGGCGGTGCGGGTAGCGATGGCCGGGACGCTGCGGAGGGGGCCGGTCGATTCGGCGGCGCTGGCGGGGGATGAGCACGAGTGATCTCCTTGAGGCGTCGGGTGACAGCGTTGCGCCCCGCCGCTGTCGTGTTTCGGCGGGGGCGCAGCGGGTGGTGCGTTCAGCCAGGCGGCCTGTCCGGTCCTCGCCCGGCCCCGGGGGGCGAGGCGAGAGCGAGGGCCAGGCAGAGCGTCAGGTCAGCGGGCGGTGAACAGGCGGGTGGCCCACGACCGCAGCCGGTCGAAGCGGGTCCGGTGGGTGTGCCGCCAGGCGGTGGGAAACACGTCGTGCTCGGTGGGGAAGGAACGGGACGCGCCGCACGTACACGTCCAGACGTACGGCTCGGGGCGGGTGTCGTCGCGGGTTGCGGTGACCTTGGCCGTGGTGCCGTCGTGGCGGTACGTCCGCTCGTAGACGGTGATGGGCGTGGGTCCTTGAAGGTCATGCCAGCCGCGAGGGCGGTTTTCCAACGCGTCCTTGGTAGCGGGCCTGCACCCCCTGCATGGCGGATCTTGGGGGGATCTGGTCGGGTCGTCGGGCGCGCACTGCCACCCATTCGGGTGATTGTTCTAGCGGGATTCCTCCTGTTCTCCGTCAGCACGGAAAGCTGGCATGTCGCTGACGGCGGCCGCTGAGCAGGCAAATGGTTCCCCGCAGGGGCGATGACACGGCCCGCTGTCAGGCTAAATAACCATCCGACCGTCCTCTCACTGTCTGCAACAGTTTGGGCGTCTGATGTTGCTTTCTGCCGCTGCAGGGAGGGGGAGCGGGCGCGTGACGAAGCACTGGGAGTTCTACCAGACGGCTCTGGGGGCGGATGTTGTACGCAGGGAGATGGAGAAGTGTCAGCTCACCCGTGACGAGAGGGCCAAGCTGGGCCGGCTGATGGACCGGGCGCAGCGTGGCGAGCTCCTGCCCAAGGACTGCAAGAGTCTCGGGAGCGGTTTGCTCGAGTTGAGGCTGAACTGTGGTGAGCGGATCTTTCGCCTGTTCTATGGCGAGGTGGAGGCGGCCAGCATGGCTGTGCTGCTTGCTGTGAAGTTTGTGAACAAGAAGTCGACGCAGGGCATCGCAACCGATCCATCCGATATCGAGACTGCTCGTAAGCGCCTAAACGAGTGGCAAACCAGGTCAGATCGTGACGATCAATGACCTGACGCGTTGAGTTGATATCGGTTTTAGGCGATACTCGGTACACCAGGGGAAGGGGGACACCGTGGATGAGTACCTCGCTGACATGCTCGGCATCGATCTCGCTGACGCCCGCACTCAGGACGCGCTCGACGACACTGAGCGGCTCATGAAGCTCATCGAGACGTTGGTGCAGCACCGCAAGACCAGGAGGATCACGCAGTCGCAGGTAGCCGAAGCCATGGAGACTACGCAGTCGGCCGTATCAGACTTCGAGCGCTTGGGCGGCGATCCGCGTCTCAGCACGGTGATGCGCTACGCACGGGCCGTCGGGCTGTGCGTAAGGGTCGCGGCAATGGTCGTCGAAGAGCAGCCCTCGGACGCCGGCTGGCAGCCAGTGGCACACCAAGAGGAGCCCGTCGCGGTTGCAGGCAGGCGGACCGCAGTATGAGCACCAAAGCGGCACGAGTCCTGTCATCCGTTGACGAGCTGCGAGACACAGCCGAGCTGGTCGACATCCTGTACTACGAGGTTTCCGGACGCCGACACGACGGCTTTTCCCGCAACGGCTCCGGATGCCGCGATGATGCCGCGTCAGACGACGACACCGCGGAATTCGAACTGATGCAACGCCTTGAAGGCGACACCATCGACATCCGATTGCGCGCCCACGTCGTCACAGCCCAAGGTCGCCTGACCGCGGACGTCGCCGCAGTCTTCCTGACTCCTGAGCAGGTCAGTGTCCCTCCACAGGTCGTATCGGAGTTCGCGAAAACTGTGGCCACACCGATAGTGCGCCCGTACTTGCGTGAAGCCATTCACCAAACCGCGGTCCGTCTCGGCATTGACGCACCCTTGCTGTCGCTGCTGGACACCCGGGAACGAACCTTCTGGCAGATGAAGCGACGCGACATTGCTCACTGAGCCATGGATCAGCGCAACCGGAGCGTGCGTTGAGTAGGTAGGAGGTGGACAGCCGGGGGTCGGGGAGGTCGTCGAGCAGGAGTTTGAGGTCGGCGGGCTGCAGTTGCGGGGTCATGCCGGTCACGGCGGTGACGGTGTCGGTGAATCCGGGGGAGCCGAACAGGCGGGCGGCGGGCATCAGGTGGAGTAGGCCGCCATGCGCGAAGTCGCAGGCGAAGGTGGCCACGCCCACGAGCCGCTCGTTACAGAAGGCTCCGGCGCCGGACATGCCCTGCCACAACTCGGCTGAGTCCAGAGAGGTGTTGATCAGCTCGAAGGCGTAGTAGCCGAGCCGGGAGGAGGTGGCTGGCTTGATGTTCCCGTCGACCGTCATGGGCTCGTCCGCGAACGCGTCCGGGAGCGTGGGGTGCGGCCTGCGCAGGGCTCGGGGGAAGCCGGTCAGGGAGCACACCGGCCGCGCGTCCGGATAGTCGCAGGTCAGCTCACCGAAGCGGACGACGGGGAAGCCGGCCCCCAGCACGGTGCGGTCCGTCTGCGACAGGACGGCGTCCAAGTCCGCGTCCGCCCACGCGATGGTGGCTTCGGCGGCCCGGCCACTCTTGTCCCGGACGGTGACAGGCTCCCGGTCGCCGCCCGGGCAAGCGACGTGGTAGGCGGTCAGGACCAGTCCCGGCGCGACCAGGGCGCCCGAACCGAACGTCGGACGCGGGGGTTGATGACTTCGACGGTTCGTGCTTCCACCAGGCTGCCCCTGCTCCGGGACTACATGCCGGCTGGGGGAGCGGGCACCGGGTCCAGGCCGCGGCCCGTGTCGCCGATGAGAACGTCACGACCTGCCGGGCCAGTGTCGACCTGGAGAGTGACGGTCATCCGGTGCGTCGCAGTGCTCGCGCGTTCGCCGCGCGCGTCGGCGGAGACGACGAAGGCCTTCACCCCGCCGCCAGCCGAGGCACTCTGCCGCAGTTCGATGCCGAGATCCTCCTGATGCAGCACCGTCGCGGTGTGCTCACCTTCCTTCCACCGCTGCCGCAAATACTCCAGATATGGATCAAGGCTGGTGGTTCGGCGGGGCCGGGTGCGCCGAACGCAATCCTGCCAGGTCGCGGCCCGGGCGTATTTGCCCACGGTGCGCCGGTTCAGGCCCAGCTCGCGGGCTGTGGCGCTGAGCGAGAGACCGGTGTCGGTCACCGCGTGCACCGCCTCGAACAGCCGCTTCGTGTGGCGGCGGGCTGGCGTGTCGGCCTGATCGGGCGGTCCCGCCGGGGTCGCTGATGGCGGTGCCGGTTCGGGCTCGGGAACTGCGGCGGGCAGGCAGCCGCGGTGGGCGGCGGCGATGTCCCCGATCCGCTTCGACAGCCCCTGCCACAGATGGAAGCGGTCGCTGACCTGCACCGCGGTCGGGGCGCCGTCGGCGATGCCTTGGCGGTAGACCAGCGAGCCATCCCGGCAGACCACCTCAACACCGGGGTGCGCCCGCAGCCAGGCGGCCAGCTGCTCGGCGTCGCGCCCGGCCCACAGCTCGATCGGCAAGCGGGTGTCGGCGTCCACCAGCAGGGTTCCGTAGACGTCCGCGTATAACGCGAAGTCGTCCACGCCCAGCACCCGCGGGATCGCTGCCGGCGCAAGCGGCAAGCGCATCAAGTGGAACAGCACGCTGGTCCGCGACAGCGGCACCTTCAGGATCTGCAGCAGCCGGGCACCGCCGCGGCCGGCGAGTAGCACCCCGGTCATCTCCACCAGGTGCTGCAGCAGCGGGCTCCGGCGCTGGTAGCGCACCGTCAGCCCCTCGACCTGCTTGGCAAACGTCCGCCGACCGCAGCCCGGACTGTCACAGAACAACCGCCGCACCGACAGCCCGATCAGCACCGGGCGCCCACCGACAGCGACATCGGCAAGCGTGCGGCAATAGCCTGTGCACCCGCGCAGAACCGCGACCGCAGTCCGGACACGCCACCGTCAACTCGCGGGCGCAGGCGCTGATGCGAACCACGCCGCCCGCGACCCACACTCGTTCCACCCGCACCGCATCGAGGTGCGGAGACATGATCTGTACGAGGTCATCACACTCGCTGACAATGCCGTCATTCGTGACGGAGCGTCACCGGCGCACGGTGGCACACCCCAGCCTCACGGAAATCTTGCCAGGGCCACGTTCGCTTGTACGCCGACACCAGATCCGCTCTGCTCGCCGCAGGCCTGCTCATCACTCCCACCGCATGCGCCGGTGAAGACGCCGTCACCACCGAGCCGAACGCGCCAAGGTTCATGGAGCCCCCCAATTACCGTAAAAACGCTGCTGTCGTCAAGAGCCCGGTGGCCGACATATGGCGCACAAATTGCTGCACGCGCCGGTGACAGGAACCGCGGTGAATGGATACTCTTCGGAACGGCGAGTCAGGCTGAGCAGTAGTAAATCTCTGCGGACGCGAAGAGCTTCTTCCTCGCAGGAATCACCGATCCCTGAAGGCCGACACAGAACACCCGCATCTTCAACCGCTCCTGTCAGGAGGAGACGACAATTGGCTGACGGTCAGGAGAATCCGGGCGAGGACCCGCGGGCCCTGGACAGAACCCTCAACCTGCTTTTCGACGCCTTGGATGGACTGCCGGAGCCGGTCCGCGCCAAGGCGCAAGAAGAAATCCAGTTGCTGCTGACCATGCTTCGGGAACGCCGAAGCCCCCGTCTCATGCTTTTCGGTCGACGTGGCGCTGGAAAGTCATCCTTGATCAACGCGATCTTCAGCACCCCTGTACGCAAGACCGGAGCGGTGCGTGCGCAGACAGGAGCGACACTCTGGGAACTCTGTCAAATCGGTGAGCGGGAAGTGGAGATTCTGGATACCCGAGGGGTGCAGGAGGGGTCCGCCCCCGCGGAGGATGACCCTGCGGAGTCGGCGGAAGAGTCCTTGCTCGCCGCAGTTCGGGAGAAATGCCCGGACGTCATCGCCTTTCTGGTCAAGGCAACGGACGTGGATGCGGCGATCGACGGGGATCTGGCCGCTCTTGAAAAAGTGCATCGAGAGGCTGCCCGTATCCACGAGACCGACATAAAGATCATCCCGGTCCTCGCCCAGTGCGACCAGCTTCATCCGAGCGACATAAAGGTTCCTCCGCACGACTACGAGGACAAGGATAAGAAGCAGAACGTTAACGAGGCGGCTTCGGTCCTCCAGGAACATCTCAACGGCAATGCGTACCTCTCCCGGCACATAGCCTGCGACGTGCTGCCGACAGCGGCACTGCTGATCTTCGGTGACGACGGAAAGGTGAACAAGAGGAGAGACTACCGCTGGAACATCGATCTTCTGGCGCTCAGGATGCAAGAAGTCCTGCCGGACGACGCCCAGATCGAATTCGCGCGTACGGCACAGTTTCGCAAGGTTCAGAAAAGGCTGGCCAGAAGGATAGTCACGGCCTTCGCCGTCATTTGCGGAGCCGTGGGGGCGACTCCGATACCGGTAGCCGATCTTCCGGTGCTCACGACTTTTCAAATCACCATGATCACGCTGATCGCATATATTTCTGGGCGCGAGCTGTCCCTCGCCACGTCCAAGGAATTGATCGTCGGTCTCGGGGGGAACATCGGAGCCGGGGTCGCATTGCGCGAAATCGCCCGAGGTCTTTTGAAGATCATCCCGGTGGCGGGGAACGCGGCATCCGGTGCCATAGCGGCAGCCGGTACGAAGTCACTCGGCGAGGCGGCGATCTTCTACTTCATCGATAAGGAGCCGCTGGGCGACGTACGGCGGCATTTCAAGTCCGATGAGTGACCACCCCCGCATCGGGTTGCGTGCGGGGAGGAGCGGGACAGTGGCCGCGGGAGACCATCTCGTGGTGGCCCGGCCCGACGGCTGGGTGGCTGCAGGGCGCAGACATCACGGGATCGATCTGGGAGACGGCACGGTGGCACATCTGACCGGGTTCTCCAAACGAAGTGCCAAGGCACTCCGAACCAACATACGGGTCTTCGCGCAGAGCGGTGATCCACAAGCCTCCGCGTTTCGGTTGGGAGGGATCAGTCGGGCTGATCGCGGAGGACCGTGGTTCGTGGCCGCCTGCCGTCAAGCGGGCATGGCTGGGGCCCGACGCTCGGATCGGGTGCTCCAGTTCCTCGGGTCGTGAGTGAGCAGGGACCGTGCTGCCAGTCAGGTGGCTGGTCGTGGCAGGGCGGCGAGGCGGGTGAACGCTGCGACGAGGTCGTCTCGCCAGGGCCAGGTAGCGGCGATCCGCAGGTGGAGGCGGCGGCCTCCACGGGTGATGCGGGCGGCTGCATGCAACAGCCGGTAGCGAAGCTTCTTCGGCTCGGCGGAGGTCAATTCGCCGTCCAGCAATAGCGCCTGGGCCCAGGCGAGCAGATCGACGGCGGTCGGGGACAGCTCGAGCCAGGCGGTGTTGAGCGCGAAGTGGCGTGACGGGAAGCGGCCGAAACCGGTGGCCTTGCCGCAGCGGATGCGGTCCTCGACGCGGGCGTGCGCACGGTGGCGGACCTCCAGATGCTGCAGAGAGCCTTCGCCGTGAGGGGTGTCGGTGAGGAAGACCTGGTGGCGCATGCCCTCGTCCAGGTCGAACAAGGACAACTGGGCGCCGGGGTGAGGGCGCTCGCGCCGCACGATGATCCGGGTGCCGTCCGGGTGGTCGGCCAGGTCCACCATGCCGGTCAGTTCTGCCACCTCGGCGCTGGTCCGCAGGGTGCCGTCCTGCTCCAGCGCGGAGTGCCACAGATGGTCGGGCAGGGCCCGGATTGCGCGACGGACTGGTTCGGTGACGGCGTATCCGACGGAGAAGGAGGTGCGGATGCCCCGCTCGCGCAGTGCTCGGACGTGGGTGAGGAAGGCTTTTGCGCCTCCGGCGCTGTCGGCGCGGATGAGGACGTTGGTGCCGTGGCGGTGGGCGTCTGGGATCTGGGCCAGGGCCGCGTCCAGGACGGTGATGTGGTCTGCGGCGGAATTGGCGCCGGCGTTGCCCGGACGCAGCACTCCGGCCAGGGCTTCGCCGGTGTTGTCCAGAAAGCACAGCAGCGGGTGGTAGCCGAAGCCGCGTTTATAGGTGGCCGCCGCCTGGAGCACGGGCCGCGGGTATGCCGCCCCTGGTCTCGGCGGCCTGCAGCCAGGCGACCTCCCGGGCAGCAGCTCTCGCCGAGCGCAGGCGGGCGGGTGCGGCCGGGTCGATGCCCGCCAGCAGGCGCCAGGCGGTCGGGGTGGAGGCGACCGGACCGAAGACCTCCGTCTGGTCCCGCAGCAGGGCCAGGTCGGCTATCGCCTCGCCGCCGTCGGCGAGCATCACTGCCAGATCGACCGCGATCCGGCCGGGGTCGTGCCCGGTGCCACGCGGTCGCAGCCTGCGCAGCCCGTCCGTGAACGCGCCGCTCAGGCCAGTGACATCGCCGAGATCAGCCAGCAGGCGGGATCCGGCGTGGCTGACGACCCCACGGCCGTCGGCGGAGACGACGAGCTTGGGACGCGACCCGGTAGTCTGCACGCAGAAAGCGCCTTCTTGCTGTGGTGGCAGAAGCCCTAGACAAGCCTCATCATCCCAGCTCAGAAGGCACTTTCGCTTTTCTGATCAAGATCCGGACGCCGCCGCAAGTGAAACGCGGAGGTTAATGGCTGATTGTCGTTGAGCGGGCATGGCTGGGGCCCGACGCTCGGGTTGCGTGCTCCAGGTTCCTCGGGTCGTGGGTGAGCGGGTCCAGTGCCGTGGGTCAGGTCACTGGGTGCCCTCTCCCCGTTCGATTTTCACGTATCGGCTCCACACCGAACCTGCCACTCGGCAACCTGTCAGTCCGCTGGGCGCCTCACGCGGCAATACTCCGGCACCGAGGCGCCGCAGTCATTGACCGTCAGCGCACGCTGCGTGGTCTTCCGGGCGGCAGGCCCGCGCGGTCAGCGGTGTCATGTGAGGTTCCGCCGAGATGCGGAGTGTGTTGACAGAGGGTCAGATGGGACTCATAGGAGGAGTATCGGCCATGGCCGCCCCCAGAAAGTACTCGCTGGGAGTTACATGAGTGTGCGGCACGGATGTACCGCACCGCCGATCCGAAGTCGCAGATCAAGAGGCTCGCCCTCGCTCTCGGCGTGCACCCGGAGGCCCTGCGCGGCTGAATCCGGCAGGCCCAGGCCGACGCCGGCGAGCGTGACGACCGACTCGCCACCGATGAGCGCGCCGAACTCGCCGAGCTGCGCAAGGAGAATGCCCAGCTCGAGCGGGCGAACGAGGGCCTGCGGACGGCCTCGGCTCTTTTCGCGGCCCAGCTCGACCCGACCCGGCCCAGGTGACCCCGCTCTTCGACGAGCACCTTGGGGGCTGTAAATTGACACACCCCCACCATGCTTCCGACCTGCTCAGGGTCCAAGGTGTACCCGATGGGGCCGTTCAGGGGCACGACCAGGACGCGATGGTCGGGATCGCGCATGGCGGTCCATCCGCGATCACCACGATGTCCGCGGTCATCTGCCCGGGGTCCTGGCTGTCGCGGACCAGCGCCATCAGATGCTCCGGGCTGGAGCCCTCGAACGTCGGGTCGTCTACGGTGTCGATGTCGTCGCCGAAGTCTTCGATGGGGTCGCCATAGACCCGTCCCGGGCGGTGCACGCTGTCGAGGAGCGACGTCCAGGCGGCGTCATCGGTGAAGTCGGTGCGCACGAGCAGACCGAAGTTCTCCTGGGTGAGGAGGGGCAGAGCCCGGGTCGGGGGCTCGTAGCGCGGTGGAGGGTTCAGCGACTCCAGGTAGGTACCCACGGGATCGGGGAGGTCGTCCTCCCAGTCCTCCGCGGTCTCGTCCTCCTCGGGCTCCCAATCGGGTTCGGCGGGGGCCTCCTCCTCAAAGTGCTCCAGGGTCGTCTCCTGGTACGGCCGGTGCAGCACCAGGTAAGTCAGGGCCGCTTGGCGGGGCGTGATCCGGAACGTGTTCCCGTCGGTGCCGCGGAACGCTAGCAGCGGACGCAGGTGAGGGTTGGCCGTGGTCCTGTCGTTGGCAAGCAGGACCAGGTCGGGAATCCACGTCCCGTCTCCGTCCAGGGCCTTGCGCACCTCCGCGGGGGTGGCTCCCTGCCAAGCGCGGTCGTCCACCACGATCAGGCGCCGGGGGATGGGTTCCCGCGGCACCGTGTGGGCCTCGTGTCCCGGGGGCGGTGCGACTATACTCCAGCCGTAGTTCGGTATCTGGGCTGGTCAGCGGCCTGGTGGTGTGGAGTGTAGCGGGGCGCCAGGTGGGCGGGACGGACTTTCCCACCGCGCCCCGGCGAAGAGGTAGCCGCGCCGTTCGTAGTGGCTCTGGCGGGCGCGTGCCTGGTGGCGTCGTCTCCACCGTGACCAGGTCAGCGTGTGGTTGTGGCGTGCGCGGGGGTGCGGGGGTTCAGCTGCCAGGAGACGGCGGATCTCGGCCGGTGTGAGGTCCACGAGATCGGCACTTGCAGAAGGCCGGCCTGATTGAGTACCGCCACCAAGGCGTGCCGCAGAGCAGCCTGGATGCCTTCGACTCCAGCACTGGTCGCCCGGCGGGATCAAGGTCATCGTACGGCTCCCAACTCACCATGACAGCGTCCGCCTCCCGGCAAGCCGCAGACATAGCCGTGGTAGCGCGGGTGGCCTGCGGCGGGCATGGCCATCGACAACCGGCTATGCCGGCCCTGTGGATCCGAGCGCGGCCAGCGCTCGAAGTTGTTCGGCCTCCGGCTCTGCCCGTTGGGTCGTGCCCCCGCGCCCGGCGAACCCCGCACACCCCAGCCCCGGCGTCAGCACACCCTGACTTTCGCTGTAGGCGGTACCGAGAATCCTGTCCCACCCATGGGAATGCGCGGTCACCCTTTTCACGACCTGGTGGTGTTCCTCGAGGCCGCGGGCATCCACGCCCCCGACAGCATCCTGGACGACGACCGGCGGGTCGAGTGGCGCGGCGGCCGGGCCCATCAGTGGCGTGCAGCCTGAGGCTGCACGCCGCGTCCTGGGGAAGGCTGTCGTCTTTTTGATGCCGCTGTCCGCCCATAGGCCCAAACATGGCAGGTCAGCGTGTGGTCGGCTGCGGGGTGGTCAGTCGATGAGGGCTTGCTGGAGGGTTTCGTGGCAGTCGATGACGGTGTCGATGCCGACGAGGCTGATGGTGCGCATCACGGATTCGCGGATGGCGGCCGGGCGGAGCCAGCCGCCGGCCTCGCTGAGGGAGCGGTGGGCGCCGATGAGGATGTTGATGCCGCTGGAGTCCATGAAGGTGACCTGGTGCATGTCGACGACGATGCGGGGGCGAGGGGTGCCGGATGCGTCCAGGGCCTGGCGGAGTGTGTCGCCGGTGTGGTGGTCGATCTCTCCGGCCAGGCTCAGTACGCGGATGCCGTCGGTGGCGGTGGTCTCGACCGTCAGCTGACCAGCCTGCCCAGCGTGTTCGGCGCCCGTCATTTCTCCCTCAGACATGCCGGTGATCTTAGGGCTTCAAAGGTGATGCGCCGCCTCCGGTGGCCGCAGACGGCTTCCTCGAGAACGCCCTGCACGGCGTGCTGTAGAGCGAGGTCTGATCCGGGCACACCGCCTATTTCAAGCAGGAGATCACCGTCCAGCTGCAGTTCGTCTCCATGGCCGGGCGATGTTCACGAGTTTTGACAGACGATATGAAATGGGCCCCGAGGCTTTCGTCACCCAGGGGCCCATTTATTGTTTATGCGCTTCGGCGCTTTCTCGCCCTACGCGCGATATCCAGCAGGTACGTCAGGAACCCTACGCCGAATATTACAGCGAGAGTGGTCTGGTTGCCCGTGGCCATCCAAATGGAAAAGCCCAGCAAAACCACCGCGAAGATTACGTCGCCGATAGCCTGCAGCGTTTCGGGACCGATTTTCACTTCCCCGCCCTTCTGCTTTAGCATTTAGTGGCGTATGCATTCCATGCATACAGCCAAGCGCCCCTTGCAGCGCCGGCCCAGACCTTCGTGCATTTGTGGTGTCTGGTGGCATATCCCGAGACGAGGGACAGGTACCAGCCGATGAACCTGATCGCGGCTATGACGTGCTTGTACGACTTCGGCACGTAGTCCTTCGCGATGCCTATGATGGTACCGGCGGGCCCGGCACCATACATCATCTGCCTGGTTTCCCATCTGTTGAACTTGATCGAGACGTAATAGACGGGTGACCACCACGGGCTCCACCAGGAAATGCTCATGGCGCCGCTTACGTCGTTGCAGGCGATGGGATCGGCCCCGCAGTAGTCGTAGGCATTGGCGTTGCCGCCCGCAATGGGGTCGGTGGAGAGGAAGCGTCCGGTGGTTGCGTCGTAGAGACGTATGCCCATGAGGATCGCTCCGGTCGGGGTCTCACTGGACCGCTGTTGACCACCGAGCCATCCGTAGCGGGCTGCCGTGCCGTCGCCTTCCAGGTTGCCGTACTCGTCGTAGGCGAACGCGGTTGTCGCCGTGGAGGAGTCGAGCGGGAGCTGCACGGTCACGTCACCGTGGATGTCGGTCAGCTGCAGGATGATGGCGCCGGTCGAAGTGGTGACAGCACCCAGGTCGCCATCCATGCCCGGCACATTGCGGGTGAGGGTGGAGGCGCCTTCCTGGATCCAGTCGGGGCTGTCGCCGTCGGAGCCGTAGTGGTTGGTCTTGGATCCGGTCTGGGTCCAGGTGCCGTCGCTGCCCTGGGTCTCGGTGGTCCAGGCGGCGAGGCGGCCGGCCGCGTCCAGGGTCCAGGTCTGCCGACCGGTGCCGGAGGTCTGGCGACGGACGAGGTCGTTGGCGTAGTAGCCAATGGTCGTGCCCGACGCCTGGGTCGTGGTGCGGCCGAAGGCGTCGTAGACCGTGCCGGAGGTGACCAGGCGGTCGGCGCTGTCGTAGGAGTACGACGACGTCGTCGCGCCGGTCGAGGTGCAGGCCGCGCCGATGTCGCTGGCGGCGACGGCGAGGGCGGTTCGGTTGCTGTTGTCGTCGAAGGTGTAGCTCCTGCGGGTGCAGGCGCCGTCCGGGTCGGTGTCGTCAGCGCGTGCGAGACGGCCGGCCGCGTCGTAGGTGTAGCTGCGGGAGCGGGTCAGGCCGGCGGTGTCGTTGTTGGCGACGATCTGGCCGAGGATGCTCTGGTTCACGGTGTCGGAGGCAACGACGGTACCGTCACTGTCACGGGTGTAGACCCGCGAGGTCTGTGAACCGCTCTCGTCCTGGCTGACGGTGAGGGTGTAGCCGCCGGGCAGGGACTCGGTGGCCACCTCGCCGTCCGCGTCGTAGGTCGTGGCGAAAGTGCCGGCGACCGAGTCGGTGCGGGAGGTCTCCAGACCGCGCGGGTCCTTGCTGGTGTCGTAGGTGTAGGTGGTGGTCGACGGGGCGGAGTCGCTGGTCTTCACCACGCGGCCGAGCACGTCGTACTGCGTGACGGCCGTGTTGCCCGCGCCGTCGTCGTAGGAAATCTCCCTCCCCAGCTGGTCGTAGGTGTGGATGATGGTTTGGCTGTTCGAGGTGACCGTCGCGACGCGGCCGTTGTCGGTGTCGTATGTGGTGGTGGTGTCCGGGACGGCTGTGCCCACGCCGCCGCTGACCGTCTTTTTCGTCTGCCGTCCGGCAGCGTCGTAGGAGGTGGTGGTCGTACGGGTCACCGAGTTCGCGGTCACGACCTTCGAGGGGTTGCCCCAGCGGTCGTATTCGGTGGTCGTGATGGGCAGCTCGGTGGGGTTGGAGCCGCCGTTGGTAATACTGCCAGCCGGGCCGGTGGAGCAAACCCGGTCGGCCCACTCCGGCCTGCCGTTGCAGGCTCCGGTGCCGGTGGCCGAGTAGTACGTGGTCACGGTGGCGCCCGCGTCCGAGCCGGACGACTTCGGCAGGGTGGTCTTGGTGACCCGGCCCTGGGAGTCGTACGACGTCGCCCTCTTCAATGCCAGCCCGCTCGGGTCGGTGACCGTACTGGTGGGCAGGCCCTTGGCCCAATCGTAGCCGGTGGCCATGGTATGCACGTCCGCGTCTTGGGGGTAGCCGTCGACGTATGCGCCCACTCTGGTGGTCGTGATCTGGTTGTCGACCGCGGCCGTGCCGTCGGTGGGGCGGCCCTCGTCGTAAGTGTTGGCGGTGTGCTGCCGTGCCGGGACCTGGGTGCCGGCCGGCAGGTCGGTGCCGCCGCTGCCGGCCTTGAGCGCGGAGGTGAGGGTCACCTGGTGGAGGGGACCGTACTTGTCCGTCTCGCGCTGACCGTCGCTCGAGTACACCGAGCGCGTGGACAGGAGCTCGGCGCGGTCGGCGGTAGTCATCTGGTCGATACTCAGAGCTACCTGCTCGGCCTGTCCGTCGCCGCTGCTGGCGAGCGCGAGCTCGCGGTTGGCGGCGGTCAGCTCACGGACGGTGTTGCCGAAGCGGTCGTACTCGGTGGTGGTGATGTGCCCACCGGGTGTGGCCGTGTTGACCTTTCGTCCGGAGGCGTCGGTGTAGGTGATGGTCGCCCGCTTGTAGTCGGACGCGGCCAGGTCGCTTCCGGTGTGGGAGAGCGGCTCGGAGTCGGCCGGGAAGACGGCCGTCGCGTCGACCGGGACATCGCTCTGGCCCCAGGACGCCACGTTTGAGGCGGCCATGGCATGGGGCGCCGTGCTGCCGCTGAGCGGCACGTCGTAGACCACGCTGGTGGTGGCGGTGGTGCCGTCGGTGGTGCTCTTGGTGCCCGCTGTCAGATTGGGGCGGGAGGCCGAAATGAGCATGCCCGCGCCGGCGGTGGCGGCGCTGCCGGCCTTGCCGTAGGTGAAGGTCCATGGCAGTTCGCCGGGCGGGGTGAGGGTGGCGACGCGGCCGGCGCTGTCGTAGGTGTAGGCGGTCTTCAGCGCGGGGCTGATCCGCGGGTCCCACTGCTCGCGCAGGCGGCCGGAGTCATCGTAGGCGTACTGGGAGACGACTGTGGCGGTTGCCGCCGAAGCGCCCGGGTCGGTCGCCCACTCCTTGATCTGCTTGACCTGTCCGCTGTAGTCCCCGAGTGTGCCGGAGGTGGCGGTGGTGGAGGTGGCGTAGACGAATTCCAGCATCCGGCAGCCGGCCGTCGAGGGCGTGCTCTCACACGTCGACGACGCCACGGCCGAGGTGGGCGCGATGACGTACTTCGGGCGGGCCAGCGGATTGGTGCTGGAGCTGCTGGGGTCCGTTTCGGAGAGGACCTTCGTGGTGGAGTTGTCCGTCGGAAGCGAGGAGCTGGTCACCTGCCAGGTCGCCGCTGCCGGGTCCACCTTCTTGAACGAGGTCGTGGTTCCCTGATGGTCCGTCAGCGTAAAAACGGAAACGTTGGACGTATTGTTCGTCGTCTTGCCGTCTTTGTCCTTGCTGATCAGCGTCAGATCCTCAGCGCCGGGTTGAGGCTTCCACCCGTCACCGCTGGTGGCGGTGAACCCGGTCTCGTCGCCGTCCGCGTCGACCAGCGCGACCGAAGCCGTGGAGGTACTGCGTAGATACGCCCAACCGGAGCCGGTCAGGTCCGCCGTCGTGCCGGAGGTCCACTGCGGGCCAAAGATGTCCGCCTGCCCCTCAGCCTCTGCCCCCGCCGTAGGACGTCGAGAGGATGCGGTACGCGACACCGCAACGCTGAATCCGGAGGCATCGTTCGCTGACAGCGTGAAGTCGCCCGTCAGCGTGTTCACCGCGCCAGGCCCCGCAACCTCGCTGGGCGCGGTCCCGGCATTGCGGTCCACCCTGATGGTGTGTGCCTGCGAGTACCCGGTGGACGAACCGTCGGTGAAGCCGGCACGGATGTCGACTGCACCGTCCTGCGACAGCGACGACGTCACATTCCAGGTGAGTGCCGCGGGACTGCCGTTGGTAACGGAGACCGGCCAGGCGGTGACGGCCGACCCGTCGGAGGTCTTGGTGACGTCCCCGATCGGCACGTTTTGCCAGGAGTCGGTCTCACCCCGGCGGTACTGGTAGGTGACGCCGGTGTAGCTGGTCTTGCCCGTGGAGGTCAGGCTGACCCTGCGGGCGGCGTTGTCGCCCTCGGTGGGGGTGAGCAGACCGGCACCGTCACCGACACCGAAGACGTAGGACGTCGAGGCCGAGGAAAGGTTTCCGCCAGAGTCGACGGTCTTGGCGTACAGCTTGTGCCAGTCCTCGCCGGGCTTGATCGTGATGGTCAATGCATCGCCACCGGTGCCGTCTGTGGTGTCGTAGACCCGGTTGGGCACGGCGGAGTCGTCCAGCCCCCAGTAGTAGCCCATGCCGTCGGACGAGGACGTGTCCAGCGTGCAGGTGGCGCCGCTGTCAACCTTCGCCGTCCAGGTGTCGGCCGTGTACGGGTCGCAGGAGACCGTCGGGGCGGCCGGTAGGCCGGTGTTCATCGCGAAGACCGTGTACGGCGACCAGGCACCGTAGTCGGTGCCGTCATAGCCGCGTGCCCGGAAGCGCATGTGGGTGCCCGCAGGGAATGCCGAGGCGGAGGGGATCGTCAACTTCGCCGTCGAACCGGAGGCCACCGATGAGGACGTGCCCGTGTAGGAGTACGTGGTGTCCGCGTAGGCCGGGTCGGCGGTGATCTCGAACTGGCCCTTGACCGTGGTGCCGTCCGCGTCCGTCACCTTCGCCGACAGCGTCGGGGTCAGCGAGGTCACGTAGGTCTTGCCGTTGTAGGGGTTGGCGAACTCCGGTGAGACCGCAGCGGAGGCCGTGGTCGCGTACGAGTTGTAGGTGACGACCAGCTTCGGGGTGTACCCGGAGGTGGTGTAGTTCGCCGACCGGAAGCGGCGCCAGGTGGTGGAGTCCGTCTCGTCGGCGCTGCGGATCTGCAGGCCGTAGTTGGCTGATCCATCGGCCCAGGCCTGGACGATCGGCTGCAGGTTCCAGTTGGACCAGTTGGCCGGGCAGGACGAGGAGTAGCCCCAGTGGCCCGTGTTGGTCGCCACCCCGGTGGTCGTGGTCGAGGGCTGGGCACCCCACGTGATCGACGAGGACGACCAGGTGGAGGTTATCCGGCGGGCCTGGGTGGCTGCTCCTGAGGTGGAGCAGGTCGCCGAGTAGTAGTTGTACAGCGACATCGTCGCGGCGGTGATGTGCTTGCCGGCGAACTTCGACACGTCGAACTTCAGGTACGAGCGGGCCGTGTCCGTCCCGCTGTCGTAGGTGCCCGACTTGAGCTCCTGGGAGGATATCTGCGAGTCCGGGTAGTCCGGGTTCTGCACCCAGGTGTCCGTGGTAACGGCTAGCGTCGTGGTGGGGTCCACCGTCACCGGATAGGTCGCGTGCGCGAGGAAGTCCTTATCCGGGGTCAGCACGAGAGTCTGCGAGCCGTCCGACGCAACCTGGATCTTCGTTGCGACCTGTTTCTGGTGCGCGGACTCGCCGGACGCCTCGTCCCTGGACGCGTCCCACATCATCGGCGCCGGCGCCTCAGCTATCAGGTCCCCGGCAGCGTCCTTCAGCAGTAGGTGACCGGAGTCAGCCTGAGACAACTTCAGCCCGTCGAGGCGCAGCGGGATCCGATACGACACCGAGTCGCTCTCGGGCTGCTGAGTCAGCTCGATGTTCTCGGAGAAACCCTGCGCCAAGGCGGTGACGGACAGGGTCTGCCCGCTGCCCAGTCTGTAGGAGGCGGTGCTGTTCTTTACGCTCGGGGTGGGTAGCTTGTCCTCCCAGCCCAGCCCGAAGGTCTCCTTGCCCTTGGCCACCGAGGCAAGGTCGGTGTCTCCGCCGTCGGACACCGCGATGTCCGCGGCCGCTGCGGTAGGCGTGAGGTCAGAGCCTGTATCGGACAGCGACGTGTCGATGTCCCGCCACTTGTCATCCTGCTTCACACGGACGGGCCCGGCGTATGCCTCTGTCTCGAGCTCGCCGCTGGGCAGCGCGTAAGTCGTTGAGTCGGCAGTCCGCGCCGACAAGACTTCGATCTTGCGGTTCTGCAGGCGAGCCATCAGCACCGCTGACGCCTCGTCTTGAACTTCAGCGGGACCGGACGCCTTACTGGAATCCGCTGAAGTGGACTCGGCCGCGGTCACAGCGGAGTCCGTTGCGAAGGCCATGCCGGTGTCCCACGACACCAGTGCGGTCTCGGCTACAACGAGCATCGCCACACCGATGGCGCTCCGATAGACCCAGCGCCCCCGCGGGGGTCTCTTCGTAGGTCTGCCATGGGTCACAGGTCTATGACGCACGATCAGCTCCCTCCCTAACTCTCCGTGAGATGGAGACAACACAAACGAGCTGATCTTGACGGTCGGCGACCATGAACAGACCATTAGAAGTAAACAAGGTAATGCAAAGGTCAAAAACGGCTAAATGAAGCGGAAATTCCCTCGCGAAATGGGGTTCAGTAATCGCCGTTGTTGCGCCCAATGCATGCTTTTGGGTATCCCGTCATCCAGTAAGGAGGTCCCCGAGACCCCTCAAAGTCTTTGCCAAATGATGAAGGAAAGATGGCTTCAATCGTACAGATCGATCTTTCTGGGAGATCGACGCCGAAAGCCTCCAGCAGGAAGTAGCTCATCGCGGCCGTGATCGACGTCATCGAGGCCCACGGCGGCCAGTGCCGCTTCCGTAAGGGCGGCTTGGGAGAGCGTGCCGCCGCCCGGCATCAAGAGAGGAAGGAGGCCGTCTCGGGTGGCCGGTGAACCCGGCTGGACGTGTGACATCCTCGATGTCGGAACGGACGGCGTCCTCGAAGTGGGGCCGGACAGCCCCGCTCCTCCAATTCAGCCCGGCGGTGGCCGCAATGTCAGCTCCGGCGAACAGCGACCGCGCGGGACGTTCGTCGTGTCTTGCGGGGATTGTCACGGGGCCATCTCCTCTGCCAGCAGCGGCAGTTCGGCGTCGAGGTCAGTGATCTCCTTCTCGGCGGCCGCGATAGCGGCCGCCGAGAAGCGGGGCAGGATCAGCGAGGACAGCCGGTGGGCATAGGGCGCGAAGACCACGCCGAACTGCTCGCGGGACATCGCCTTGAACTGCCGGGCGAAGTAGGCCTTCAGCCTGAGCAGGTTCGGCAGGTGTCGCGGGGCGAACAGCGCGAGCGGGCAGAGCAGGCAGACCCAGGGCCGGCCCGGACAGGGCTTCCCCTTCGGCCCGTGCAGTCCCGACAACTGGTCGGCGCAGGACGCGGTGAACACATCCCGCTGCCCGGTCAGCAGCTGGGCCAGGACGCCTTCGCCTAGCCCGAGACGTCGCACTTCCTCCGGAAGACGGGCGGCAGTGACCGCGTCATCGACGACGGCCGCGCACTCGCCCGCCGCAGCAGATCCCTCTGTGCGTCCGCGACGATCTCGTCAACGACCGCCCGCTGGGCGGGCGTCGCCGCCGACAGGTAGTGATCGCCCTCGACCTGCGGCGAGTGGTTGGGGTCGATCGTAGCCCGCAGCGAGCACTCGCGCTGACCTCACTGGGCGATGAACGTCGTCCGCAGCCGGCGCCTGTCAACCTGGAACAGTCCGCCATCGTCCAACCTCAGGTCGTGCTGCTTCACCCAGGTCCGCAGCAGGTACTCCCGGAACGTGGCGGTGTGGGGCACCAGGTTCCGCCTGACCACCAGCCAGACGGCGCCGCCCCGTTCCTGATCTTCCGCCGGATACGCTCGCTCGCAGCAGTGAATCCGGCGTCAGACGTGCACTTTCCGACGTGCATTCTCGGACGCGCACTTTCCGACTACTGGAGGTTCTCGTGGCCAAGGGCTACTGGGTCACGCAGGGTGCCTGGTATCGGCGGTGGCGGCTGGTCGCGGTGGACGGCACGGTCTTCGACGTTCCGGACACCGCGGCGAACGCGCAGTTCTTCGGTCGTCCCGGTACCAGCCGTGGGCAGGGCCGCAGTGCGTATCCGCAGGCGAGGGTGGCGGCCCTGGCCGAGTGCGGCACCCATGCCGTGTTCGCGGCCGAGGTCGGACCACTGGGGGTCCACGAGACCGCTCTGGCCCAGCGACTGTTCCCCGCGCTGACGAAGGGCATGCTCGTGCTCGCCGACCGGGGGTTTTGCGGCCTCGACCTGTGGCGGGCGGCGAAGGCGGGCGGAGCGGATCTGTTATGGCGGGTCCGCAGCGTCGTGGTGCTGCCGGTCCTGGAAACCCTCGCCGACGGCTCCTACCTGTCGGAGATCGTCGCCGCGCGGGACAACTACTGGCGCGCGGACCCCGAGCGGGTGCGGGTGATCGAGTACACCCTCGGCCCATCCGGCGGTGACGGCACCGTCTACCGCCTGATCACCACCGTCCTCGACCCCGAGCAGGCACCGGCCGAGGACCAGCGGTGGGAGATCGAGAACACCCTGGACGAGATCAAGAACCACCAGGGCGTTCCGGGGCTGGTGCTGCGTTCCCAGCACCCACGCGGTGTCGAACAGGAGATCTTCGCGTTCCTGCTGGTCCACCACGCGCTGCGGGACCTGATGCACCAGGCCGCCCTCAAGGCCGGGCACGATCCCGACCGGATCTCCTTCACCCGCACCCTTCGCGTCGTCCGCCGCCACGTCACCGGGCAGGCGGCGCTTTCCCCCCTCGCGACTGGCCCGGGCCATCACCCAGAGCCTGCGTGAGATCACCGAACGGCTGCTGCCCGCACGGCGGTTGCGCTCCAACCCGCGTGTGATCAAACGCAAGATTCCAACTGGGCCCTCAAACGAACCGAGCACCACAGCCCACCACGGCCAGACACCCCGACGGTCCGGCTGGTCGGGCCCACCAGGGCCACCTCGACCAGCCGGAAAACGACCTAAATCACCGGTATTGGGGCTAAGCCACATCTCTTGACCGGTGGGGCGGCTGATGTTTCTCCTGACAGTCTTCACGCAAGGCGGAGTGGCGGAAGCCGAAGACGTCGGCTGACACCTCGCACCACTTGGGAAGAGCTGGGCGGCCCGCATGTCCCAGTCGGGTGTGACACCGTAGAACTAGTCGGGGCCCGTCGCCTTCCCCCGTGGCGACGGGTCTCGACGTGCATGTGAGGTGCTACATCACTGGCCGACGTGCTTCATCAGCGCTTCCCATAGCTCGAGATCGAGATCGCTTATCTCGGCTTGGAGCGCACGGACGTCCCCTTCTCCGCTGCCGATCTGCTCAAGCATGCTGTGAATGTTCCACATCAGCCGGTGTGGCATCGCTACTTCACGAGGTGGACCTGCGGCACCCGTCACCGGGACGCGCCACCCGAGAGTGATCTGCGGGTCCTGGTCGTGAGTGATCTCTTCGAGCGTGGTATCTGACGTGGCCCCGGCCGCCTTGGCCTGGAGGATGAACTGCTCGAGCAGGCCGACCGTGATCGGCGCGTCCCACGTGACCTCGATGTTGAGCCCCATGCCAACCCCCTCCTCGTGACGCGTCAGTCCTCATCCAAGCAGCTTCCTCGGATCTGCGGAGAGACCGGAGCACGGGGTCGAGCCACATGGCGGCGCCCCCTTTGGCAGAAACTTCCCGCGTGCAGCACCCGGCCGCTGCCGTACGGCCGACACGGCGACGGAAGCGAAATGCTCTCCGACGATGGACATGGCGATTCCTGCTGCGAGTTCGGTGTGCCGGCTCACGCTGCGCGCCCCCACCGACAGAGCAGCCTCGCTGCGCATCACGCGCGGAGGCCACGGGCCGTGGTCAGCGCCGCGAGTCCTTCGGTGTGGAGCCGGCCGCCTGCGCCGGCTGGTCCTCAGCAAGCGCGCCGCGCCCGCCGACGACCTGCTCAGGTTCATGGGGATCATGCTGCTCGTCGCGGGCCACGAGACGACCGCCAACATGCTCTCCCTGGGCGTCTTCACCCTCCTCGAACACCCGGGCCAGCTGGCCCGGCCCTGGCCGACCCCTCGCTTGCCGAGCACGCCGTGGAAGAGCTCATGCGGCACCAAAGCATCATCCACGCGGGCCCCGCGCGGGCCGCCCTGGAGGACGTCGAGCTGGCCGGAGAGTGATCAGGGCCGGTGAGGCGGTGACGGTGTCCCTGGTCGCCGCCAACCGCGACGCCCACCGCTTCCCCGACCCGGATACCCTCGACATCGGCAACCTGGCCGCGCAGGGGCAGTTGGGCTTCGGCTTCGGCATCCACCAGTGCACGGGCCAGCAGCTCGTGCACCTGGAGATGCAGATCGCCCTCAAGGAACTGTTCCGGCGCTTCCCCTGCCTCCGGTTCGCGCGGCCGGCGCGGGACATCGAGATGCGCGACACCATGTCCATCTACGGCGTCCACCGCATGCCGCTCTTCCTGGGCGACGAACAGGGGTGAACCGCCGCTGCTTCAACTGGCTGCGACGGTGACGACGAGGCCGATGATCAGCAGCGTGAGATTCAGGGTCTTGGTGAAGGCGTCACCGGCCCGGGAAAGGGCCGAGGCGGGACTCGCTCCTCCTATGCGGGCCGCCAAGCCGACGACGGCCGCGAACAGGGCGGATGTCAGAAGGGCGAGGCAGATTCCGAAAAGCAGGGTGATCATCGCGGTGCTCATGGAAGACTCCTTTTCCTCGATCGGAAGTACTCGGCAGTCGGTCTCGCCTGAGTTCAGCAGCAACAGGGCCGGCCCGCTGGCGACCGCTCACCTCGACCCGTGCAAATGCGCAGGTCAGCTGGGATTCTGCGAGTTGTCCGGCCCGGACGGGACCGGACCGGACCGGACGGCAGGACGCGCCGGAGGGGGAGTCTCATGGCAGGCGGAAGTGTTCTGAGCGCGGAACGGCTGGTGTTCATCGAGCGGCTTCGGGATTTGTATGAAGCCGCCGGACGCCCCGACCTGACAGCGGTGGCGAAGGCCGCCGCACGCGCCGGCCTGACAGCGGTGGCGAAAAAGTCGGGGGGCACCGACAGCGAGAAGCCTTTGAACAAGACTGTTATCAGCGACTGGATGAGAGCCAGCGGCCACCACCCGAAGAGCTGGGACACATTCAGTCCCGTGCTGAAAAACTTGATCAAGCGGGCGCGGGAGGCAAAGGCATTTGGGCCGGAGAACAACGCGCTGGGCGATGAGGATCAGTGGAGACGCTGGTACAAGGACGCCGTTGCCGCACGCCGCGCCCGCTCCGCCCCGGCCGGCTTCGACGCCGCGCGCAAGACGTACTTCGCCCAACTGCGGCGACGGCACGCACAGCTCGCCGTCGTCCCCTCCGCGCATTCGCCGGTCCGCCCCGACCTGCTTCGGCTGACCGACGTGTTCGTGGCCCCGGCCGTTCGTCCGGAGACGCCAGCGCAGGGTGGGGGGCTGGGCGCACCGCCGGCCCGCCGCGCCGACGCATCGGCCTCCGACCATTGGCCGCTGGACGACGGCCGGACCCGCCCCGCCTTCCAGGTACTGGCCCAAGAAGACGCGCGCCGGATCGTGCTGCTCGGCGACCCGGGCCACGGCAAGTCGACACTGGCTCGCTACCTCGCGCTGACGCTCGCGGACGCGATGGACAAAGACCATGAGGTGGACGCGGATCTCGCGCCGCTCGCGGGGGCGTTGCCGCTCCTGGTGGAGCTCGGCGCGTACGCCGACCCGCAGTGGCGCACCGGCACACTCCTCGACCTCGTCGACCGCCTCCACCACACCCAAGGGCCCGGCCTGCCGAAGGACGTGCTGGACGCGTACCTGCGTACCGGTGGCCGCGCGGTACTGATCTTCGACGGGCTCGACGAGGTCTTCGACCCACGGCTGCGCGAGGAGGTCACCGGCGAGATCGCGGGGCTCGCGGAACGCTACCCGAGCGCCCGCCTCGTGGTGACGTCCCGGATCGTCGACTACCAGCACGCCGTACTCGAACGCGAGGGCTTTCGCGTCCATGTACTGCGGGACTTCGACCGGGCGCGGATCGACGCGTTCGTGACCCGCTGGTACCGCTTGGCCTTCCCCGAACAGCCCGCCGAGGCGGCCCGTCTGCGGGAGCGGCTGCTGGCCGCCGTCGACGACACACCGGCGGCGGCTGCGCTGGCGGGCAACCCGCTGATGCTCACCATGCTGGCCCTTCGCGGTGAACACCGGGATCTGCCGAGGGACCGGCGCGCGGTGCTCGAACAGACCGTGAGCACGTTCATCGCCCAGTGGGACCCGGGCCGGTTCGCGCGCGACAAACGGGTGGCCGAGGACGCGGGGCGCCTGCGCGCCGGCGAGCGGATGGAGCTGCTGCGCCGCGTGGCCCATCGGATGCGGACCGGGGCGGGCGGGACGGCGGGAAACCTCCTGACGGACGGGGAGTTGACCGCGGAGCTCGACGGTTACCTGCGCGACAAGCTCCCACCCGATCGCTCGCTGGCGCTCACCCGCGCGATGCTGGAGGAGTTCCGCGTACGCAACGGGATCCTCAGTCACTTCGGCGGCGCGATGTACGGATTCCTCCATCGCGCGCTGCTCGAATACCTCGACGCGGCGGATCTCCACCACCGGCTCACCGTGGAGCGCAGCCTGACCGAGGACGCGCTCGTTCACCAGGAGTACGGCGAGAACTGGAACGACCCCTCCCGGCACGAATCCCTCGTCCTCACTGCGGGCATGGTCGAACCTCGGGTCGCCGGACGGATCGTCGACCACCTCCTGGCGGCGGATCCGCTGTGGTTCGTCCGCCTGTCCGGGGCGTCTTCGCGCGAGATCCCCCACCACATCGTGCTCGCCGCCCGCTGCCTCGGTGAGGTCCGCGACCCCGGCGCACTGCCTGCCCAGTGCTCCGCCGTCGTCAGCGCGGTGATCGCGCTGATCGAGCACGTGGTCGCGGAACGAGCACGGGCGGGTTCGCCGGTGATGCTCGCGGTGGAACAAACCCTGCCGCCCGTGTTCGCCCGGCTCGGCGCACGCTGTCCCGCTGTCCATCGGCTCTACTACGACTGGTACCTGGCGCGCGGTCAGTTCCTCAGTGTCATGAGGGAAGGGGAGAACTTCGCCTGGTTCGAGGTACCACCGGCCGCACAGGTCGGCGCCGCACTGCTGGGCGACCGCCCGGAGTTCTACGAGAACCTCTACAGCCAGGCGGTCTTCGGCCCCACGCCGGCCACCAGGGTGGAGGCCCTGCGCGCGCTCGTCCAGGAACGGCCCGATGACCCGCGACTGGCCGAACTGCTGCGCGAATGCGCTGAGACGGACCCCGATGGAGACATGAGGGAGGGCTGGGTCCGGTTGTTCGCCCTGGCCCGTCGCACGGACCCGTCCGCCGCACGCTCGCTGCGACACTGGCTCGGCGACGACGACACCTACCTCCGCCGGGGAGCCTTGGGAGCACTAGTCAACGGCTGGCGCGACGAGCCCGAGACGTTCGCCGCGATACGCCGGTACGCAGCCGATGACCCGGATCCCGAAGTCCGCCTCACCGCGGTGCGGTGCCTCGCTTCCGGTTGGCCGGGCGACCCCGACGCCGGGGCCGCGGTCCGCGAGCGGGCCGCGCGCGACCGGGACCCGGATCTGCGGGCTGACCTGTTTCCCGTCCTGGTCCAGGGCTGGCCCGACGACCCGCGGACCGCGGAGCTGCTGGAGGACGTCGCCGCCGGTCAGGCTGAGGAGAGGTGGCTGCGCGACGCCGCGAAGCAGGCGCTCGACCGGATGCGGCCCGGGCCCGTCCGCCCTGACGCTGCCCTCGCGTCCTACCCTGCACCGGCTGAGGATCCGCGCATCACCGCACTCGGGCCACTCGTCGTCGACCGCCGCGCTGACGCGAGGACTCCCCTGCTGCTGCGCGAGCGTGCCGAGGGACACCCGGACGCGGAAGTCCGCGTGGCCGCCGTGCGGGTCCTGGCCACGGGATGGCGCGATGATCCACGTACGCTGCCGTGGCTGTGCGGGCTCGCCGCCTCACAGGCGAGCGAGTCGGTGCGGCAGGCCGCGCTGTGGGCCCTCGGCTCTCTGTGGCCGGGAGACCCCGAGGCCGGAGTGGTGCTGCGCCGCATCGCCGACGGCGAGGGCGAGCCGAGGACGCGCGAAATGGCTGTTCTCGCCCTTACCTCCGGATGGCGCGACGACCCGGACACCCGGCTGCTGCTGCGCAGACTCGCGGTCGGCCTGGATGCCACGTACGTACGGACGACGGCGGTACGGATGCTGGGCGCGAGCCTTCGCGACGACCCCGCGACCGAGGAACTGCTTCGTGAGCGGGCCGTGAAGGACCCCGATTCCTACGTCCGCACGGCCGCCGTCCGGGCCCTCGTCCTGGGCTTTCGTACCTCGTGGACCCGCGATCTGCTGCGTCGGCTCGCCGTCGACGACCTCGACGACTTCCTGCGCGCTAAGCTCATCCACCTCCTGGCCGCGGGCTGGCGCGAGGAACGGGCGACCGGCGAACTGCTTCGGCGCATCGTCGCCGACGGCACCGAAGCGACGGGCCGGCGCGCGGCGGTCGAGGCGCTGGCCGGCGGCTGGCGCCACGATCCCGCCACCGAGGTGCTGCTGCGTCAGCGGGCCGCCGACGACTCCGATTGGCGACTGCAACAGGCGGCCGTGCGGGCGCTCGCCGACCGGTGGCCCCACGACCCGGAGATGCTGGCCCTGGCCGAACGCCTCGCCGACGACATGTGACGGCCGTCCGGCCCGTGACGGGTCTACGGGCGACCCGTCACGGCTGCTGCTCCTCAAGGACCTCGATGCCGATCAGGCAGGTGTCGTCGTCGGTGTCGGACTTGCTGTACGTCAGCAGGCGGTCCAGGCGCTGGCCGAACCTGTCGACCGGGGCCTGGGCGTTGGTCAGCAACTGGGTGAGGGATTCGTGCATCGCGGTGTCCCGCCGCTCGACGAGGCCGTCGGTGTACATGAGCAGGGTGTCCCCCGGCTGCAGTTGCACCTCGTCCTTCTCGTAGACGACCTCCGGCAGGGCCCCCAGCAGCAGGCCGCTGCCGCAGCAGACCGTTCATGTTCTCGTTGGTGCCGCGCTGCCAGGGCGAGTGCGGGTCGCAGAAGTAGATCTTCTTCAGCTGGGGCGGGATGTGCGCGGTTTGCGTGATCAGCGCGTTCCGGACCTGCGGGGCCTTCCAGCCATGCGGCAGGTGGATCAGGTGGACATAGCGGGTGGCGCGCTCGACCAGGGTGCCGATCGCCGAGCCCTGGCCATGGCCGATGATGAGGTCGCCCTCCCAATGTCCAGGAATCGTACGGTCGTTGACCTCGAGGGGGCGATCGTGGATGAGCCTCATGTTCTTGATCTTGTGGGTGGGGACGCCTCGGCGCTGTCTTTTGCGGCGGGTGCGGCCGGTGCGCAGGGCCCGGTAGATCGTCTCCGGACAGGCCCGCATCATCACGTCATTCGCGTACTCGCGAGCCAGGTAACGCGCGATCTGCTGCGGCGACCACTTCTCGGTGAGCTTCTCGCGCACGAGCGTGCGCAGCGGCTCGCTGCCGCGTATCTTCTCCTCCTTGGGACGGCGACGCCGCAGTAGGGACTGGTTGTGGGCCCACCAGGGGTAGTAACTGCCGTCCGGCTTCGCGTTGCGCTTGATCTCGCGGTAGACGGTCTGAAAGCTCTTCCCGATCGACGCGGCGATCTCCTTGACGGTCTGCTTGGCCTGGAGCCCGTCGGCGATGGCGGTGCGGTCGTTCTGGGTCAGGAAGCGCGGCGATATCGGGCCGGCGTCGGGGACGATCATGCTTCCAGCTTCGATGAACCAGTTCGAACCACAGCTGGCAGAGACCCCCACCACCCGGGCGGCAGCCGCACCCTTATAGCCCTCCCTGAGCAACTCGAAGTACCGCTTCTTCACCGAACTCGGCATCTTGTTCGGGGCATACTTCGGCATCCGAACGCTCTCCTTCCGGAGCGTTCGCAACCATCGATAGAACTCAAGCCCCGTCGAGCGGCCGGTTCTGCCATTCCGTCATCCCCGCGACCACGCTGTCGGTGATGGTGGAGATGGTCTGCTTGGAGACGTTCGCCCCGTAGACCTCGGCCAGGTGGGCGGAGATCTCGCCGTGGGTCAGGCCCTTGGCGGACAGGGACAGCACCATCTCGTCGACACCGGCAAGGCGCTTCTGGCGCTTCTTGACCATCATCGGTTCGAAGGTGCCGGCCCGGTCCCGGGGAACCTCGATCTCGACGGTGCCGATGTCGGTGGTCACTGTCTTGGCCCGGTGGCCGTTGCGGTAGTTCTCCCTCCGACCGGCCTCGGCTCGCTCGCCGTTTTCGTGGCCCAGGTGGTCGGTGATCTCGCCCTCCAAGGCGGACTCCAGCAGCTTCTTGGTGAGCTGCTGCAGCAGACCGCCCTCGCCGGCCAGCTTCATCCCGCCGTCCTTCGCGCGGGCCATCAGTTGCTGGATCAGGGCATCGTCCACGACCTCATCCACGGGCACCTCCTGGGCCTTGGTGTCACTCACCACGTCAGTCATCAACTGTCGCTTCCAGCTCGGGAGTTACACCAGTGACCGTACAGTCCCGCGAGGGAGTGCTTCACCTGGGAAGTGCCTCCGGCGGTGGCAGGAACAAGGACCTCGACAGTCCTCATTCTTGCTGGTCAGGGGCACTTTCTGCTTTCCTGACCGCCTGCCGGACAGCCCGCTTCACGAAAGCGCGAGGCTAGACAAGGGGGGTTCCGTGGGGATTTAGAAGCAGCCCGGGCATACGGTGCCGAAGTGGTTCCTCGGGGCCGGCGAACGAAGCGGGCGCGCCCACCAGTTGAGCACAAGTGACGCCGACGCGATCTCCACTCACGGCACGGTCAACGGTCAGGATCAAACACCCGCTACACCGCCACCGCCACCCCCCCGAACACCGGCTCCTGTTCGAGCGGTTCCTCGGCGAGCGGCGTACGTCGTTGCCGGACATCGACCTCGACGTGGAATCCGAGCGGCGCCTGGAGGTGTACGACGCGATCATCAAGAGGTGCAGACGGGAACGGACCGCAGTCACCGGCATGCCCGAGACCTACCGGGCGCGGCACGCCCTGCGGTTCCCTGTCAAGTTGTGCGTGTCGACCCGAGGGGATCGGCCGTGGTCCTTTCGAGGACGGCAGATGGTCATAGTGCACTGACTGCATCGAGGAGGCCGCCGCTTCCATCGGAGCCGCAGGAGCGCGAAACGACTGGCACTTTCCTCAGGCGGCTCTGTGCCGCGGCTGGCTCGACGAGGGCACCGTCGAGGTTACGTGCAGGCACCCACCCCGGCACGGCCCCTGATCGGTGGCTGCGCCACCGGCGCAGCGTGCTCGCTGTATCTAGCCGCCGTCAGCGCCTACCACTGACCACCGTCCGGGCCTCGACACTGCCGGCCTCTCCCAGCTCGTATGCCATGACCTCAAGCTCCCAGCGCAGCTGCCGTACGGCACGCTCGTCCGTGTCCAGGCTAAGAGCGACCATCCCGGTCTCACCCCGCTGCCGAAGCAGCCGCATTGCCGCACCGCGCTCGGGGCCGGCGCCGACGACCGAGGGCTCGGGGAAGTGGGGACGCCCAAGCCCGACGTCGGCCACGCTCAGGGTGCAGGACTGCAGGAAGGTGGTCTCACTGCGCGCCGGTGAGGCGCGCGTGGGTTTCTGCCACCACATCGAGGTACGGCGCGGTGAGGCCTGGTTCGGTGTCGGTGATCGTCCGCCACAGGACGGCGGCTTCGGTGATGGCGTCCCTCGCCTCCTCCCGTCGCAAGTTCGCGAGCAGCCGGGTCCTGGCGTATGCGAAGAGTGCGAAGGCGAGGTGGTCCCGGTGTGCCGCATGATGGTGGGCGGCCAGTCCACGGCTCAGGGAGACCGCCCGGGTGGTGGCGCTCATGGCCTCCGTGTGCCGTCCGGCCTCGCTCAGCCGCAGGCCGTGGTGGGCGAGTGCGCCGACCAAGACCGGCTCGCCTACCGCGGCATCGGCCGTTGCCACCTGCTCTGACACCGCCAGGGCCTCCGCCGAGACGTCGAAGGACTCCTTGCGCGCCGATGAGCTCAGGGCCAGGAGTCGGCCAAGGTCGATCAGCGTCAGAGCCAGCACCCTGCCGTGGGCAGCATCGGTGTCCGCCAGGTCGCGGGCGATACCGACGGCCTCCCGGGCGTGCGCCAGGCCCTCGGCCGCCGCGCCCCCTTCTACGAGATGCGCGCCCAGGCCGGAGCGGGCCAGGACGCGGACGACGTCGCGTTCGCCGGTGAGGGGCAGGGCGTCCGCGACGGCGACGGCCCGTCGCAAGAGCACCTCGGCTTCCCGCCGGCCGTCGTTGTGCTGCAGGCAGCCGAGCAACCACAGCCAGTACGCCAGCGGACCTTGGTGGGCGTCATCCCCCCGGGCGGCATTGCCGAGCAATGCGGTCACCTCCTCGGCGACAGGTAGCGCCTCGGCGCGCCGTCCCGCATCGATGAGGGATGTCGCCAGGCAGGACAGGGCGGGCAGCAGCCGGGGCGAAGGCTTGGCGGAGCCGCGTCCGGACGGCTCCCGAAGTGCGGTGACGGCTCGGCGCATGACGCGCGCCGCGTCATCCGGGCGGCCCGCCGCGGAGAGCTGAGTGCCCAGTACGAACAACTCCTCGCCGTACGCCGAGGAGTGGCCGGTGTCCTGCTGCCGTTCCAGCAGACGGTCGCTGACCTCGATGGACTCCTCCAGCACGGTCAGTGCCTCGGCCGCCTTCCCGGCCCGGGACTGCATGAGCCAGAGACCGGACAGAGCCATGGCGAACCCGCGTGCGTACCCGTCCGCGTCCTGCTGCACGAGGCCGCGGTACAGCTCTGCCGCTTCGGCCGCCGCCGCGACGGCGTCCTCGGTCCGTCCCTGGTCGTTCAGACAGTGCATCCGGGTCAGCAGGGCATCCGCCAGGGCGGCCCGGGACCTGCCAGCCGCGTCCGCTGCCGCCGGGCGGCGTCGGATGCGGACTACTTCGTCCAGCGCCGCCAAGGCCTCGTCCGCTCTCCCGGCGGTGTGCAGTCGGCGGGAGAGATTGTGCAGGGAGCAGCCCAGGTCTTCGAGCGGGGCGTCGGGACGCTGCTCGACCAGCTCGCGGTACAGAAAGACCGCCTCCTCGCCAGTCCGCACGGCATCCTGCAGTTGCCCGGATTCCTCCAGCTGGGTGGCCAGCGTGTCCAGGCTCATGGCGAGATCGGCCCGGAACGTTGCGGGTTCGGCCTCGAACACGGACCGGTACCTGTTAACCGCCTCCCGGGCGGCCTCCAGCGCCTCCGTCGGTCGCCCTGCGTCGTTCAGCCGGTGGGCATAGGTGTTGAGGGAGTTGGCGAGCCGGTGTCCGAACCCGGCGGGTTCCTGTTCCGCCAGGCGCCGGTAGAGTGCGACGGCTTCGGCGGCCCGCGCCAGGGCCTTGTCCGAGCATCCCGTCTCGGCCAGGTCGATGGCGAGGGAGTGCACGCTGAGCGCCAGGTCGGCCAGGTAGGCCCCGGGACGGTCGGCAGCCAGCCTGCTCCGGATCTCGACAGCCTCCTCGGTCGCCTCCAGTGCGTGCCTCGTCCGGCCCGCAAGTCGGAGGCAGGTGGAGTGCGTGCCCAGGCTGCGGGCGAGACCGTTGCGGAAGGCGTCGGGGCGCCGCTCCGCCAGGGACCGGTAGTGGGCGACGGCCTCCTCGCTCGCCGACAGCGCCTCCTCGGCGCGTCCGTATTCTGTCAGCCAGATGGCCTGGTTGTTCAGGGCGGCGGCGAGTTCCGGCAGGACGTCGTCGCCGCGTTCCGCGACCAGGTCGCGCCAGATGCCGACTTCCTTGTCCATCGCCTTTATCGCCGCGGCGGGGCGGCCCAGTTCGCCCTCGGACTGGGCGAGGGCGCCGAGGCCGTGGCCCAGGCCGGACCGAAACTCGTAGGCGTCCGGCCGGGCGAGACACAACTCGTCGTAGATTTGGACAGCTTCCCGGGCGGTTACCAAAGCCCCTGCCCGTTGGCCCAGAGCGCGCGCAGTCAGCGACAGATTGTGGAGAACGGCAGCGAGATGGGGCCTGTAAGCGACTGGATCGTCGTGTGCGAGCTGCCGGTAGAGCTCGACGGCCTCGCTCGAGGCCGCGTACGCCTCCCGGGTTCGCCCCACATCACCGAGGCGGCCGGTCAGCCGGCGCAGCATCAGGGCCAGGCCGGGCAGACAGTCAGTGTCCTCACGGGCCCGCTCGCGGTGGAACTCGACGAGCCGCTCAGTCACCTTCGCAGCGAGCGGGCCCAAAGCGTGCGTCGGGCGCGGCAGATAGTCGGCCAGTCCCTGCAGGTCTTCCTGCGTGGCGTCCGGTCCGTCGGCCAGCCGTTCCAACGCCGACACCAACGGGTCCGGTCGTTCGACCCGCGTTGCGACATCGACGGCGGGCCGCACCAGCACGTCGCGACGACGCACACACAGCTCGGTGAGAGGGGCGTCGAGGGCGTCGAGGTGAGCGGGGTGGGCGGCGGCCCGGGTGTAGACGGTGAGCAGCTGGTCGGTCTGAGCGTCCGTGAGGCCCTGCGGCGCGCAGCCGCCCGCCATCCCGCCGCCGAGCAGGTCCTGTGCCAGGTCGGGGTTCTGGGTCAGCCGCTTCCCGACGAAGTACTCGGCCAGCCTGTCCGGCCGCATTGACCCCGATGCCTTGCCGTCGCGGGGCGGGTACAGCGCAGCGATCCAGCGGGTGAGGGCCCGGTGGCACGCCCGTCCGTGGTGATGGAGGTAGGAGATGCGGCCCAGCAGGGACTCCGCCTGGTGGCGGGTGTCGGCGCCGCACAGGAAGGCCGCGGCGAGAGCGTCCTCGCGGGTCTCCTTGTCCAGGTTCCCAGGCAGGTGCTGCCCGGCGGCGCGTTCCCAGTACTCGGACTCATGGTCGAGCAGTCGCTGTTCCACGCACATGGTCGCGCGGCCGGCTGCGAGGGTCGGACGAGCGCCGGTCACCGGCTCCGGCGTGGCCTCCGACCGGGCCGAGGCAACGCGGACGGCCTCGTCCAAGAGGTCGGCCAGTGCGGTCATGTGCAAGGTGAGCGCCGTGTCCACTCCGGGGCCGTCCAGTCGGCCGAACTGGCGCCGCAGAGCATCGGTCACCGTCGCGGCCACCTCAGGCCAGGGGTGGTGTTCTTGCCCGTACACGCTCGGGAGGGCCTGGGCCAGATGCTCCACGGCGTCCCGATAGGCCTCGGCGCGTCCTTGGCGAAGCGGTTCGAGCGGGGGCAGCGGAACCTGGACCATGCCGTCGAAAAGGTCCCGGGTGCTGCTGTTCGCCCGCCGCGCGGGCTGCCACCAGTCGTCATCGGCGGTACGGGCAAGCAGCAGCACCTTCAACGGCACCGGGACCGGGCGGGCGACGAGTGTCGTGAGCAAGGCGGTCAGCTGCTCGACCCGGGTCTCGGCATAGTCGAGGACCACCAGCAGAGGAACAGCCGTGTCGCCGAGCATCGCCATGGCCTCGGCCCTCGCCTCGCTCTTTAGCCACACCACCGCCGAGCGCTCGTCAGCCAGCCGTGTCGACAGTTCGAGGGCCAGACGCGTTTTGCCCTGGCCTCCCACTCCGTGCACCAGGCGCACGTCGAGGCCGGGTTCCGCGCACCACCGCTGCAGCTCCGTGAGCAGTTCCTGCCGACCGCGGAAGGGAACCACGGTGTGGCAGGGCTCCAGCAGCGCGGCGGGTGAGGCCAGCGAGGTCCGCGCCGCGAGGTGGCCACCGGTGCCGGACGACAGGCACGCCCACTCTGCCGGTTCCAGCACGGTTCCCGCGCCATGCTCCGACACAACCCGGCGAAAGCCGTCGTCGTGGAGCAGGACGTAGGCTGGCGCCAGTTCCAGTTCGGTATGCTCGAAACCGCCGAAGTCCTTGCCGACCACCCCGGTGAGCAGCCCGTTGCAGAACACGGCCGCACCCGACAGGCCTGCCCAGGGTGGCACCAGCCGCCCGGACGCGTCGGTGCTCGCAACAGCCCGCACACCAAGGCGCATAAGGTGGCGGTTGGCGACGGAGCGGTCCGCCCGGTTGATGGTTCCCATCACCTGCCGGATTTCCTCCGCCTCGTCCTTCCGCTGGACGACGGCCGGCAGGCCCCAGGTCTCGCAGTCGGTAGCGGGCCGGTGGGTGACGAGCCGCCCCCACCGGACGGGCGCGACCGGCCGCGGCGCTCCCTGCGCAGCCGGATGCTCATCGTCAAAGCACAGCAGGGCCGCGTCATCACGCCCCCCGGGAGTGCCCCGCCAGGCCACCGTCGCAGCGTACTGCCCCTCCTTGCCGGGCCGGAAAAAGGACACCGTCCCGCCCACTGCCGGCACCACATGCGCCGAGGTCAGGACGAGGCCCGCAGCAATGACGTACCCCGAACCCACCCCCTTGGGCCCGTCCACCCCGACCATCAGATCACCATTCACCGTGCTGCCCCCCGCGCATGGGTCTCCGAGGCTCGAAGTCGGGGCCCGGTCCTTCGTCCCTCGGCGCGTCAGTCCGCTATGCGGTCGGACACGACGCCCGGTCCCCGGCCCGTCAGCCGCCTTCGGCGAATCAGGATGTCCCCGTCGGGTCCCTGCGGAGTCAGCGCCACCTTCACTCGGTGGGCACGGCCCCAGGCCGCCCCCGCCTCACCGTCACCCGAGACCACCCAGGCCTTGAAGCCCGCCTTCGCCTTGACGTCCTGGCGGAGCTCGACAGCGAACTCCAGCTCGATGGGACCCACGCGGAAAGTGATCTCCTGCCCACTACCACGAGCGGCGGCCTCCGTCAGCTCGTCACGCAACGCGGCCACTGCGGCAGCCAGTTCGATCTCCATGCCTGTGGCCCCCCTCATGCATCACTGCGGATCTGCTCCGGCGGGTACCACCGAAGCACTCATAAACGGTACAGGGGAGGTTACGCAGAGAAGGGGAAATCTCCGACACTGCTCGCGCGCGACGCACGACCCCAAGCTGCTGGCCACCGTACTATCCGGAGAGGTTGCCAGCGAGGTCATCGGTGCGGGTGGGGGCTGGGGGTGAGGCCGAGCAGGGAGAGGATCCAACATGTGCTCGAAAAGCCTCGATGTCGGGGAAGGTGAAGTCCAGGTGCTGGGAGACGGCTATGCCGACCGTGCCGTAGACCTGGCGCCAGCAGGTGAGCATGAGCAGCACCACGCCCAGGGGGAGTTCGGGCATCACCGCCTGGCGGTAGGTGTCGAGCTGACGGCGCAGAACGGGCTCGATGTGCTCGTCTGTGGGGTAGGTGAGGTGGCCTCTGCGGTCCAGTTCGAGGAAGAGCAGGCCGAAGAAGCCGCCGAGTTCGCGGGGGAATACCTGGGGGATGCCGTCCTCGGAGGCTGCTGCGACGGGGTGAGCGTCGCCCACGAGGAGGCTGAAGCCGGCCCGGTTGGCGGTGGCCCAGGTGAGGATGGCGCGGATGCCCGCACGCAGTTGTGCGCTGAGGTTGTCGGGGTCCTGGCCGTGGACGGCGGCAGCGACGGTGTCGATGAGGTCGGTGGTGAGGTCGTCGTACAGGGCGCGGATGAGGCCGGGGCGGCCGTCGAAGTAGCGGTACAGCGCTGGTGAGCTGACGTCGACGCGGCGGGCGACTTCCGCAAGAGTGAGACCGTCGAGACCCTCGGTGGCCGCGATCTCACGGGCGGCGGCCTTGGCGTCGTGGATCAGTTGCTCTTCTACCTCCAGAAGTTGACGTGTTGCCAGCGTTCGCACCGGAGGCCCTTCTGTGTGGCGTATCTCACCACCCGGATTTGCTCTGACGCTTGATCAGATTGTTTACTCGGCTTCCGGTGTTAAGGGCATTCCCCTGCAGGGCGACGGGTGATGTCGTGCCTGCCCGGGGGGAGTGTGTCGGTCGGGGGGTCGGATGCACGTGCACCTTGTGTTGTTCGAGGCGTGGAACATCAGCCGGTTCATCTCCGTGACGAACAAGCGCAGGGAGATCGCAGGCGCCTCGGAGTTGATCACGTATCTGGACCGCCGCTGGGTCAAGGACGCAGCGGCGGAGCTCTTCGACGGCTTCGACCCCGCCTGGCGGATCGAGGACAAGCCGGTGGAGCTCCTTGAGACGGGTGCGGGGAACGCGAAAGTGCTGGTCCGCGATGCCGGGCTCGCGCGGCTGCTGGTGACCCGCGTGACGTCGCGGGCGCTGCGGGATGCTCCCGGGCTCGAGGTCTGCGGGGTGGTGAGCGCACCCTTCGACTGGTTGGCCGACGGATTGCTGCACGAGGCGCTGGGGCTGGCAGCACGGCAGCTGGCCCCCGTGCGTACGTCGCTGCCGGGGCCGGATGCCCGTTTCCTGCGTCTGCCGATCGTGGATCAGTGCCGTTCGACGGGCCTGCCGGCCGAGTCCTTGATGCGGCAGCCCGGTCCGGAGCCTTCCTACGAGCCGCGTTCCGCGGAGAGCCGCGCGAAGTGGCGGGCGTACGGCAAGCAGGACGACGGTGACGGGCTCGGTCGTCTGGCAGATCTGGCGGGTACGAAGCCCGAGCAGCTCGGCAGGGTGGTGGAGCACCTCAACGACCACGCGGAGTGGGTCGGGGTGGTCTATGCGGACGGCAATGGCCTGGGGAAGGTCTTCGGGGCCTTCAATCAGTGTGTGGACGGAGGGTCCAACCGCCGTTACGCCGACACCTTGCGGGACTTCTCGGCGGCCATGCAGGCCGCGGCCCGGGATGCGTTCCTGGAGGCGGTCGGGGCGATGGAGCACGCGGGGGCGGGAGTGAAGGGCGGTGACGGGCCGGTCCCGGTGCTGCCGCTGATTCTCGGCGGAGACGACATGGTGGCGCTGTGCGACGGGGAGTGGGCGCTCACGTTCGCCGAAGCATACCTGCGGGAGTTCGAACGTCTGACGGCCGCAACAGAGAAGATCATGGAGCCGCTGCGCAGGCAGGGCGAGGTGGCCGCCTTGTCGGCCTGCGCCGGGGTGGCCATCGTCAAGCCGCACTTCCCCTTCGCCGCCTCGCAGGATCTCGCCTATGCCCTGCTCAGGGAGGCGAAGCAGGTCAAGAAGGAGATCGAGGGCCCGTGTTCGGCGCTGTCGTTCCATGTGCTGTACGACAGCTCCGGCGCTGATCTGGACCGGATTCGCCGGCAGATCACGCTGACCGAGCTGCCCCAGTGGCCCCCCACGCGGCAGCCGGACGAGGCCGCGGCACAGACCGCCGCACAAGCCGCGCGGGACGGCAGGACCGTGTTGTGCGCCCAGCCCTACGTGGTCAGCGCCTCACAGCAGGAGGCGCCATGGGCCCGCGGCCGGCACTGGCGGGACCTCGAACAGCGGGTGGCGGCCCTGGCCTCCCGCGGTGACGAGGGCGAGCGCAAGCTGCCCGCCTCTCAGCTTCACGAACTGCGTGAGGGGCTGTTCCTGGGCCCGGCGGTGGCCGATGCCCGGCTTGAGAACCTCCTGCCCGCCTACGGCGAAAGCGGCCTGCGGCAACTGCTCGGCGATCCGAAGAGCCTCTTCTGGCAGGAGCAGCGCCGCGATCCGGGCCGGCCCGGCCGCTGGGTGACCGGTCTGCTGGACGCCATGGACGCCGAGGGATTCCTGCTCGTGGGGGTGGAGCGATGACGGAGCTGGCCCTGAACGTGACCATGCTCGGCGACTGGCACGTGGGCACCGGCACCGGCCGCCACGCCTTCGTCGACCGGCTGCTCCAGCGTGACGGGCACGATCTGCCGTACATCCCCGCCAAGTCCCTCACCGGGGTCTGGCGCGACGGGTGCGAAACGGTGGTCCATGCCCTGGACGGCGGCGCGCCTGGGCCGTGGCAGGAGTGGCTGGAATTCCTCTTCGGCAGCCAGCCGGCCCTGGAGGAGCTGGGGGTGATCCCCGGCCGCACCGACGACGGGCCGCGGCCGGCGGCCGTGTTCCTCGACAGTCTGCACTACCCCGCCGACCTCGCCGATGCCCTGGGCGGCAAGCCGATGCTGCGGCAGGCGGTGACCTTCCTCAAGCCGGGCGTCGCCATCGACGATGCCACCGGCCGGGCCGAGGACAAGAAGCTGCGGTTCGAGGAGATGGCGCGTGGCGGCGCGACGTTGTCCGGACGCGCCGCGATCCCGGGGGCCGCGCGGCTGGACGAGGAGCAGCTCAAGTGCGCTTCGGCGCTGCTGGACGCCGGTGCGCGGCTGGTGGAGAGCATCGGCGGGAAGCGTCGGCGGGGCGCGGGCCGCTGTCGCATCAGCCTCCAGGGGCCGCCGGCCGACTGGAAGTGGCTGCGCGACCGCCCTTCCCCGCCGCCCCTGCCCGACCCGGTCGGGGTCACGGCCCCCGGTGCACCGGCGGCGGCCGAGCCGCAGGACCGCTGGGAGGGCGCCGAGCTGCGGCTGGTACTGCGCCGCCCCCTGGTCGCGCATGCGCGTACGGTAGGCAACGCCGTCCGCAGCGCCGCGTTCGTCCCCGGCTCGGCTCTGCTGCCGGCCGTACTGCAGCGTCTGGACTGCCCGGAGGTTGCGCTGGCGGCGCGCCGGGGGGATCTGGTGGTCACCAACGCCACCGTCGAGGTCGAGGGCCGGCTGGGGCAGCCGGTGCCGCTGGCCCTGGTGCACGGCAAGAGCTCCACGACCTGGTCCAACCTCCTGACCTGCGCGGCCCCGGGCGGCGGCCCGGCGGAGCCCTTCGAGGACGACTACACGGCTGGATACCGGCCGGGTGAGCCGCTGGCCGTGCAGTCGTGCACGCGGACCGAGCACACCCACAACACCATCGACGACCGCCAGCAGCGGCCGGTGGAGGAGGTCGGCGGGCTCTACACGTACCAGGCCATGGCCGCTGGCACCGAGCTGCGCGCGCAGGTACGCGTCCCGGAGGGACTGCTGCCCGCCGGATGGCAGGAGCGGCTGAACGGGACCTGGCGTCTGGGCCGTTCCCGCAAGGACGGCTACGGCCTCACCGAGGTCACAGCCGGGCCGGCCGGGACACCCGCCGCCAGGACGGTGCCACCCGGCCCGCTTCGGGTGTGGCTGCTCTCGGACGTCCTGGTCACCGACGAACGGCTGCGGCCCAGCTCCCGCCCGCAGGACCTGGCAGCCGAACTCGGACGGGCACTGGGCGTGCAGCTGCGGCCCGTGGCGGACCTGGACAGCTCAGGCGCCCTCCGCCGGGTCAGCGAACCGCGGCGCTTCGAGTCCTGGCACCAGCGGTGGGGCCTGCCCCGGGCCTCGCTGCTGGGCATCCGGGCAGGAAGCTGCCTGTCGTTCGAGATCGTCGGCGGCACGCTGACCCCGCAGGCCGTCCAGCGGGTGGAGACCGCAGGCGTGGGGCTGCGCCGCGCAGAAGGCTTCGGGCAGCTCCGCATCGGCGACCCGCTGCTGTACGCCGAGACCGGCGAAACCGCCCAGCCGGAACCCGACGGCACGGGCACAGGACAGACCACGGCCGAACCCGACTTCCCCGACAGCGTCCTGCGGGACCACGGCGGCCTGGTGGACATCCTGGAGGAGGCGGCCTGGCGGCAGGAGATCCGCCGCCACAGCGAGAAGGTCGCCCGCGACCGCCGCGCCGCCGTACTCGGCGAGAACCACGCCGACGTACCCCCCTCGCAACTGGGCGCCCTGCGCATGCTCGTCAGTCGGCTCGGCGGTCCCGGCGACGGGCAGGCCGAGACCTGGCTCTCCCGGCTGCGCCCCACCCAGGAGGGCCAGGAGCTGCGGCGCGGCTGGCCCGAGGACACCGTCACAAGCCTCACCGCACTGCTGCGGACCGACGACCGCATCTGGGCGCTGCTCGACCTGCCCGAGGAGAAGATCACCGCGGCCGCCAGCCGGATCAGCTGGCTCCGTGCGCGGCTCTGGCCGGAGGCGGTCCGCACCCTGGTCGAGGACTGCCTGACCGCCCACGCCCGCGCCGCCCGCGAACGGGGGGAGGACTGAGATGACGACCACGCGAGCGATGACAGCCCGGCTTCGGGTCCGCGGCTGGCTGCACGCCGTCAGCCCGCTGCACGTCGGCGGCGCCGGCCAGGACCCCAACGCGGCGCTGTCCGTCGCGCTGGACGGCCGAAGCCGCCCGTACGTGCCCGGGACCAGCCTGGCCGGGGGCCTGCGCAGCCTGCTCCATCCCGGACCTGACCAGGCCACCGGGCCCCGTGGCAAGACCGCCAACGACCTGTGGGGCTACGCCGAGTCCAGGAGCAAGGACGGCACCGTCAGCCGGATCGTGGTCCGCGACGCGCTGATCACTGCAGGCACCGGCCTGGACGAGGACGACCTGCCGAGCGAGGCGCTGGACCCGGCCCGGCTGGAGACGCGGTTCTCCGTCGGCATCGACCGGCGCGGCGGCGTCGCGGCCCACGGGTTCCTCCACGCCCGCACCGTCGTGCCCAAGGGCTCGTACCTGCGGTTCGAACTCGACCTGAACGCGACCGAGCGCACCCTCGAGGACGACCGGGAGCAGCTCAAACGGCTGCTGCGGCTGCTGCACGACGGCGGCCTGCGGGTCGGCGCCGCGAGAACCCGCGGCCTCGGTCACCTGGAACTGGCCGACGAGCACACCGAGGTACGGGAAGAGGACTTCGGTAGCGCGGCCGGGCTGCTCGCCGCCCTCGGCGGCGCAGCCACCCCGTGGGATTCCGAGGAGTGGAAGAAGGCGTCCCCACCCGCGCGGCAGACCATGTCCGTGAAGATCACCTGGAGTCCGGCAGCGCCGGTCATGGTCCGCTCGGCCGCAGACGGCTTCATGGTCGACGCCATCCCGCTCGCCTCCGCCGTCGAGCCCGGCAAGTTCGCCCTCGTCCTGCCCGGCACCTCCCTCAAGGGCGTCCTGCGCTCCCGCGCCGAGCAGATCGAACGCACCGTCCTCCGGCGTGACGCACCGGCAGCCGCCCACGACGCCCCCGCGACCGACCGCAGCGCCGCCTTCCGCCAGCAGCTCGACCAGCTTGACGCGGTCCGCGCGCTCTTCGGCGCAGCCCCGCTCGGCAAGCCGGACGACCCGCGCGGCATGGGCACCGTCACCGTCGACGACTGCTACGCCACCGACCTCGTCCCCGCCACAACGTGGGAGGCCGTGTACGAGCCGGCGGCGAAGGACGCCGACGCCACACCCCTGGCCCTGGTCGAGCTGCGCAAGCACAAACTCGAGCGGGCCGACCACGTGGCCATCGACCGCTGGACCGGCGGCGCCGCCGACAAACGGCTGTACAGCGTCCTCGAACCCCACGGCGTGGCCTGGGACCCGATCAACCTCACCGTCGACCTCGGCCGCCTCGCCCACCACCACGCGGGCATCGACGAGCCGGCGCAGGCACTGGTCCTGCTGGTGCTGCGCGACCTCAAGGCCGGCCGCATCCCCGTCGGCTACGCCACCAACCGCGGCATGGGCGACATCACTGTGCACGACATCACCCTCACCCTTCCCGACCACCCGGACGGCGTGGAGCTGGACGACTACCTCACCAGCGACACCGCCCGCGAGCTCACCACCAGCTGGTGCGCCTACATCGACGGGAGCACGGCATGACCACCCTGCACGCCCGTGCCCACGACGGCATCACCCTGACCGACGCCCTGGCCCGGGTCGGCTTCCACAACGCCGTCGCGCTGCTGTCCTCCCCGCACGAGCACGTCGTCGCCCAGGTGAGCGACGGCGCCTGCCGCATCCGCAACTGCGACCCGTACCCCCTGGAGGCCGTGTTCGAAGCACGCGTCTTCGACCAGGACAGGGAACTGCGGTGGCTCTGCGACTCCGGTACCCGGGGCCGAGCCGTGCTGCTGTCCGAGGACGCGGACAAGCTCCCCGCCACCTTCGCCGCCGACGTCCCGTCGCTGGCCGCCGAGGAGACCCTCGAGACCCACTACCTGCTGTGGGGCCGCCCCCAGCCGCAGCACCGCGCGGACTGGACCACCCTGCACACCCCGCGGATCGGCGCCCTCCACGTGCCCGTCCCCACCCCGGAGCCCGACCGCCGGCTGCGCCTGGTCGCCCGCGAGTACATCAGCGTCGAACCCGATCACGGCAACGCCTATGTCAGCGAGGAGCGGCTCCTCGGCATCGAGCCGACCCAGTCCGTCCCGGACAGGAGGAAGCATGCCTGACGAGCCCCGCACCGGCGTCCTGTCCTGGGACGAGACCCAGCGAAAACTGTTCGTCCTGGTCGCCGAGGAAGGCGGCCGCCGACGCCGGGTCAGGCCCCCGCACGACCTCTCCCCGGTCCTGCAGGACCGGCCCGTCCCGGAACTCGACGGCATGCCGGTGGACTTCACCTGGAGCGGCAGCAAGACCCGGGACGTCCGCCCGAGTGGAACAGCCGCCCAGGTCAAGGCCAAGGCTGAGGCCAAGCGGAAGCCGGTCGACAGCAACGAATTCATCAACCCCTACACCTTCCTGCCCGCCACCCCGCGCAGCCAGGCCGTCGGCGACCTCGCCGACGCCGCGCCCGTGGGCCACGACCGCCTGCACGAGGACCGGTGGACCGGCCGGCTTCCGGTGCGGCTCACCGTTGCCACCCCACTGCTGCTCCTGGACCCCTCCCGTGCCGAACGAGCAGGCAAGGACGGCAGCAGCCACGCCACCTTCCCCCTCCTCGAGCGGAACGGACGGGTCCACCTGCCGGCCACGTCGATCAAGGGCATGCTCCGCGCCGCCTACGAGGCGGTGACCAACTCCCGTCTAGGCGTCTTCAACGGCCACGACGAACGGCTCGCCCACCGGATGGGTGCCGACGCAAGCCGGCACATGGTCCCTGCCAGAATCAGCGACGACCGCACGGCGATCACCCTGCTGCCGGGAGACACCCCCCTGGGCGGGCAGGCGGGCAGAAACCCGTTGCTGCACGCAGCCTGGCTGCCGCGCTACTCCGCAGACCCCAAGGGCGGCTTCGCTGTCTCCTACAGCAACGGCGAGCTTCCGCAGCACGCAGACCGCGTCGTCGCATGGGTGGAACGGATCCAGCACCACCGCTGGAACAGGGACAAGAAGGAGCACCAGGCCGACTTCCAGTTCTGGCGGGTCCGCGTGATCGCCCGTGAGGGCGAGCACCTTCCCCGGCCTGTCGAACCGGCACCCGAGATGCCGCGAACGCCCTGGAACTCCTGGCACGAGCCCACCGGCGAGCAGAAGCAGATCCGCGGCTGGGTCTGCGTGACGAACCAGAACATCAACAAGAAGCACGACGAACGTGTCTTCTTCACCGATGAAGAGGACCTCGTCGAGGTCCCGCTGACCCCCGCACGTGACGCCCAGTGGAACGCCACGATCCGCAACTACCGCGCTGCCCACAGCCACGCGGAGATCCACGAGCGCGAGAAGCCCTCGGGCGGGAAGGCACGCTCCGGCAGGCACGCTGAGCCCGACGACTACCTGGGCGACGACCCGGGAGCCACCGCCTGGAGCCCTCACCAGTACCAGCGCTCCTACGACACGCTCGCGCCCGGAACCCTCTGCTACGCACACCTCGCCAAAGACCGCCGGACCGTCCTCGGCCTCTACCCGGTCATGATCTCCCGCAGCCTCTTCGACCTCCCGCCCGAGGAACTGCTTCACGACTCGCTCAAGCCGGCCCAAGCGCTCACCCAGCTCTCGCCGGCCGACCGGGTCTTCGGCTGGGTCTCTCCCGCAGGCCCGGGAGCACACCGGGGCAAGCTGCGCATCGGCCCCGTCGTCGAAGTCGACGCCCACACCGACACGTTCGGCGCGGACGGCGTTCCCCTCGCCATCCTCGGCCAGCCCAAGCCCCAGCAGGCCCGCTTCTACGTCGGGGCCGGGCCGGACGGCATCAACCCGCTCAAGGACGGCCTCGAGCGCAACAGGATGTACGTCCGCGGCCAGGCCCTGCGCGGCCGCAAGGCCTACTGGCACCACCGCGGCCTGCCCGCCGGCTACTGGGACAAGCCCACCGAGGACCGCACCCAGCAACTCGAGCCCGAAACCCGCCGCGCCCAGGAGTACCGGCGCCCGGACGACCGCGACGGATCTCAGCGGGACACCCAGAACCGTTCCGTGCGCGGCTGGATCCGGCCCGGGTCGACCTTCGCCTTCACCATCGGCGTCACCAACCTCTCCACCGTCGAACTCGGCGCCCTGCTCTGGCTGCTCCAGCTCCCCGACGGGCACTACCACCGGCTCGGCTACGGCAAGCCGCTGGGATTCGGCAGCATCCGTCTGGACCTCGATCCCGACTCGGAATGCGACCTGCGCACGGGAGAACAGTGGATCAGCTCCTACCGCAGCCTGGCGCCGGAGAGCACCCGGTCCCGTGACGACATCCTGGCCGACCTCGAGGAAGCTCGCCGTCGCTTCGAGGAGGAGATGAACATCCCGGCCGGCGGCCTGAAAGCACCGCATCTCCATGCCTTCCTCGCCGCCGCAGCCGGCAAGGAGGGCTTCGCCGTCCACTATCCCCGTACGCGCCCCTTCGGCGAAGACGAGTCCGAGCACACCGTGCCCGATCCCGAAGGCCGGTCCTTCGCCTGGTTCGTGGCCAACGAGGGCAGGCGCACCCCATCCGACGACCGGGGCCGAAGCCTGCCGCGCTGGGACAACCCGTACCTGCCGATCCACCCCGACAAACAGCGCAAGAACCGGCGGCGTCGCTGACCGGCGCCGCAGTGCCGCAGCGACCCGCGGAAGAAGGGACCCATGAGCGCCGGAACCGTCGAAGAGCACGTGCCGATCCCCCGCCGGCAGGACGAGGACGAGTTCGTCGCCATGCGCGCGGCAGCGCGTAGGACGTCCGACCGTGCCGACCTGATCCGCCTGGCCCAGAACTTCGGCACGATCGTCCTGGCCATCGCCGCACCGCTGCTGGCCCTGTTCTGGCCGCACGGATCCGACACGCTCGCGATCGCAGCCGTCGTCTGGCTGTTCGCCGGACGCACCTGGCTGAAGTCGCTCCACCGCAGCCTGCACGCCCGGAGCGCGAAGTTCCAGGAGCTCTACGACGTCGGCCTGTTCGGGCTGGAGTGGAACACTGCCGTCGCCGGTCCCAGATGGAAGGCCCGGGACGCCATCAGCACGGTCCGCGCACGCCCGATCGACAAGGACCTCGGCTGGTACGAGAAGGTGCCCGAGGTCCCCTGGCCCCTCGACGCCCTGGCCTGCCAGGTCCAGAACCTGCTGTGGTCCCGTAAGAACCATCGCGCCTACGCCAAGGTCCTCTGGACCGGTTTCGCCGTGGTCATCGCCCTTGCGCTCGCCGTATGGGCAGCCAAGGAGTTCTCGACGGGCGTCTTCCTGGCCAAGCTCTTCGTCCCACTGGTTCCAGCCCTGCTCGACCTCTCCGAACTGCCCCGCCAGCACCAGGACGCCGCACAGGCTCGGGAGCGCCTGGAAGAAAGCATCCAGGAGCTGTGGCAGCGGCACGCGGCCGGACGCCCCATCACCGCGTCCGACTGCCGGGAAGTCCAGGACTCCATCTTCGAGATGCGCACCTCCACCCCGCCGGTGGCGACCTGGGTCCACAGGTACATGCACAAGGACATTCAGAGCGCGAACGCGACCCGGATGGAGGACATCCGACAGGAGATCGCCCGTCTCGCGGCCGGCTGACCCGTCACCCCACCTTCCTCGAGGATCCATCCGATGCCCGTTCGATGGACCGTACGGCTCCACTCGCCCAAAGCCGCGCGGCACGCCACCCCTGCGCAGTTGCACGGCCTCGCCTGCGCTCTCTTCGAGGGCGCAGGCGCCGACCACACCAGCCAGCACAAGCCGTTCTCCACCTCCCCGCTGCTCGCCGCCGACCCTCGCCGAGGCATCGCCGAACTGTGCATCGGCTGGCTGGACGACCGCACCCACCCGCCGCTCGACGTCCTTGTCGGCCACCGGATACGCCTCGGCTCGCAGTTCTTCACCGTCGTACACGCCGACCCGGAACCGGCCCCGTACGAAGCCCTGCTGAGCGCGCCCGCCGCACGACGCGCCGAGCTGACCTTCCTCAGCCCCACCCTCTTCACCCGGTCCGGACGGTGGATCCCGCTGCCGGACCCCGAGCTCGTCTACCAAAGCCTGCTGCGCCGCTGGAACCAGTACGCCCCTGCGCCCATAGCCGAGACGGTGGTCAAGGAACTTCTCGACGCCGTGGTGCTCACCGCGCACGACATCCTCAGCCAGCCGGTCGCCCTCCCGCGCGGCAACCGCGTCGGCTTCACGGGCCAGGCCGCCCTGGCCCTCCTCGGCGGCACCAGCCCCGAAGCCGCTGCGGCCTTCTCCGCCCTGACCCGCTTCGCGGCCGTCGCCGGCGTCGGCGCCCAGACCACGCACGGGCTCGGATACGTGCGTACCGCCCTCACCGACCGCACGCCTCCATCGCGGCCCGGCTCGGTCTCAGCCACCAACCCCGGGGAAGGTCCCGCCGATGGGTGAGCTGCTCCACCAGGTCGCCTCCGAGGAACGCCTCGCCGCCTGGGCCGAGGTCCGCGACAACGACCTCGAGGACGGCGAGAAAAGCCGCCACGTCGCCGAGTTCGAGCAGGGCGCCCTGCACCGGCTGATCGACCTCAGCCGGCAGTTACGCACCGGGACGTACGAACCGTCGCCCGTGACCGCCATCGAGGTGCCCAAGCCCAGCGGCGGAACACGCCTGCTCGCCGTTCCCCAGGTGACCGACCGGATCGTGGAACGGGCGGCACTCGAGGTGATCGATCCGTACGTGGATCCGGTGCTGCTGCCGTGGAGCTTCGCCTACCGCAAGGGCCTCGGCGTCAAGGACGCCGTACACGCCCTCGCCACAGCCCGGGACGAGGCAGGACACGCCTGGGTAGTCCGCGCCGACATCGAAGACTGCTTCGAGGACATCCCGCGCTGGCCCGTCCTCACCCGCCTCCGCGAACTCCTCCCCGACCCGGACCTCTGCCACCTCGTCCAACGCCTCGTCAACCGCACCGCCACCGGCCCCGCCGCCAAGCGGGCCCGCACCGGCAAGGGCCTGTACCAGGGCAGCGCCCTGTCCCCCGTACTCACCAACCTCTACCTCGACGCCTTCAACCGCGCCCTGCTCGCCGCCGGACACACCGTCCTGCGCTACGCCGACGACCTGGCCATCCCCGTCGCCAGCCGAAGCCAGGGCGAACACATCCTCCGACTCGCCGCCGGCACCCTCCGCGGACTCGGACTCCGCCTCAACGACGCCAAGTCCTGCATCGTCTCCTTCGACGAGGGCGTGGAGTTCCTCGGCCGCACCCTCGGCCCGAGGGACGGCCTGCGCGGCGACGAACTGGCCCACCCGCTCGAAGGCACCGTCTACATCACCGAGCCCGGCTCCCTGCTGCGCACCCGCGGCGACCGCCTACGCGTCACCAAGGGCGACCAGACCCTGCTCTCGGTCAGCCTCAAGCGCGTCCGCCAGGTGGTGTGCGCCGGCCGTGTCGGCATGAGCACCCCCTTCCTCCACCGCGCCCTCGAACACGGCGTCGACGTCGTCCTCCTCGACGACCTCGGCCGCTACCTCGGCCGCCTCACCGGCCCCGCCGGCAACCACGTGGAACGCCGGGCCACCCAGCACCGCACCGCCGAAAAGACCAGCCGCTCCCTCGACCTCGCCCGGGCCTTCGTCACCGGCAAGATCACCAACATGCGCACCGGGCTGCTGCGCGCCGCCCGCCGCAGCCCCGCCATCGACGTCACCACCGCGGCCGCCCGTATGATCACCGCCCGCACCAGCGCCACCACGGCCGCCACCCACCTGGAGCTGATGGGCTGCGAGGGCGCGGCCTCCCGCGGGTACTTCACCTGCTTCGGCCTGATCCTCGGCGAGACCTGGGGCTTCACCCACCGCCAGCGCCGTCCGCCACCCGACCCGGTCAACGCCCTGCTCTCCTTCGGCTACACCATCCTCACCCATGACGCCGTCGCCGCCTGCGAGATCGCCGGCCTCGACCCCCAGGTCGGCTTCCTGCACGGGATGTACCGCGGCCGCCCGAGCCTCGCACTCGACCTCATCGAGGAGTTCCGGCCCGTGATCGTCGACTCCCTCGTCGTCCGCCTCCTCGCCACCGGGCAACTCAGCCCCGGCGACTTCATCGTCGACGAGACCGGCGGCAAGGGCTGCCGGATGAACGATGCCGCCCGCAAGACCTTCCTCGCCGCGTACGAGCGCCGCATGCTCACCCTCGCCCACCACCCCTGGGCCGGCCGCAAGACCTCCTACCGCGCCGCCCTCACCCTCCAGGCCCGCCTCCTCGCCGCCGTCCTCGACGGCCGCGAGGACACCTACACCCCGCTCCCCTGGCGGTGACCCCGTGTCCCAGCGACGCCCCCGCTACTTCTTCCTCGTCGCCTACGACATCGCCGACAACGACCGCCGCCAGGACGTCTCCGACGTGCTCTCCGGCCACGGCCCCCGCGTGCAGTACAGCGTCTTCGAAGTCGCCCTGTCCTCCAAGGCCGCCACCGCCCGCCTCCGCTCCGCCCTCAAGAAACTCATCGACCCCGACGAGGACCAGATCCGCATCTACCCGCTCTCCGTCCCCGACCTCAACGAGATCACCATCCTCGGCAACCGCCGCCTCGAAGAACGCGCCGACTTCTGGATCGTGTGACCCGATGCCCCCTCACCGCGCCGCCCGACACCACCGCCGCAAGCCGCACCATGCCCCGACCTGCCCGTTCGCCCCGACGGGTAGACCACGTACAGCCCCCACGCGACACGCGGGAAAACCACCGAGGTGCGCGCAAGCCGTCATCCCAGGTCAACGACATGATCAATAGAATGTGACCCAGGTCACTGCCTCCATGGCGTGCCAAACGGCAGGCCCACGCAACGATCTCCATCGCCGCTGGTTAAACACACCCTCAGATGGGGTAAGGTGCGCAGCACCTCTAAAGCCCGCAGGGCATAGAAACCCGGAGCGCGTGCCGGTACCGACACAGTTGCGACAATGTGCGCAGCACCTCTAAAGCCCGCAGGGCATAGAAACATCGTAGCCGTCACTGGCCCAGTTTTCCGAATTGAAGAAGAAGTGCGCAGCACCTCTAAAGCCCGCAGGGCATAGAAACTCCCGGCGCTGGGGCTTTCCACGATCTCTTCGCCCCCGGAGCGCAGCACCTCTAAAGCCCGCAGGGCATAGAAACGACGCCACCGGAGGACCGGATGGCTCTTCTTTGTAGCGTGCGCAGCACCTCTAACAGGAGTATTAAAGGGTGTTGCACAAGGCCGTGAGCTGGGCACTTTCTGGGTATGACCGCGGTGTTACGTGCTGAGCGGATGGGGGTGGAGACGTTCACGGGGCTGCGGATGACGCAGTTCTACAAGCGGCAAAGACCAGGATCGGCCTCGCAGAGTGCTGTTGCCGCTCGTGAGTCGCGGTGTACTACCGCACGGAGTTGACGACGCGACAGCTGGGCCCTTGTTCGGCGTCTCCTCCTTCACCGTATGCCGTGTCATCCAGCGCCTGGTACCACTGCTCGCACTCGAACCGGCCTCCCGCTCCGCCGACGCCCCGGACGGGGTATGGATCGTGGACGGCACCTCATCCCGATCCGTGACCGTGGCGTGGGCGCCTCCCCCCCCCGTAACTACCGGTTCTCAGCAAACGTGCAGGCCATCGTCGATCCAGAGACCCGCGCACGCGGGGCCACCGACGAGGCGAGCGCGGAGATGACGCTGCCCACCTCGTCGTGAAGCAGGCCGAGCAGCATGTACACCGCGCTCGCGGCCGGCGGCCCAGCGGCCGGTCAGGACGAGGGAAGTGGCTGTCACGAGCGGCCAGGGCGGGTAGCACGGAATCCGCACTCAAAGGTCACCCGTGCTGAGGCGGTGTGCGCTGGACGGGAAGGATCCGGACGACCGGATCGGGGGGCGACAACGCTTCGCGTAACTGATGGTTTTCCAAGCTCAGTTGGTTGACCACCCGGACCAGCCCCTGAACGTCGGCGCGGAGTTGTTCGAGTTCGGCTTTGTCCTTTTCACAGAGTTCCTTGAGCCGTACGACCTGTTTACGCAGCCGGGTCTTGGCGTCGGTAGGCTGCCCGCGCTCTTTGACCTTGGCGTAGAACTCGTTCTTCAGATCGAGGTGGCGCTGCGTAAGGGCGTTGCGCGGGACGCCGGCCTCGAGGGGCGAGGGCCACCACGGTCAGGGCTCCGTTGGAGCGCTCGGGGCGGCCGGTCAAGATGCGATACATGGCAGCGCGGATGCGGTCGCGCTCGTCTGCTGCTCGGCTCACGGTGAGGGGTCCTTCAGGGTGATCCGCGTGCGATCGTGGGTGTCGGCGATGCGGCGCAGGCGGTCGGCGTGGTCGCGTAGTCGTTCACCGATCGGCTGGGGCACCTGCGTGGCCTGTTTGTCCAGGGTGTCGGCGCGGCTGCGCAGTGATGTGGCGTGGTGGTCGGTGCGGACGACGTTGCCGCAGCCGGGCATGCAGTGATCGAGCCGCGGGGAGTCGCGGACACCAGTGCGGTGGCACAGGGCGTGCTCGCGCTTGTAGTGGCACAGCAGGAGCGCTTGCGGGTTGTCGTAGATGAGGGCGTCGTCATTGGCGAGTAGGCGGCGGGCGGTGGTGGCGTTGATGACGGTGCCCTCGAAGCGCGGGGCGCGGGCGGCGGCCTTGATGGCGCGCCGGGCCGCCGGACCGGAGAGGCCTCCACCGGCCTCCAGGTCCTCGCTCAAATCCGCGATGGTGTCGGCCACGGCGCGGACGGTCTCGATGTCGATCAGCTCGTGAACGCCGTCGCGGCTGCGCGCCGCGTACCCCTCGGAGACCAGCGCGGTGCGCAGATGGCCGTACTGGATGGCCAAAGCGACCAGCCCGCCCGGGCGGCGGGCGATGTGTCAGGCCAGGGTGCGGCGGAAGCGCCTTGTGCCGACCGCCCCGTGCGGGTCGGGCGGGATCACCTAGCCGGGCAGGTCCTGGCGGGCGGCTTCGGCGTTGGCCCAGGTGACGAAGTCCTCGATCCGGGTCCGCAGGGCGGGTGAGCGCAGGGATCCGGTGCCGGGCCCGGCCATGGCACCGTGCACGGCGTGGCTGAACAGCAGCTCGCCGGGATCGACCATGCGTGGGCCAGCCTCTTCGCGCCCGGAATGATCGCGCTCACGTACGCCTTCCGGGCCTAGTTCGGCCAGATCCGGTTCACCAACGACGCATAGCACCACAACTCCCACCGATCGTCCGACCGGAAATCGGCGCTACGTCGTACGCCCGCCGGGACAAGATCGGCCTACGGTCCTCACCAGGGTTCCCCGATCCTGTGTCGGACGCCGGGCTGATGCGCGATGATCCCCTTCCGAGACGCGGCGAAGGAGACGAGTCATGGTGGGCAAGGGCACGAGGGTTATCGGCGCGGCGCGTGACAAGCTCGCCGCCGACCTGGGGAAGGCGTACGAGAGCGGCGCCTCCATCCGGGCCCTGGCCGAGAGCACCGGGCGTTCGTACGGATTCGTCCACGGCATCTTTACCGAAGCCGGCGTTACCCTCCGCGGCCGAGGCGGAGCCACCCGTGGGTAGTCCGGCGCGTCAGCCCCGCACCGCGTAGCGAAGCCAGGCCACGTGGCCTGAGACCGTGCCCGCCGTCCTGCCGGCGGCTGCCATGCAAGCCGGTACGCTCGTGGCACGTCGGAGAGAGGGTGCGCGTGGCGAAGTCGAAGAAGTCGAAGAAGTCTGCAGCGGCTCGGCGTGCCAGCCAGCGCAGCCTACAACTCCGTTATCCGCACTACGTTCCGTGCCAACACGGAGAAGCGGAGAGGGAGCTCGGGGCTGCCCGGTCCAAAGAGCTGGAGGACCTCTATCAGGGCCCGCTGCAGCGAGCAGATGTCGAGCTGGAGAGGCTGCTGGCTGCTGGCCGTTTCACCATCATCGACGACGAGCATCCCGATGGACACGCGTGGACTCTGGCTGAGTATGCCGATGATTGGAACAGGGAGCTTGCCGAAGACGCGCGTCGGAACCAGGAGGCGACCGACACAGTCGACGAAGAGTGGCTCATCCGGTTCCTTCACGACAGCCACGCGCGCGGTGAAATGCGGCTGACTGCTGACCTCTCACTGCACTGGGTCTGATCCGCCTCTACACACCTTCGTGAAGATGGTGCTTCCGGAGCTGCAGGGTCATCCTGTCGGCCACCACATGTCTGGTCCTGACGGTGCTGGCCTGCGTGTTCACGCCGTGCGTCGGTCCGTCGGTGCCTGCGCGCCAGATCATCGCCTGGGCGTAGGTTGCGCCGTCAATCTCCTCGTGGTCGTACTGCCGCATCAGCTCGTCGATCTTGGCCTGTAGCTCTGCCGGGTCCATCGTTACTGACTTCGGCTCGTCAAGGTGGCGCTGGTTCCTTGAGGGTCAGGCCGGTGCCGGCTATGAAGCCATCGAGGGTTCCGGGCCGGTATTGAAGGCGCTTGAGCCGGTTGCGTACGAGTGCTTCGAGCCGGTCCAGGGCCACGAAGGCGAGGTTGGCCAGGCTGCGTTTGACGTGTGCCCATACCCCTTCGACGGGGTTGAGGTCGGGTGAGTAGGAGGGCAGCAGGAACACCGTCAGCCATGCACGCTCGGCGATCAGTTCGCCCATGGCGCGGGAGACGTGGGTGTTCAGGCGGTCCCACACCAGCACGA
>NZ_JBIBKS010000035.1:0-63167 GCF_042959345.1 Streptomyces sp. NPDC007905 | reverse complement strand
CGGCACGCAACATCCTGGCCGCCGGGCTGGCGGCGTCTGCCTGTGGAGACGGTGTAAGACCTCAACGGGAGTCCTCCCGGACGGGGCGGTCGTCGGTGAAGCAGGAACCCCAGCGGGCGACCGCTGGAATCCCCCGCCTTTAGGCGGGGGAGGAAGTCAACGGCAGACCACCAGCGCGTCCAGCGCCACCGCGCCCTGCCCGCGGGGCAGCACCAGCAGCGGGTTGATGTCCAGCTCCGCGATCCGCTCGCCGAGTTCGAGCGCCATGCGCTGCACGCGCAGGACGACCTCCACGAGTGCGTCGAGGTCGGCGGGCGGCCGTCCCCGGACCCCGTCCAGCAGGGGCCGCCCGCGCAGTTCGGCGAACATGTCGCGGGCCTGCTCCTCGCCGAACGGCGGCACCCGTACGGCGGCGTCGCGCAGCACCTCCACCAGCACTCCGCCGAGACCCACGGTCACGGTCGGCCCGAACAAGTCGTCGTGCGTCACCCCGACGACCATCTCCACGCCCTGCTCGACCATCTGGCACACCAGGACGCCGTCCAGTGGGACATCCTCGTAGCGGGCGATGTCGGTCAGCTCGCGATAGGCGTCCCGTACCTGGCTGGCCGAGGTCAGACCGATCTTCACCAAGCCCAGCTCGGTCTTGTGGGCGATCCGGGCGCCGGACGCCTTCATCACCACCGGATAGCCGACCTGCCCGGCCGCGCGTACGGCGGCGGCCGCGCTGGTCACCAGTTGCTCGCGCGGCACCCGGATGCCGTAGGCGCGCAGCAGCTGCTTGGCCGCGTGCTCGCTGAGCTGCTGCCCGGGCCGCATCAGGGCCGCTGCCTTGCGGAAGGAGGGGGACGGGGTGCGCGGGGCGTCGTCGAAGGGGGAGCGGTAGCCGCCGACGAAGCGGTGGTGGTCGAGCCAGGCGCGCACGGCGGTGAGGCAGTTGCCCACGGTCCGGAAGGTGGCCACGCGGGAGGAGCCGAGCAGGACCTCCCGGTACGCCGGCTCGGTGCCGACCGGCGATCCCCACACCACGCACACCAGCTTGTCCGTCTCCTCGGCGGCCTCGACCAGATCGCGTACGAGCGTGTCGCTCAGCGGTGGGAAGGGCCCGGTCACCGGGCAGATCAGCACGCCCACCTCCGGGTCGGCGAGGATCGCGTCGATGATCTTCCGGCCGCGCCAGTCGCCCACCGGATGCCCGCCGCTGTCCACCGGGTTGGCCACGCTCAGGTACTCGGGGATCCACTGGTGCAGCTCGGCCTGCCTGTCCTGCGACAGTGTCGGCAGCCGCAGCCCGGTCCCGGCGGCCAGGTCGGCGACATGGGCCCCCGTGCCGCCGGAGATGGAGTAGACGACGACGCCCTCGGCCCGCGGGGCCCGGGCCCGCGCCAACAGGGCGGCGGTGTCCTGCAGTTCGTCCAGTCCGTCGACGCGGATCACGCCGTACTGCCGCATGGCCGCGTCCACCACGTCGTCGGCGCCGGTGAGCTTGCCGGTGTGCGAGGCGGCCGTACGGGCCCCCGCCTCCGTGCGGCCCACCTTCACCGCGACCACCGGCACCCCGCGGCGGGCGGCGCGGTCGGCGGCCAGCAGGAAGGCGCGGCCGTCCTTCAGCCCCTCGACGTAACAGGCGATGGCGCCGACCTCGGGCTGCTCGGCGAAGTAGGAGATGAAGTCGGCGCTCTCCAGGTCGGCCTCGTTGCCGGTCGGCGCCCAGTGCGAGAGCCGGATGCCCAGCTCCTGCAGGGCGAAGACCGGCCGGCCCTGGTGCCCCGACTGGGTGATGAGCGCGATCGCCGGCCCGTCCAGGTCCTCCCGGAAGCGCTCGAAGGCGTTCAGGTTGGTGTTGGGCCCGAGCAGCCGCAGCCCCGAGCGCCGTACGGCGTCCGCGAGCCGCTCCTGAGCCTCGGCCCCCGCCTCGCCGGTCTCCGCGAACCCGGAGGCGAAGGCGACGGCGAACCGCACCTTCACCTCGGCGAGTTCCTCGATCACCGGCAGCGGATCGGCCACCAGCAGCACGGCCAGGTCGACCTGCTCGGGCAGGTCGGCGACGGAGGCGGTGCAGGGAATGCCGAAGACGGACGGCCGGGTCGGATGCACCGGATGCACCCGGGCCCCCACCCGCTCGGCCCAGTCCAGCAGTTGCCGGGTGATGCCGGTGTTCGGCCGGCCCCCGGCGTCCGAGGCACCGATCACGGCGACCGACTCGGGCCTGAAGAACCGCGCCAGATCCGGTACGTCCGCATGCAGCGGCCGGCCGCCGACATCGAGGTCGGCACCGTCGGAGCCGCCGTCCATGGAGTCGGCCCGGCCGTGGACGGCGGGTCCGGGCCGCTGCTCACCGCAGGCGATGACCGGGGCCCGGCGGGAGTCGGTGGTGAGGGTGCCGTGGGTTGATCCAAGCATCGTTCCGCCCGCTCCTGTGTGACAGCCATAACTGACGCTCTGTCAGGTTACTGAACTGACACGGCGTCAAGAATGGTTGAGGAGCGGCGAAGTTGTCTCCGGCTGGGCCGGTGCCCTTGCCACCGCCGGGGAGAGCGCCCTTGCCACCGGCTTGTCTCCGGTCAGGAGAGCGCCCTTGCCACCGCCTTGGCGATCTTCTCCGCGTCGATCGCCAGTTCGCGGAACATCCCGCTGATGGGATTGGTGAACCCGGTGAAGTACAGGCCGGGCGCGTTCGCCGGAGTGCGCGACCCGTGCACCACGGGCTTCCCGCGCCCGTCCAGCACCCCCAGATGCCCGACCAGCCCTTCCAGTGCCCGGACGTATCCCGTGGCCGCGATCACCGCGTCGGGCGAGATCCGGTTCCCGTCGGCGAGGACCACCTTCCCGTCCTCGAACCCCTCGACGGCGGCCACGACCTCCACCCTCCCCTTCCGTACGGCGTCGATGAGGCCGACGTCCTGGACCGGGATGGCACCCTCCCGCACCCTGCTGTACAGCCCGGTGTCCGGACGCGCCAGCCCGTGGGCGGACAGGTCCGGCGTGCTGATCTTCGCCAGCGGCCGGGCGAGCCGGTCGACGAGCCGCACCGGCAGCCGCCGTACCAGTACGCCCGTGTACTGGGCGGCCCAGCCGGCGGTCGAGCGGCGCACGATGTGCGGGGCGGTGCGCACCGCCAGCCGCACCCGTGCGGCCCCGCCCTCCATCAGGTCGACGGCGATCTCGGCGCCCGTGTTGCCGACGCCCACGACGAGTACGTCACGGCCCGCGTAGGGCTCGGCGTTGCGGTACCGGCCGGCGTGCGAGAACTCCCCGCCGAAGCCGTCCAGGCCCGGCCACTCGGGCACGCGCGGGGTGTGGTTGTAGCCGGTGGCGACGACCACCGCGCTGCCGGTCAGTTCCCGGCCGCCGGAGGCGTGCAGCAGCCAGCCCTCGCCGGCCGTGTGGTCCGCGGCCCGCTCGACGCGGAACACCTCCACACCGGTGACGATCTCCAGCTCGTGGTGCTCGGCGTACTTCTCGAGATACCGCACCACGTTGTCCCGGGACACCCAGCGTCCGAAGCTGCGGGGCATCGGGAGGCCGGGCAGGGCCGACAGTCGGCGGGTGGTGTGCAGCTGGAGCCGGTCGTAGTGCTGCCGCCAGGAGGCACCCACCTGGTCGGACTTCTCCAGGACCACCGCCCGGATGCCCCGCGCCCGCAGCGCGTGGGCGGCGGCGAGTCCGCCGGGACCGGCGCCGATCACAAAGACGGGGCGGTCGGCGGGGGTCGGGGAGAGGTGCACGGGGGAGGGACGGGAGACGGCCATGAGCGGGAGCGTAATCACGCACTCCGTTGATGGGTCTCGGTCAAGACCGGAATTGGTTGCGGATTGATCACGGGTGTTCGGGAAAGGGGCGCACATGGTGAAGAACCGCACCGCCGTGCCCAGGTGCGCATGGTCGTCGCACGGCCGATCGACTGCGGCCCCCCCTCGGCTTTCTCCGGAATCTGACGTACCGTCAGATCCATGGACGCGATCTGGCTCGACGGCGCGGAGTGGCTCGCGGTGCTGCGCATAGGACTCGGCCTGTGGTGGCTGGAGAGCTGGCGGCACAAGGACAAGAAGGCCTGGTTCGAGCGTGGGGCGGGCATCGCCTGGGCGGCGGACGTGGCGGCGAGGCACCGCTGGTCCCCGGTGCGGGCGGGCTTCGAGACGGTGGTGAAACCGAGGCCGAAGCTGATGGCGTACATCGTGGCGTACGCCGAACTCGCCCTCGGGCTCGGCCTGATTCTGGGCTTCCTGACCCCGGCGGCCCTGCTCGGCGGTCTGGTCCTGAACGCCCTCTACTTCGTGCTCATGATCCACGACTGGGCGGAACAGGGCCAGAACTCGATGATGGCGCTGATCTCGCTGGTCGGCTTCTTCGGCATGGCGTGGCAGACCTGGTCGCTGGACGCGGCGCTGGGGTGGTTCGGATGAGCACGGCACGCTTCGACATCCCCGAGGCCGACGGCTTCACCCGCCCCTACTGGGAGGCGGCCGCCACGGGGCTCCTGCTGATCCGCCGCTGCCGGGACTGCGGCCGGGCCCACCACTACCCCCGCGAGTTCTGCCCGCACTGCTGGAGCGAGGAGGTCGCCTGGGAGGAGGCGAGCGGCCGGGCGACCCTCTACACATGGTCCACGGTCCACCGCAACGACCTTCCGCCCTTCGGCGACCGCACCCCGTACGTCGCCGCGGTGGTGGACCTGGCGGAGGGGCCGCGGATGATGACGGAGCTGGTGGAGTGCGCGGGGGACGACGCGGTGGCCGGCATGGCCCTGCGGCTGACGTTCCGGGAGGGAAAACCGGTGTTCAAGCCGGGCGGCTGACCCGAATCATGGAGGGATGCATCCGGGGACCTGGCAACTGACCGACGATCTGGACGAGTTCCTCTCCCGCGCCGGCGGCTTCCTGCGCTCCCGGCCGGCCCTGCACACGGTGCCGCTGACCGTGACGGACGCGCTGCGCACGCGGTGCCTGCACGTCTACGGCGCGCAGGCCCCGGTGTTCGGATGGCTCGGGGACGACAAGGGCGAGGTGCGGGCGGCCCTGTTCCACACGCCACCGCACCCGGTGAACGTCACCCCGCTCACCGGCCGGGAGGCCGAAGCCCTGGCGTCCGGCCTGGCAGACCTGGGCCGTGCGGTGTCCGGCGTCTCGGCCGAACGGGACACCGCGGCGGCGTTCGCGGACGCCTGGCACCGGCGCAGCGGAGCGTCGGGCCGGCTCCTGGAGCGGAAACGGCTGTACCGGCTGGGCAGGTTGCGCGAGCCGCGGCCGCTGCCGCCGGGCCGCCCGCGGGTTGCCGGGGCCGGGGACCGGGAACTGCTGATGCGCTGGAAGCGGGAGTTCGCCGACGCCGCCGGCCTGCGCGCCGGCCAGGACCCGGCCGAATGGGCCGACGCCCGCATCGCGTACGGCGGCATCACGCTGTGGCAGGCGCCCGACGGCACCCCGGTGTCCATGGCCGGCGTGACACCGCGGATCGCCGGCCAGGTCCGGGTGGCCCCGGTGTACACCCCGGCGCACCTGCGCGGCCGCGGATACGCGGGCGCGGTGACCACCGAGGTGAGCCGGGTCGCTGTGGAGCGCGGTGCGGGGGAGGTGTTCCTGTTCACCGACCTCGCGAATCCGACGAGCAACGGGCTGTACCAGCGGATCGGCTACCGGGGCGTGGCGGACTTCGCGGTGTGGGAGTTCGGGGGCTGAGCGGCGGGCGTCACGGCCACAACAGGCCCCTGCTCCACCCGAACTCCGTGCGCCGGTACTCCAGTCGCACGTGCCTGCGGTCGGGGTCCCCTTGGAAGAACTCCACCGTTTCGGGCCGCAGCCGGTACAGGGTCCAGGTCTCGGAGGGCTCCGTCGGATTCTGCCGGGCCCGCTCCCAGGCGGCCTGCGATGCCTGCCGCAGCTCCTCCACCGAGGACAGCTCCTCGCTCTGCCGTCCGGTGAGCGCCGCCGCCAGCGCCCCCGTCGAGCGCGCGTGCAGGTCCGCCTGGCTCTCCTGGGACGGCGCCGACGCGACCGAACCGCGTACCCGCACCTGCCGGCCCAGCACCGGCCAGTAGAAGGCCAGGGCCGCGTACGGGCGGGCGCTCAGGGCCCGGCCCTTGCGGCTCGTGGCGTGGCTCGCGAAGGACCAGCCGTCCGCGTCGGCGCCGTGCAGCATCACGATCCGCACGTCCGGCCTGCCGTCCTCGTCGGCCGTCGCGAGTGACATCGTGTGCGGCTCCGGCTGGCCCGCCTCCACCGCCTCCACGAACCAGCTCGTGAACAGGTGAAGCGGTGTCGGCGGCGCCTTGTCCGGGTCGAAGGGCCGTAGCTCCGTCACCCCGGGTGCCCACACCCGCAGGGACCGCAGCATGTCATGGAGATCCTTTTGTGCCATGGGTCGAGTATCGCCCGGGGCGGTGCACCGGCCGCCCGGATGGCGCGCCGCCGCGCCCCGGACCCGGACGCCCTCAGTCCCGGCCCAGTACCACCGTTGCCGAGGAGCAGAACCAGCCGCCCGTTCCCGAGGCGACGCCTAGGCGCGGCAACGCGCCGTCACGGGCCCGGACTTGCCGGTCACCGCCCTCCCCGCGCAGTTGCCGTACCGCTTCCACCAGCAGGAACAGTCCCCGCATCCCGGGATGTTGGGCCGACAGGCCGCCCCCGTCGGTGTTCACCGGCAGTTCCCCGCCCCGCACCAGCAGCCGGCCCTTCTCCACGAACGCCCCGCCCTCACCCTTCCCGCAGAAGCCCAGGTCCTCCAGGGTCACCAGGGTCATGTAGGTGAAGGCGTCGTAGATCTCCGCGAAGTCCATCTCGGCCGGCCGCACCCCGGCCCGTTCGAAGGCGAGCCTGCCGCTCACCGCCGCCGGGGAGACCGTGAAGTCCGGCCACGCGGACATCGCGGCGTGGGACACGTGCTCTCCGGTGCCGAGGATCCACACGGGGCGGGTGCGGCAGTCCGGCACGTACTCCTCGGCCGCCAGCAGCACCGCCGCCCCGCCGTCCGAGCGGATGCAGCAGTGCAGCTTGGTGAACGGGTCGGCGACCAGCGGCCCGTCCAGGACGTCGTCGACGGTGATCGGGTCGCGGAACATCGCCTGCGGGTTCAGGGCCGCGTTGGCCCTGGCCTGGACCGCCACCTCGGCGAGCTGCTCGATTGTCGTGCCGTGTTCGATCATGTGCCGGCGGGCCGCCATCGCGTACTTGGCGATCAGTGTGTGGCCGTAGGGGACCTCGAACTGGAGCGGGCCGCGCGCGCCGAAGGACAGGTTGCCCGTCCTGCGGCCCGCCCTGATGTCCGCGCGCGCCGTCGAGCCGTAGACCAGCAGGACGGCGTTCGCGTGGCCCGCCGCTATCGCGTCCGCCGCGTGCGCCGCCATGACCTCCCAGGTCGAGCCCCCGACGGAGGTGGAGTCCACCCAGGTGGGGCGCAGGCCCAGGTACTCCGCCACCTCCACCGGGGCCAGCGTGCCGAGGCCCGCCGAGGCGAAGCCGTCCACCAGGGCGCGGTCCAGGCCCGCGTCCGCCACGGCGCGGCGGGCCGCCTGGGCGTGCAGGGCGTACGGGGTCGCGTCGTCCATGCGGCCGCAGTCGGAGAGGGCCACCCCGGCCACGGCGACCTTCCGGTTCCCGGGCTTCATGAATCTGACGGTACATCAGATGCGGCGGGCCGCGGCAGGTGTCGCGCCTCTGGGTTTCCCTCCCGACCGGGCCTAATATGACGAACCGTCAGATCAGGTCGGAGGGATCGGATCAGCCATGGACACGCGCCTCACCGCCGAGCAGGACGAGATCCGCCGCACCCTGCGCGAGCTGCTGCACAAACGCTGTGGCGCCGAGGAGCTGCGGGCGGCCGTGGACAGCCCGGCCGGGTACGACCCCGCCCTGTGGTCCGCCCTCGCCGACCAGCTCGGACTGCCCGGGCTCGCCCTCCCCGAGGCCTACGGCGGTGTCGGCTGCTCGACCACCGAACTCGCCCTCGCCTGCGAGGAGACCGGACGCGCTCTCGCACCCTCCCCGCTGCTGGCCGGCTCCGTGCTCGCGGCCCCGCTGATCCTCGCCCTCGGGACGGAGGCGCAACGCGCCGCGCTCCTGCCCCCGCTCGCCGCCGGCACCCGCACCGCCACCCTCGCCGTCCCCGGGCACGCCCTCACCACCGCCCTCGCCCTGACCGGCGGCAACGGCGGGGAGTGGGCCGGTGGGGGCCGGGCCGGGGGTGTGCAGGCCCGGCACGGCGCGGACGGGTGGCGGCTGTACGGGCAGGCCGACCAGGTGCTGGACGGACACTGCGCGAGCCTGCTCGTCGTCGCCGCGCACACCGGGGGGTTCGCCCGGTCCCGGACCCTGCTGTTCCTGGTCGAGGGGGACGCCGTGGGGATCGTACGGGCCCGGCGGACCGCGCTCGACGCCACCCGGCCGCAGGGGCGGATCGAGCTGCGCGACGTGGCGGCCGAGTTGCTGGGCTCAGCCGACCAGGACGTGCTTGCCGCCCTCTCGGAACTCGGTGACACCGCGGCCGCCGTGCTCGCCGCCGAAGCGGTGGGAGCCGCCGGCCGGGCGCTGGAGCGGACCGTGGAGTACGTCGGGCAGCGGGAGCAGTTCGGACGGCCCGTCGGGTCCTTCCAGGCGGTGAAGCACCGGCTCGCGGACGTGTACGTCGAGGTGCAGGCCGCACGCTCGGCCGCCTGCTACGCGGCCTGGGCGACCGCTCATGGGCAACGCGTGGGCCGGCTCGCGCTCGCGCAGGCGCTCGAGGCGTTGCGGTGTGCGGCCGGGGAGGCGATCCAGCTGCACGGCGGGATCGGGTTCACCTGGGAGCACGAGGCCCACCTGTACTTCAAACGGGCGGCCGGGGACGAGCTGCTCTTCGGGCCGGTGCACCGGCTGCGGGAGCGGGCCGCCGAGGAGGCCGGGCTGTTCGTGCGCGGGGAGGTGGCGGTCTGATGGCCGGCGGCGTGCGGTTCGTGCAGAGGGTGTCCGCCACCCGGGCCTTCGCCAAGGCCGCCCCGCATGTGGTCCCGGCCCTCGACCGAGCCGTCCACCGGCTCACCCGGGGCCGGGTGCTGCTCAGCGCCCGGCTGCTGCCCGGGGTGATCCTCACCTCCACCGGCGCCCGCAGCGGACTGCCCCGCAGGACCCCGCTCGCCTGCATGCCCGAGGCGGAGGCGGCCGGACAGAGCTGGATCCTCGTTGGCTCCAACTTCGGCCGGACCGGACACCCCGCCTGGACGCACAACCTGCTCGCCCATCCGGAGGCGGCGGTCAGCTGGAAGGGTGAGGACATCCCGGTCACGGCCCGGCTGCTGACCGGCGAGGAGCGGGCGGCGGCCTGGCAGGCGGTCCTCGCCTTCTGGCCGCCGTACGCCGCCTACCAGGCGCGGGTCGACCGGGAGATCCGGCTGTTCCGGCTCGTCCGGAGGTGAGCGCTCTCCTTTTCCCCTTCCTTCCGCCGTTCCGCCGTTCCTCCGTTCCGCCTTTCCGCCTTTCCGGCGTCGGCGCCGTGGGGATACCCGGAGGCAGGGCACGTCGTACCGGGTCGGGGCGAGGGTGCGCACGGCGTGCGCGCGCCGATTACTCAGAGCGTCGACAACCGCTCCACCAGCAGGAACGCGCCGATTCCGAGCATCGCAGCGCCCGAGGTGCGGGTGACGGCGCGGGCCGCGGCCGGGCGGGCCGCCAGCAGGGCGCGGGCGAGGGTGCCCACGGTGAGGTACACCGCCGCGCAGCAGGCCATGTGGAGCACGCCGAGCGTGGCCGTCTGCACGGTCACGGGCAGGTGGGCGCCCCGCAGGGTGAGGAACTGCGGGAGCACGGAGAGGTAGAGCAGCAGGCCCTTCGGGTTCAGCCCGCTGATCGTGGCGCCCCGGAGGAACAGGCGGTGGCCGGCACCCGGCGCCTCGTCGGCCGCCCCCGGAGCGGCCGGCCGGCGCAGCACCCCCCAGCCCAGCCACAGCAGGTACCCGGCACCCGCCACCGTCAGTGCCGTCAGCAGCCGGGGCGAGCCCGCCACCAGCACCGCCAGGCCCGCCGTCGCCAGGACCGTGTGCAGGGCGTACCCGCAGACCAGGCCCGCCACCGCGCGCGGCACCCCGCGGCCGCGCAGGGCGGTCGCGATGACGTACGCCCAGTCCGCGCCCGGCACGCACACCAGCAGCAGGTCCACAGCGAGGAAGGAGAGGAGCAGTCCCGAGTTCATGCTGGGGACATTAGGCGTGAATGGCCCGAAAGTGTTCCTGAAGTTTGCCCATGATCGCCGATACTGAGCAATAATCTTCTTCATGGACGACGTGGACCGGAAAATCCTTGCCGAGCTGCAGCAGGATGGGCGGCTGACCGTGACCGAGCTGGCCGCCCGGGTGCGCCTCAGTGTCTCGCCCTGCCACCGGCGGCTGCGCGAGCTGGAGCGATCCGGCGCCATCCAGGGCTACCGGGCGGTGGTGGACGCGACCGCGCTCGGGCTGAACTTCGAGGCGCTGGTCTTCGTGTCCATGCGGCAGGAGGACCGGGACACGGTCGCGGAGTTCGAGCGGGCGGTCAGCGAGCTGGAACACGTCCTGGACGCCCAGCGGCTGTTCGGCGAGCCCGACTACCTGCTGCGGGTGGCCACCGCCGACCTCGCCGCCTTCCAGCGGCTGTACGACGAGCGGCTCGCGACCCTGCCGGGGGTGCAGCGGCTGACCTCGACGCTGGTGATGAAGCACGTGGTGCGGGACCGGGCGCTGCCCGCATAGCGCAGCAGGCGGTGGCTCATCGCAAGTGAACCGCCGCCTGCCGGACAGGACTTGGACCGGGAAAAAGGGCCGTGGGCTACTTCGTCGGCTTCTTGCCCGTCACGCCCAGGTGGACCAACAGCGCCAGGTTGGGCTTGAGTTCGGCCTGCTTGACGCCCCAGGAGGAGAAACCCTTCTGGTGCGCGGCCACCGCCGCGAGCATCGCGACGAGCGAGCCGGCGATCGCCGCCGGGTTCACGTCCTTGTCGACCCTGCCCTTGGACTGCAGTTCGGTAATGGACTCCGCGAGGGAGTTGTTCACCGAGTTCAGGATCTTCATGCGGATCTTGTAGAACCGTTTGTCCCCTTCGGCGGCGCCGAGGTCCACCACGCGTAGGATCGCCTCGTTCTTCCGCCAGAACTCCAGGAAGCCGTCCACGAGTTCCTGTGCGGTCTGCCACCCCGCCTTGCCGGTCCAGGTGCGCCCTTCGAGCAGCTCGGTCAACCCGGCACCCTCGGCGGCCATTTGCTCGGCGATCTCCAGGACGGCGCCCTCGACGTCCGGGAAGTACTGGTAGAAGGTCGCGGGCGAAGTGCCCGCCTTCCTGGCGACATCGATGACCTTGACGTCCCGGTAGGGGGAGGAGCTGAGCATCTCGCTGAGGCAGTCGAGCAGCTTCTGCCGGGTCGCCTGCCCACGCCGGCCGGCCACGCGGCCGTCGACGGTACGCACTTGTCCTGTCATGCCGTCAGCTTACCGAGGGGGGATGAGAGCGCGATTCGGCCGACTGCAAATGGGGTGCACGGGGGTATTCGGGGTGGTGTGGCTGGTCTGCGGGGTGTGCGCGGCACGGTTACTTTGGCGGCATGGCCGAAAACAGGGCATCCGGGAACGAAGAGGCGTACGCAGAGGGCGTCCCCTGCTGGGTGGACGCCGAGCTGCCCGACGTCGAGGCGGGCAAGCGGTTCTACGGTGAGCTCTTCGGGTGGACCTTCGAGGAGGCGTACGGCTCCTCGGTGTGGGCCCGGCTGAACGGCGACCTCGTCGCCTCGCTGGCTCCCAAGACGGACGGCCGTATGCCCACCGTCTGGACGGTCTCCTTCGCGACCTCGGACGCCGAGGCCCTCGGCCGGCGGATCACCGCGGCCGGCGGGCAGGTGGTCATGGCCCCGTTCCCGCTCGGCGACCTCGGGGTCGCCGCCCTGGCCGCCGACCCGGAGGGCGCGGTCTTCGGCCTGTGGCAGCCCGGCACCCACGCCGGCTTCGAACGGCGGCGCGAGCCGAACACCTTCGTCTGGGCCGAGCTGTACACCCGCGACACCGCCGCCGCGAACGCCTTCTACGGCGACCTCTTCCATGACGCACTGTTCGGCTCCGACGCCGAGCCCGACTTCGGCCGCGCCGACGTCTCCGAGGTCTTCCCGGCCGAGATGCCACCGCACTTCCTCGCCCACTTCCGGGTCACGGACCTGGACGACGCCGTCGGGGCCGTGCAGCGGCTCGGCGGCCGGGTCCAGGCGCCGGCCTTCGAGACGTCGTACGGACGAGTGGCCGTCGTCACCGACAATCAGGGGGCGTCGTTCGCGGTATTGCAGCGGTGATGCGGTCGTGATGCGGTCGTGATGCGCGGCACTACAGCGATGAAATGACCTTATTCGGCATGAGACACCCCGATTCGTCACCGGGTTCGCAACCAGCCGCCCGGCCAGGAAGAATCGGGGTGCGTGCCGCCATGGCGGTGCGGTGGTGAGACGCTGCACTTCGGTCGCGTACATATGTGGATGGCGCGGCTCGTACGGGGAGGTGGCAGGCAAGTGGTGGATCAGCTGACGCAGCACGATCCGCGGCGGATCGGGCCGTTCGAGGTGCTGGGCCGGCTGGGGGCCGGCGGCATGGGGCTGGTCTATCTCGCACGCTCGGCGTCCGGCCGGCGTGTGGCGATCAAGACGGTCCGCACCGAGCTGGCCGAGGACCAGCTCTTCCGCGTCCGCTTCACCCGGGAGGTGGAGGCGGCCCGCGCGGTCTCCGGTTTCTACACGGCGGCCGTGGTCGACGCCGACCCGCGCGCCGCCGTGCCCTGGCTGGCCACGGCCTACGTCCCCGCGCCCTCCCTCGAGGAGATAGTGAACGAGTGCGGGCCGCTCCCGGCCCAGGCGGTGCGCTGGCTGGCGGCGGGCGTGGCGGAGGCCCTGCAGTCCATCCACGGGGCGGGTCTGGTCCACCGTGACCTGAAGCCCTCGAACGTCCTGGTGGTCGAGGACGGCCCCCGGGTGATCGACTTCGGCATCGCCTCCGGTGTCTCGAACACCCGTTTGACGATGACGAACGTCGCCGTCGGCACCCCCGCCTACATGTCCCCCGAGCAGGCCAAGGACTCCCGCAGTGTCACCGGCGCCAGCGACGTCTTCTCGCTCGGCTCGATGCTGGTCTTCGCCGCCACCGGACACCCGCCCTTCCACGGCGCCAACCCCGTCGAGACCGTCTTCATGCTGCTCCGCGAGGGCCCGGACCTCACCGGTCTGCCGGACGAGCTGCGCCCGCTCATCGAGTCCTGCATGCAGATGGAGGCCACCGGCCGGCCCAACCCCGCCGACCTCCAGGCCCAGCTCGCCCCCCACCTCTTCGGTTCCGGCTCCGACGACAGCGGCACCGCCTCCGCCTGGCTGCCCGAGAAGGCGGTCGGCCTCATCGAGGCCCGCCGCGGCGGCCGCCCCGCGGTCAAGCCGGCCCCCACGGCCTCCGGCCCGCGCAGCGCGGGCAGAGCGGCCGTACCCCCGCCCCCGTCCTACGACCCCGTGGTCCCGGTCGGCGCCCCCGACACCGGCCCGGTCCGGCTGGCCGGCGCCCCGGTGCCCATCGGGCCCGGCCCGCGGGTCGCCGACGCCCGCGCCGCCGCCGTCAAGGCGCCCCCGCCGGAGGCCGGCCTGGTCGCCGGCTGGTCCCGCCCCCGCCCCGGCGTCAACGGCGCCGACCCCGCCGTACCGCCCGCGCCGCCGGTGTCCCCGGAGACGGCGAACGGCTGGCGCCCCTGGCGTTTCCGCATGTCGAACGACCTCTGGGGCACCCCGTCCGTGGACGGCGACCTCGTCTACGTCACCTCCTTCGAGGTGCACGCCCTGGACGTGGCCACCGGCCGCCGACGCTTCAAGACCCGGGACGTGGCCTGGTCCATGGCGGTCGCCGACGGCCGCATTTACGCCTCCGACGGCCCCACCCTGTTCGCCCTGGACGCCCGCGAGGGCGGCGACCTGTGGCGGCTGTCCACGGACGCCTGGGTGTACTCCCTCCAGGCCGCCCACGGCACGGTCGTCACCGGCACCCGGGGCGGCGGCGTCCAGGCCTGGGAGGCCGCGAACGGCCAGAAGCTGTGGGAGATCACCGGCTGCCAGACCGACTTCGAGTCCCCCGAGGCGGGCCCCGCCGTCCACGACGGCACCGTCTACGTCTGGCAGGACGCCCGCCTGCGCGCCCTGGAGGCCCGCACCGGCGAGGAGCGCTGGTCGTACCCCATCGGGGACGCGGCCTCCTGCGGCGGCGTCCCGGTCCGCATCACCCCGGCCCCCGACGGCTACGTCTACGTCTCCGCCGGCACCCGCGTCCTCGCGATCGACGTGGCGAGCGGCATGGTGCGCTGGCACTTCGAGGCCCCGGCGGTGTTCCTGTGCCCGCCCGCCTTCGCGCCCGGCCCCGCCGTCACCGGCGGCGGCATCTACCTGGCCGACTACCTCGGCACGGTCTACGCCCTGGACGCCACCGACGGCCGCGACCGCTGGCGCATCGCCACCGAGGCCCGCTCCTCCATCGAGCCGGTCCTGGTGGCGGCCGGGCACGTCCACGTCGGCAGCGGCAAGGGCCTGTACACCCTGGACGCGGTCACCGGCACCCCCAAGTGGCGCTTCCAGGCCGGCGGCGACGTCGCGGGCGCCCCCGTGGTCGCCGAGGGCCGCATCCACTTCGGCTCCACCGACCACCTCCTCTACACCCTCAAGGCCGACGACGGCCGACTGCGCTGGAAGCTCGCCACCGGCGGCGAGATCACCGGCTCGCCGGTCGTCAAGGACGGGGTGGTGTACGCGTGCAGCAAGGACCGCTGCGTATACGCGCTGGACGCGGAGAAGGGGACGGGGACGGCGCGGACGGCCTGAGTGCGTGACGGCCGTCGCACCGGTTTACACGGAAGGGCCTCGGACGGCGGCCGTCTCACGGCTGACGCTACCTCCGGTGCCCAGCACCCGCCAGGCGGTGCCACCGGCCGATAAGCTGCTGGCATGCACATGCAAAGCCGGACGCGCGCGCTCAAGTTCACGGCCGTACTGTCCTTCGTGGTGCTCAGCCTGACCGGCTTCTCGACCGGACGGCACCACAGCCGCCACGGGGGCGCAGGCGGGGGCGGGTGCAGCAGCTCCCACCAGGATCACGACAGTTCGTCCTCGTCCACGTCGGGGGGCGGGTCGTACGACGACTCGGACGAAGCCAGCTACGGCAGCAGCGGTACGAGTGGCAGCACCGGCGGGGGTTACCACTACACCCGGCGCCCGACCCACCGGGCCACCTCCACCCCTTCCGGCGGCGGCAGCAAGCCGCTGCGGGACGGGACGGCGAAGCTGATCAGCTGTGCGACCGAGAAGAAGCCGTACGCGACGGTCGAGGTCACGAACCCGAACGACCGCAAGGGCACCTTCAGCGTCGACGTCTCCTTCCGGGACGGCTCCGATGCCGAGGCCGACTACGGCTACACGTATGTCACCGTGCCGGCGAAGGGCCGGGCGACGGTCAGGGTGAAGCCCGACTCGGGGAACGCGGACCTGATCGACCACTGCCGGGTGGAACCGGAGGCCGACGCGGACTGACCGCCCTGCTCACCGCACCCGGAAGCGCCCGGCGGACCGTCTGCCGGCGAACAGCTCGGCCTGCCCTTCCGTCGGCAGATTCCCGAGCGCGATGAGATGCGGCGCCTGCGCGAACGCCTGCGCGCACGCCGCCTCCCTGGCCGCCCACAACGCCCGTACGGTCCCCTGCACGGCCTCCGCCGGACTCCCGGCGACGACGGTTGCACAGCGCACGGCCGCGTCCAACGCGGCGCCCGGTTCGGTGAGTTCGGACACGAGCCCGATGGCATGGGCGCGCTGCGCGGAGATCCGTTCCGCGGCCCCCATGAGCATCATCCGCGCCACCTCCCCGTACGGCATCCGTTGCGCCATGAGCACGGACTCGTACGCGCTGACCATCCCGTACGTCGTGTGCGGATCGAAGAAGGTGGCCGTGGTGTCCGCGACGACGAACTCACTCTCCCCGAGCAGGTAGAAGGCGCCCCCGCAGGCCATCCCGCGCACCGCGGCGACGACCGGCTTCCACAGGTCGTTCGCCTTCGGCCCGATCGACAGCAGCGGATCGTCCTGCATGTACGGCGACGAGGGCTGCGGCACGACCACGCCCCGGTCGATCCCCGTACTGAAGGCCCGCTCCCCGGCCCCGGTCAGGACGACGGCCCGCACGGAGTCGTCGAACCGCACCTCGCGCCACAGCCCGCCGAGTTCGCGTGCCATCTCCACGTCGATGGCGTTGAGCCGCTCGGGCCGGTTCAGGGTGACGACGGCGACACCGGTGCCCTTGTCGGCGTCGTAGCGCACGGAGTTCACGCGAGCACCCACTGCGGAAGCCCGCCGGAGAAGACCACCTGCACCCGGGCGCCGATCCGGATGCGGCGGGGATCAAGGGAGTCGAGCGGGGCTCCGGGACGGGCGACCAGATTCCCGACCAGCCGTATCCGGGGTACGTCCTCCAGCTCCACGACCACCACGTTGTACGGCGCCTGCGCGGCATAGTCGGGCAGCAGCGGCGGATGCGGCATGACGTACGACCACACGCGTCCGCGCCCCGAGACCGGACGCCACTCGCTCGCGAAGGACTGGCAGTGCGGGCAGCAGGGCCGGGGCGGGAAGCGGGGCTCGGCGCAGTCGGCACAGGCCTGGACCCGCAGCTCGCCCTGGGCGGCGTACTCCCAGAAGGGGGCGCCGTCGGTGTCGGTGACGGGCGTCAGCATGCCGGCTCAACTCCTCAGCAGGAGGGCGGAGGTGGGGACACCCTCGCCTGCGGTGACCAGACAGGTGGCGGCCCCCGGAACCTGCGCGGTGCTGGTGCCGCGCAGCTGCTTCACCCCTTCGTTGATGAGGTTGAAGCCGTGCACGTAGGCCTCGGAGAGCCCGCCGCCACCGGTGTTGACGGGCAGCCGCCCCCCGATCTCCAGGGCACCCTGCTCGGTGAAGGCCCCGCCCTCGCCCCTCCCGCAGAAGCCGTACCCCTCCAGGGAGAGGGGGACGAGGGCCGTGAACGCGTCGTAGATCTGCGCAACGTCGACGTCCTCGGGCGTGAAGTCGGCGTGCTTCCACAGGTGCCGGGCTGCGGTCCAGGCCGGGCCGGTGAGGGGGTCGTCGTTCCAGTAGTTGACCATGCCGTGGTGCTGGGCGGGCAGCCCCTGGGCGGTGGAGTGGACGTAGACGGGCTTCTTGGCGCAGTCCCGGGCCCGCTCCCTGCTGACCACCACACAGGCCAGTGCCCCGTCCGTCTCCAGGCAGTTGTCGAAGAGGCACAGCGGCTCGCTGATCCAGCGCGAGGTCATGTACATCTCGCGGGTGAGCGGCCGTTCGTACATGACCGCGGCCGGATTCTGATTGGCCCGGTTCCGGCAGGCGAGGGCCACGTTGAAGAGATGGTCGCGGGTGGCCCCGTACTCGTGCATGTACCGCCGTGCCAGCATCGCGATCTCGTCCGCGGGCCGGAGCAGCCCGAAGGGCCGGGTCCACTGGGCCGGAGTGGGCAGCTGGACGGTGGTGTTGGTCCAGGGCCGGGGGCCGCTGCCCCGCTTGCGCGAGCGCCAGGCGACCCCGACGGTGGCCTGCCCGGCGGTGATGGCGGCGGCGAGATGCGCGACGGTGGCGCAGGAGCCGCCACCCCCGAATCCGACCTTGCTGAAGAAGGTGAGGTCCCCGAACCCGACGGCCTTCGCCAGCTCCACCTCGTCGGTTTCCTCCATGGTGTAGGAGGCGAGGGCGTCGACCTCGCCGGGCGCGATCCCGGCGTCGTCGAGGGCGGCGAGAACAGCCCGGCAGGCGAGGGTCCTCTCGTCCTCCGGGAGGTGCTTGGCGAAGGCGGTCTGCCCGATCCCGACGATGGCGGTGGCGTCTTTCAGCCCCGTTCCTGCCATGGTGCACCCACCCTTCCTCTGCTGACAGCCCGTCAGGTTACAGCTAATCTGACGGACAGTCAGCTGCGGCGTAGGGGGCTGCTATGAGTGACTGGGGCACCATCCCGGGTCTGGTGCGATGGTCGGCGGAGCGGTACGCGGCCACCGAGGCGGTGGTCGAGGGCCGTACGAGGATCACGTACGCGGAACTGGGCGCCCGGGTGGAGCGAGCCGCCGCCGCCTGCCTGGCGAGCGGGGTGCGGGTGGGCGACCGGGTGGCGGTCTGGGCACCCAACTCCCTGGACTGGATCGTCGCGGCGCTGGGCGCGGTGTCGGCGGGCGCGGTGCTCGTGCCGTTGAACACGCGCTTCAAGGGTGGGGAGGCGGCGGACGTGCTGCGCCGCAGCGGGGCCCGGCTGCTGTTCGTGACGGGCACGTTCCTCGGCACGTCGTACGTCGCGTCGCTGAGGCGTGCGGCGGGGGCGTCCGACGGTGCCGGTCACCCGCTGCCCGGGTTGCCGGCGCTGCGGCAGGTGGTGGTCCTCTCCGGCGACGCACCACAGGGCTTCCTCGCCTGGAAGGACTTCCTGGCGGGAGGTGAGGGCGTGGGGAGCCCGGAACTTCTGTGCCTGGCTTCGGAGTTGGACGGTGGAAGCCTGTCGGACATCATCTTCACCTCGGGGACGACGGGCCGCCCCAAGGGCGCGGTGATCACACACGAACAGACCCTGCGCGCCTACGAGATCTGGGCGGACCTGGCAGGCCTGCGCACCACGGACCGCTACCTGATCGTCAATCCCTTCTTCCACACCTTCGGCTACAAGGCCGGAGTGATCGCGTGCCTGATGCGCGGGGTGACGATGATCCCGCAGCCGGTGTTCAACGTGGACACGGCGCTGGCGAACATAGCGGCGGAACGGGTCTCGGTACTGCCCGGGCCGCCCAGCCTCCACCAGTCCCTCCTGGACCATTCCTCCCGCGGTGCCCACGACCTGTCGGCCCTGCGCCTGGTGGTGACGGGCGCGGCGGTGGTGCCGTTGCGGCTGGTGGAACGCCTGCGGGGCGAACTCGGCATCGGAACGGTCCTCACGGCGTACGGCCTCTCCGAGGCCGGCGGCATCGTCACGATGTGCCGCCGCGGCGACGACCCCTCGGCGATCGCGGCCACGTCCGGCCGGGCGATCCCCGGTACGGAGCTGAAGGTGGTCGACGCGAAGGGCACACCGGTGCCGACCGGCACGCCCGGGGAGGTACTGGTCCGGGGCTTCAACGTCATGCGGGGCTACTACGAGGACCCGGCGGCGACACGGGAGGTGCTGTCGCCGGACGGGTGGCTGCGCACCGGGGACGTGGGCGTCCTGGACGCCTCTGGCAACCTGCGCATCACGGACCGCCTCAAGGACATGTTCATAGTCGGCGGCTTCAACGCCTACCCGGCGGAGATAGAGCAACTGCTCGGCACCCACCCGGACGTGGCCGACGTGGCGGTGATCGGCGTACCGGACGCACGGCTCGGGGAGGTCGGCAAGGCCTACGTCGTCCGCCGCCCGGGCTCGCTGCTCACGTCCGACGACCTGATCGCCTGGTCCCGCCGAGAGATGGCCAACTACAAGGTGCCGAGGTCGGTGGAGTTCGTGCAGGACCTCCCACGCAACGCGAGCGGAAAGGTAGTGAAGGGGGAGTTGAGGGGGCGAGGGAGCTGAGGAAGGGGGGACGGGGGCGCAGGGGGGACTGGGGGGAGTAGGCGGGCTGGGGGGACCGGGGGGAATAGGCGGGCTGGGGCACCGGGGGCACCGGGGCTGAAGAGTTGCCGTTGGGCCGCCCGCTGGGAATCGAGGGGAACCGGTGTTGCCGGGTTGCCGTGGGGCCGCCCGCTTCTTGGCGAGTGTCGTGCTTCCGCGAGGCGAGTCAAGGGCGCCTCCGTTCCGCTGCGCTCCACTCCCGCGTCGGCTTGCGCCGATCGGCCTACGGCCGACCCTTGACACGCCTCGCTCCAGCACGGGGAAGAAGCGAGCGGGCGGCCGGGGGAAAGTGGCCGACTGAGCCTTGCCGGGCCCTTGGGTGGGCTGCGTGTGAGCCGTTGGCGGAGGGGGCGCGACCCACCTCGCCTGCGCGGCGGGTGCGTTCGGCGGCTTGCGGGTGGGGGGTGGGCGCGCGCGGGAGGGGGCACGCCGGGTGGGTTTGGCGGCTTGCGGTCGGGGGGTTGGGGGCTGGCGCCGGGGGTGTCGGCAACCCCTGGGCGAGGCAGCCCCACCAGTCCCATCCGTCACAGTGAGCGGTCACACCAGTCCCAACCATCACACGACTTGGGGGATTGGAAGGTTTGGGCCAGCTGGGCAAGGACATCCCGCAGGACGTTGATGGCAGGCGTGGCCCAAGTCTTCCGATAGCTCTGCCGACGCACCGCCATCCCCGTTTCCAGCCCTCACGCCAGCCGCTGGCTCTCACGCTGGCCCCGGAACTCCGGCCCTCGGCAACGTCCGTCACTGAGCCCCCTGCCCCACCCCCCCACCGGCCGCAAGCCGCCGAGCTCGCCCGGCGTGCAGGTGACGGGGGAGCGAGCCTTCCCCCACCGGCCGCAAGCCGCCGAGGTCACCCGGCGTGCAGGCGAGGAGGGGCCGCGCTCCCAGTGATTGCCCTCACCGGCCGCAAGCCGCCGAGCTCTCCCGGCGTGCAGGCGCGGAGGAACGGCCCGCCCCACCGGCCGCAAGCCGCCATCCAACCTGGCGTTGAGGCGACGGGGGAGCGCGCCCTCCCCCACCGGCCGCAAGCCGCCGAGGTCACCCGGCGTGCCCCCGCCCCGCTCCCGCGCTTCTCCGCCAACGCCGTGAACGCAGCCCACCCAAGGGACCAACAGGCCTGAGCCGGCCACTTTCCCCGGGCTGCCCGCTCGCTTCTCACCCGTGCTGGAGTGAGGCGAGTCAAGGGTGGCCCGGAGGGCCATCGCCGTAGGCGACGCGGGAGTGGAGCGCAGCGGAACGGGAGCGCCCTTTACTCGGCTCGCGGAAGCACGACACTGGCCAGGAAGCGGGCGGCCCCACGGTTGCTGGGAATCACTGGCCAGGAGTCCCACGGTCGCTGGGGATCACCGGCCATGGAGCGGGCGGTCCCACGGTCGCTGGGGATCACCGGCCATGTTGCGGGCGGCCCCACGGTCGCTGGGAATCACCGGCTAGGTCGGCCAGGTTCGGCCTGGTCGGCCAGGTCGGCCAGGGCGGCCCTGATCTCCTCGATCATGTACGCAGGCCGGTGGAAAACGTCCTCGGCGCTGAAGCGGAGGAGGCTGCGGATCTCCGGGCATCGCAGGAGCTGGTTGTAGCGGGCGATGTCCTGGCGGTGGGCGTCCCGGGTGCCGTGGTAGGCGTACCCCTCGATCTCCACGCCCAGCCCTGCCGACCGGAACAGGAAGTCGACGACGCGGCGGTGGCCGTCCGGGGGGCGCAGTTCGGCTTGGCTCTCGGGATGGAGATCGGCGTCGTACATGCGCAGTCGGGCAATGGTCTCCGCAGGAGAACCGGCGAGCGGGTCGCTCAGGCGCAGCCAGTTCCGGGCCCGGACCGATCCCTGTAAGGCCGACTGCAGCGCGGCGGTGATCTCGTCCGGCTCGGTGAGCGGTGCGCGGCGGACGTGTCCGACCCGGCGGTAGGTCAGTGCCGATTCCACGGCGACGATCGCCGCGTCCCTCGGACCGCGCCGGAGCAGGTCGGCGAGTGTGCGGGGCGGGTTGGTGAGCCGTAACCCCTGCCGTTCCACCACGTCCCGCGTGCTGAGCGGCATCCGGTGTACGCGTACGCCGCTGCCCACGCGGCGGAGGGTGAGGTGCGGGTCGATGAACTCCAGCGGCGCCTTGCGGCCACCGTCGAGCGTCTCGATCCGCCAGAGGGCAGCTGCTGAACCGTGGCTCACGATCAGCCGGGGTTCGCGGAGCAGCACGGCCCGGAGGCGGGTGAGCAGGTCGGGGTCGCGCTCCGGCTCGGCCCAGGCGCCGTGCCGAAGCCGGGTCCAGCCCTGTGCCCGCAGCGCACGCGAGAGGCTGCGCCGGGGCCAGCCGGCCTCGACGGCACGTGAGGTGAGCAGGACGCCCCGGTCCGCCAGTGCCCTCAAGTCCCTTCGCTTCACCCGGGCAAGATCGCAGAATTCGCGACTTGCCGCTTGCCCTGTGGACAACCGGGCGGTTCTGCCGGCGCACCGTGCTGGTCGGCCGGCGCCCCATGCTCCGGACACACCTCGGCCGCGGCGGCTCCCCCTCCGCGCCGCCGCGGCCGACCCCCGGTGGGGAGGTGGCTCTACTTGCCGTTCAGGTCCAGAGCCGGCGGGGCCGGCATGTGGCTGTCGAGGGTCGTCACGGTGCCGTCCTTCGGCGGGGCCGGCATGTGGCTGTCGAGCGTGGTGATCGTGTCGTCCTTCGGCGGCGTCGGCATGTGGCTGTCGAGGGTCGTCACGGTGCCGTCCTTCGGCGGGGCCGGCATGTGGCTGTCGAGGGTGGTGACGTCGTCCAGGTTCTTGGGCTCTTCGGTGTTGCTCATGAAAACTCCCCTGTGGCGCAGCTGACGGGAACGCCCGCTCGGCAACTCCCCCGCGGGCTGTCGAACGGGCGTTCCGGGGGCGATCACCTTACCCGTGGGCCCCCACCGGATCCGCCCGCTCCCCCCGCCGCGACGGATCGATGACTTGAGGATGGCAGCCACCCATAAACGTTTGATGAACGCGGCCTTGGACGTGGTCAGAGGAGAGCGACCGAGGGAAGCAGCCGGCGCAGTTCGTCGGCCTCGGGTGAGCCTGCGCCTTCATAGATGGCGAGTGCCTCGCGCCAGCAGGCCTTCGCCCGGTCCGTCTGTCCCAGGCTCTCCAGCGAGTGCCCCAGAAGGGTGAGGATGTTGGCACGCATCCACTCGCCACCGATGCAGCCGGTCGTCAGCGCTTGCTCGGCATGCTGTGCGGCTCGGGCTGGGCGCCCTGCGGACAGGTGGACCTGGGCGATACGGAAATGGGTGGTGCCCTCCCAGAGGCGCTGCCTGTTGACGGTGAACGTGTCCAACGCCGCGCTCAGTTCACCCAGGGCCTCGTCATGGCGTCCTCCGTGTCCGAGTGCGATGCCCAGTGCGTACCTTGCGTTGGCCAGTCGGAACGTGAGCCCGAGTTCGTCGTAGATGGCGATGCCCTCGCGGACCAGGTCGATGGCGGTCGAGACCCGCTCCAAGGAGACCAGGACTCGGGAGAGGTTGCACAGAGCGCTGGCCTCTCCCGGGCGATTGCCGTCGGCTCTGAACGCCTTGATCGCCTCACGCAAGTGGGTCTCACTGACGGCGCGCTGGTTCAGGCAGTTGGCGATGATGCCCTGTTCGTTGTGGGCGTTGCCGCAGGTCCAGGGGTCGCCCGTACTGCGGCCGAGTTCGATGGCGCGCTCTGTCTCGGCACCGGCTTCCTCGAACCGCCCGGCGTGGCTGAGCACTTGAGCGAGCGTCGTCCGGGCCCTGCCCTCCGCGTAGGCGTCACCCAGCTCGGCCGCGGCATCACGGGCGGCCTGGGTGACTGCTTCGTACCGCAGGGCGCTTGCTCCGGACTCGGCCAGGTCCTTCGACGCGAGAAGCAGATCGACGGCCCTGCGCAGGGTGGGCGCGGCAAGCGACTGCTGGACGCAGGCGAGGATGCAGGCCGCTTCGGCGTGCAGCCAGTCCAGGGCACGGGCGTCATCCACGAATTCCTGGCCGGCGTGCTCCGTCTCCTCGAGGTGGTCCACTGTGCGGTCACCCGGGCGCTCTATGGCGTACACCCGTGTCGCCGAGGCCAGATAAAAGTCCAGCAACCGCGACAATGCGGCCTCCCGCTCACTCGGCGGCTGCTCGTCCCTTTCCGCGCATGCACGCGCGTAGAGGCGGACCAGATCATGGAAGCGGTACCGTCCGGGTGCCGCGGACTCCAGCAGGGACGTGTCGACCAGGGACTCCAGCAGGTCCTCCGTCTCCTCGGCCGGGAGGTCCAGGACCGCGGCCGCGGCGGCCAGGGAGATGTCCGGGCCGTCGGCCAGGCCCAGCAGGCGGAAGGCGCGGGCCTGGGCCGGCTCCAGCTGGCCGTAGCCGAGTTCGAAGGTGGCCTTCACCGCCAGGTCGCCCGCCTGGAGCTCGTCCAGGCGGCGGCGCTCGTCCGCCAGCTTGGCGGCGAGGACCGAGACCGTCCAGGTGCGGCGGGCCGCCAGGCGCGAGGCCGCGATGCGGATCGCCAGCGGCAGGAAGCCGCACGCGGCGACCACGTCCAGCGCCGCCTTCCGCTCCGCCGCCACCCGCTCCTCGCCCACGATCTTCGTGAACAGGGCGAGCGCCTCGTCGGGGGACATCACGTCCAGGTCCACCAGGTGGGCCCCGGCCAGGTCCACCATCCGGACCCGGGAGGTCACGAGGGCCGCGCAGCCCTCCGTTCCCGGCAGCAGCGGCCGTACCTGGGCCGCGTCCTTGGCGTTGTCCAGCAGGACCAGGACCCGGCGTCCGTCCAGGACCGAGCGGTACAGGGCGGCGCGCTCCTCCAGGGAGTCCGGGATCGCCGAGTCCGCCGTGCCGAGGGCGCGCAGGAAGGAGCCCAGAACCGTCTCGGGTTCCGCGGGGCGCGGCCCGGCGCCCTGCAGGTCCACGTACAGCTGACCGTCGGGGAACGCGGGTCGCGCCCGGTGGGCCACGTGCACCGCCAGCGTGGTCTTCCCGACGCCCCCGATTCCGGCCAGCGCCGAGACCGCCATCACCCGGCCCTCGGCCTCCGCGTCGGACGCCGACGCCAGCACCTCGCTCAGCTCGGAGACGAAGGACGAACGCCCCGTGAAGTCCGGGACGGAAGCCGGAAGCTGTGCCGGGCGGACGGGCATGACGGAGGACTCCGTCGCCGGGGCGGACGGCTCGGCGAGCGCCGGGTCCGCCTGCAGGATCCGCTGCTGCAGCTCCCGCAGCCCCGGTCGTGGATCCACCCCCAGTTCCTCCGCCAGCAGGCGCCGGGTGTCCGCGTACACGGCGAGCGCCTCTGCCTGGCGGCCGCTGCGGTACAGCGCCAGCATCAGCAGCTCGCGCAGCCGCTCACGGAGCGGCTGTGCCGCCGTCAGGGCGGTCAGTTCCGAGACCGCCTCCGCGTGGCAGCCCTGTTCCAGGTCCATGTCCAGGCGGGATTCCAGCAGCTGGAGTCGCCACTCCTCCAGGCGGACCCGTTGCGCGTCGGCGTACGGGCCCGGTACGCCCGCCAGGGGTTCGCCGTCCCACAGGGCCAGGGCCCGGTTCAGCACCTCCCGCGCCCGGTTCAGATCCCCGGCGTTGCGGGACTTCTCCGCCTGCGCCGCCAGTTCCTGCGCCACCGCCAGGTCCAGCGCCTCCTCGCCCAGCGAGCGCACCGCGTAGCCACCGGACTCGCTGACCAGGACCCCGGGGTCCAGGACCTTCCGCAGCCGGGACGCGTACGTCCGCAGCGCGGCCAGCGCCTGGGACGGTGGCCCGGTGCCCCAGAGCGCGTCGATCAGCTCGGCCGCGGTCGCCGTACGGCCCTCGCGCAGCAGCAGGGCGGCCAGCAGAGCGCGCTGCTGAGGGGAGCCGGTGTTCAGGGCCTCCTCACCGCGCCAGGCCCGCACCGGACCGAGCACGCTGAAACGCAACGCCGCCGGCTCCGCGATGGCACTGGCCGCGGCGTCGGCCCGCCGCCGCTCAGGTACGCGCGGCCCACCGTCCATGCGTTCGCCCCCCTAGGGCCTGTCCGGCGGATCATGCCGGAATCGCGGGGCATGGTGCGTCCATCCGCGGCGTTGGCCTCGGTTGCCGACGCTCCGCGTCGGCGCCCTCCCCGCCTCGCAGCTGGACGCACCATGCACCGCTCACCTGTACTGACAAGACACCGTTGCCTGGAGCCGGCCTGTTCCGCCGGACAGACCCTGGGCCTCACGAACAACCCCGTCAGTTTGCCTTGTTCGGGGCGGTTGCGTCAGCCATGGGAGATGCCGATCACAGGGCGTTGCTTCCGAGTCCACAAATCCCTCACACCGTCTTCGCACGCCGGTGACCGGCCGCAGTAGCTGACGATCCGTCAGATGAGCGCTACCGTGGGCGCCATGGACACCCACGACAGCACGTTTCCGCTGATCATCTCCGTGGACGACCACACCGTGGAACCCGCCACCGTGTGGCAGGACCGGCTCCCGAAGAAGTATCTGGACACCGGGCCGCGGATCGTTCGCGCGCCTGTGAAGGAAATGACCTTCCTGGGCGGCCGGTTCAAGCCCGTCATGGGGGAAGCAGGGGCCACGGACGGCCCGGTGGGCGACTGGTGGGTCTATGAGGATCTGCACCGGCCGCTCACCCGGCTCGACACCGCCGTCGGCTGCAGCAGGGACGACATCAGGCTGGAAGTCATCACCTACGGGCAGATGAGGGCGGGTTCCTACGACGTCCCCCGGCGTCTGGCGGACATGGACGTCAACCACGTCCAGTCCGCCGTCTGTTTCCCCACCTTCCCGCGTTTCTGCGGCCAGACCTTCAGCGAGGCACGGGACAAGGAGCTCGCCCTGCTCTGCGTCCGCGCCTACAACGACTGGATGGTGGAGGAGTGGTGCGGGCCGACGGCGCGGGGGCGGCTCATACCGCTCACCCTGATTCCGCTCTGGGACGCCGAGCTGGCCGCCCGGGAGGTGCGGCGCAACGCCGCGCGCGGGGTCCGGGCCGTCGCCTTCTCCGAGATACCCCCGCACCTGGGCCTGCCGTCCATCCACACCGACGACTGGGACCCGTTCCTCGCGGCCTGCGACGAGACCGGCACGGTCGTCGCCATGCACATCGGCTCCAGCAGCCGGATGCCCTCCACCTCCGCGGACGCCCCGCCCGCGGTCGGTTCCACCATCACCTTCGCCAACTGCTGCTTCTCGATGGTCGACTGGCTGATGAGCGGGAAGTTCGAGCGCTTCCCGAACCTCAGGATCATGTACGCCGAGGGGCAGATCGGGTGGATCCCGTACATCCTCGAGCGGGCGGACGTCGTGTGGGAGGAGAACCGGGGGTGGGGCGGGGTCGCCGACAAGGTCCACCGGCCGCCGTCCGAGCTGTTCGCCGACCATGTGTACGGCTGTTTCTTCGACGATGCCTTCGGGCTCGGGAACCTGGACGCCATCGGCGTCGGCAACGTGCTCTACGAGACCGACTATCCCCACTCCGACTCCACCTGGCCCAAGTCCCGTGAGGTCGGCGAGGCCCAGATGGGTCACCTGCCGGCGGACGTGGTCGAGCGGATCGTCCGGGGGAACGCCATCGAACTGCTGGGGCTCGCCCGGGACGGGCTCTGGCAGGGGTCACGGTGAGCCTCGGGTACGGCATCCAGCTGCCCGTCCAGTCACAGAGCACCCTCTACACCGAGGGCTGGGAGGCCGCCGCCGGGCCCGCCGACCTGGTGGAGATCGCGCGGGCCGTGGACCGGGCCGGGTTCGACTACCTCGCCTGCTGCGACCACGTGGCCGTTCCGCGCCGGCTGGCCCCGGCGATGAGCACGGTCTGGTACGACCCGGTCGCCACCCTCGCCCATCTCGCCGCCGTGACCGAGCGCGTCCGGCTGCTCAGCCACGTGGCCGTCGTGGGGTTGCGGCACCCGCTGCTCACCGCCAAGCAGTACGCCACCCTCGACCATCTCTCCGGCGGGCGGCTCGTCCTCGGTGTGGGCGCCGGGCACGTGCGGGAGGAGTTCGAGGCGCTGCAGGTGGACTTCGAGCGGCGCGGAGCCGTGCTCGACGAGGCGATCGACGCGCTGCGGGCCGCCCTCGGACCCGAGGAGTTCCCCGAGCACCACGGCAAGCTGTACGACTTCGCCGGTCTGGGACAGCGGCCCCGGCCCACGCAGGAGCACATCCCGATCTGGGTCGGCGGCTCCTCGCCCGCGGCCGTCCGCCGGGCGGCCCTGAAGGGCGACGGCTGGCTGCCGCAGGGGGACCCGCGGGACCGGCTGCCCGGGCAGATCGCGCGGCTGCGGCGGCTGCGCGAGGAGAACGGCATCGAGGCGCCCCTCACCGTCGGCGCCATCACCGAGCCCTTGTACGTCGGACGGGCCGGCTGGGACGTGGGACGGCGCACTCTCACCGGGGCGCCGGAGCGGATCGCCGAGTCGCTGCGGGCGTACCGCGCGATGGGCGCGCACCAGATCCAGGTGCGGTTCCGCAGCCGGAGCCGCAGTGAACTCATCGACCAGATCGGCACGTTCGGGGCGGAGGTCGGGCCCCGGCTGGACTGAGGAGCGGACATGGGCAAGCTGGACGGGCGGGTCGTCATCGTCACCGGGGCGGCGCGCGGACAGGGTGAGCAGGAGGCGCGGCTCTTCCGGGAGGAGGGCGCGCGGGTGGTCGTCGCCGATGTGCTGGACGACCTGGGGGAGGCGCTCGCCAAGGAGATAGGGGCCCTCTACGTCCACCTGGACGTGGGCACGCAGGAAGGGTGGCGGGAGGCCGTCGGGGTCGTCAAGCAGACGTACGGGCGGATCGACGGGCTGGTCAACAACGCGGGCATCCTGCGCTTCAACGCGCTGGTGGACACCCCGCTGGACGAGTTCATGCAGGTCGTGCAGGTCAACCAGGTCGGCTGTTTCCTGGGCATGAAGACCGTGGCGCCGGAGCTGGCGGACGGCGGCACGATCGTCAACACCGCGTCCTACACCGCGCTCACCGGGATGGCGGCCGTCGGGACGTACGCGGCGACCAAGCACGCCGTGCTCGGGTTGACCCGGGTGGCCGCGCTGGAGCTGGCGAGCCGGCGGATCCGGGTCAACGCCATCTGCCCGGGGGCCATCGACACCGCGATGTCGAACCCGGCCCGGCTGGAGCCGGACGCGGACCCGGAGGAGATGAGCCGGTCCCTGGACGAGCTGTACCGGGGGCTCGTGCCGCTCGGCCGGGTCGGGCAGCCGGAGGAGGTGGCCCGGCTGGCTCTGTTCCTCACCTCGGACGACTCCTCGTACATCACCGGGCAGCCGTTCGTGATCGACGGGGGATGGCTGGCGGGGGTCAGCGTGATCTGACGTACCGTCAGCTATTGACGGTCACGGCGGTCGGTGCGACAGTCGGCCGACAAACAGCATCTGACGGTATGTCAGAAACCCTGGGGACGGTGAACCGCCTTGGAATTCGGGCTCTTTGTACAGGGATACGTGGGCAAGCGCGCCGAGACCGACCCGCTGGCCGAGCACAAGGCGCTGATGGAGGAGACCGAGTACGTCATCCAGGCGGACAAGTCCGGCTTCAAGTACGCCTGGGCCTCCGAGCACCACTTCCTGGAGGAGTACTCGCACCTGTCCGCCAACGACGTCTTCCTCGGCTACCTCGCCCACGCGACCGAACGGATCCACCTGGGCTCGGGGATCTTCAACCCGCTCGCCCAGGTCAACCATCCGGTGAAGGTGGCCGAGAAGGTCGCCATGCTGGACCACCTCAGCGAGGGCCGCTTCGAGTTCGGCAGCGGGCGCGGCGCCGGCAGCCACGAGATCCTCGGCTTCCTCCCCGGGATCACCGACATGAACTGCACGAAGGAGATCTGGGAGGAGACCATCGCCGAGTTCCCGAAGATGTGGCTCCAGGACGAGTACACCGGCTTCCAGGGCAAACACTGGCAGCTGCCGCCCAGGAAGGTGCTCCCGAAGCCGTACGGGACGTCGCATCCGGCGATGTGGTACGCGGCCGGCTCGCCGCCGTCCTACGCCATGGCGGCGAAGAAGGGGCTCGGCGTCCTCGGCTTCAGCATCCAGAAGGTCTCCGACATGGAGTGGGTGCTGGAGCAGTACAAGACGGCGGTCGTGAACGCGGAACCCGTCGGGGACTTCGTCAACGACAACGTCATGGTGACGACCACTGCCGTCTGCGCGCCCACGCATGCCGAGGCCATCGAGATCGCCGTCAACGGTGGACTGCATTACCTGCCGTCCCTGGTGTTCAGGTACCACGACACCTTCCCGCGGCCCGAGGGGTTCCCGGTGTGGCCCGAGACGTTGCCGCGGTACACGCCCGAGTTCGTCGAGCTGCTCATCGAGGAGGAGCTGCTGATCTGCGGGGACCCGGACGAGGTGCTGCGGCAGTGCAAGCGGTGGGAGCAGGCGGGGGCGGACCAGCTGAGCTTCGGTTTGCCGGTGGGGGTGCCCAAGGAGGAGACGCTGCAGACGATCCGGCTGATCGGGGAGCACGTGATTCCGAAGATCGACACGGATCCCGTTCACCGGACGACCCGGTTCCGTCAGGCGGTATGAGGGGGCTCCCGGCATGCTGGACCATGTGATCGAGGGGGCCACCGTCGTCGACGGCACCGGGGCCCCCGCGTACACCGCCGACATCGGCCTGCGTGACGGGCGCATCGCCGTCATCGGCAGGATCGCCGAGGGTTCCCGCACCAGCGAGGACGCGCACGGTCTCGTCCTCGCTCCCGGCTTCGTGGACCCCCACACCCACTACGACGCCCAGCTCTTCTGGGACCCGTACGCCACGCCCTCGCTCAACCACGGGGTGACCACCGTCGCCGCCGGGAACTGCGGGTTCACGCTGGCGCCGCTCCACCCCGGCCGCCCCGAGGACGCCGACTACACCCGGCGGATGATGTCCAAGGTGGAGGGGATGTCCCTGGTGGCGTTGGAGCAGGGGGCGCCGTGGAACTGGCACTCCTTCGGGGAGTACCTGGACGCCCTCGAAGGGCGGATCGCGGTCAACGCGGGCTTCATGGTGGGGCACTGCGCGCTGCGGCGGTATGTCATGGGGCCGGAGGCCGTCGGCGGCCGGCCGAGCGAGGAGCAGCTGGGGGAGATCGTCCGGCTGCTGCACGAGGCCATGGACGCGGGGGCGTGGGGCTTCTCCACCACCCAGTCCACGACCCACTCCGACGGCGACGGACAGCCGGTCGCCTCCCGGCACGCCGGCCCCGGGGAGCTGCTGGCCCTGTCCCGGGCCGTCGCTGAGCACGAAGGGACCCAGATCGAGGCGATCGTCGCCGGCTGTCTGGACCAGTTCAGCGATGCCGAGATCGATCTGTTCGTAGAGATGAGCGCGGCGGCGCGGCGGCCACTGAACTGGAACGTCCTGACCGTCGACGCGGCCGTGCCGGAACGGGTGCCCCGGCAACTGAGCGCGAGCGAGCGGGCCAGGAAGGCGGGCGGGCGCGTGGTGGCGCTCACGATGCCGATCCTGACCCCGATGAACATGTCCCTCGGTACCTTCTGCGCCCTCAACCTCATCCCGGGCTGGGGCCCGATCCTCGCACTGCCCGTTCCCGAGCGCATCGCCAGGCTTCGCGATCCCGACGTCCGGGCGGAGATGCTGCGGCGGGCCGGGTCGAAGGAGGCGGGCGTCTTCCGGCGGCTCGCCGACTTCGGCCGGTACGTCATCGGCGACACCTACAGCGAGACGAACCGCGGACTGACCGGGCGGGTGGTGCGGGACATCGCCGCCGAGCGCGGCCAGGACCCCTTCACCTGCCTGGTGGAGATCTGCGCCAACGACGAGCTGCGTACGGTGCTGTGGCCGATGCCCACCGACAACGACCCGGCCTCCTGGGCCCTGCGCGCCGAGACCTGGCAGCACGAGGACGTGCTGCTCGGCGGCTCGGACGCGGGCGCCCACCTGGACCGGATGTGCGGGGCGCCGTACACCACCCGGTTCCTCGGGGACTGTCTGCGCGGCCGGAAGCTGGTCGGTCTGGAACAGGCGGTGAAGATGCTGACCGACGACCCGGCGCGGCTCTTCGGGCTGCGCGAGCGCGGCCGGATCAGGGAGGGCTGGCATGCGGACCTGGTCCTCTTCGACCCGGAGCGGATCGACGCGGGCCAGGCCACCCTGGTGCACGACCTGCCGGGTGACAGTCCGCGGCTGGACTCCAGGGCGCTGGGGGTGCGGGCCGTGTGGGTCAACGGGGTGGAGGCGATCAGGGACGACGCGGTGAGCGGGGCCGTGCCCGGCAAGGTGCTGCGGTCCGGGCGCGACACCGGGACGGTGAGCACCGGGTGAGCGAGGACCAGCGGCTGTTCATCGGCGGGGAGTGGGTCGAACCGGACGCCGGGTACCACCCGGTGACCGACCCGGCCAGCGAGGAGACGGTGGGGCGGGCGCCGGAGGCGTCCGTGGCGCAGGTCCGGGCGGCCTGTGCGGCGGCCCGGGAGGCGTTCGGCCCCTGGTCGCGTACCCGGCCCGAGGAACGGGCCGCGGCGCTCGGGCGTGCCGCGGAGATCATCCGCGGCCGGCTCGTCCCGTACGCCGAGCTGGCGCGGGCCGAGACCGGGGCGACGACGGGGACGGCCCGGGCGATGCAGGTCGGGGTGGCCGCCGCCCGCTTCCGCCGGTACGCCACCGTGGAACCGGCCGAGTGGGCCATCGCCCCGCAGATCAACGAGGCCGGGCCGATGGGCCGGGCGGCGGTGATGGGCGCGCTGGCGGTACGGCAGCCCGTCGGCGTGGTCACGTGCATCACCTCGTACAACAACCCCTGGGCCAACCCGGCCGGCAAGGTCGCCCCCGCCCTGGCCATGGGCAACACCGTGGTCGTGAAACCGGCCCCGCAGGATCCCCTCTCCGTGTACCGGATGGCTCAGGCTCTGGCGGAGGCCGGGGTGCCGCCCGGGGTCGTGAACGTGGTCTCCGGGCGTTCGGTCGCCGTGGGGGAGGCGGCGGTGGAGTCGGACGACGTCGACATGGTCAGCTTCACCGGCTCCACGGCCGTCGGCCGGCGCATCGCCGAGGTGTGCGGGCGGGACATGAAACGCCGGTTGATGGAGCTGGGAGGGAAGGGCGCGGCTCTCGTCTTCGACGACGCCGACCTCGCATCGGCGGTGGCCGGGATCGGTACGACGTTCTCCTTCTACAGCGGGCAGATCTGCACCGCCCCGACCCGGGTGCTGGTCCAGCGGGGGGTGTACGACCGGCTGGTGGTGGAACTGGGCGCGTACGCCGCCCGGTTGAAGGTGGGTGACCCGCGCGAGCCGGACACGGTGGTGGGCCCCGTGATCTCCGGCGAGCACCGGGCGCGCGTGGAGTCGTACGTCGAACTGGGGCGGAAGGAGGGTGCGACGGTGGTCACGGGTGGCGAACGCCCGCCTGTGGAGCGCGGTTTCTACGTCGCCCCCACCCTCCTGGCCGACTGTGCCAACGACATGCGGGTGGCCCGGGAGGAGATCTTCGGCCCCGTGGTGGTGGTGATCCCGTTCGACCACGAGGAGGAAGGGGTGGCCCTCGCCAACGACTCCGACTACGGGCTCATCGACTACGTCTGGTCGGGCGATGTGGCCAGGGCCTTCCGGGTGGCGCGGCGACTGCGGGCGGGGGGAGTGGGCGTCAACACGGTCGGCCGCAACATGGAGGCGCCGTTCGGCGGGTTCAAGAAGAGCGGGGTCGGCCGGGACGTCGGGGTGTACGCCCTGCACGCGTACAGCGAGGTGCAGGCGATCGTGTGGCCGGGGTGAGGGCCGGGGCCGGGTGGACTTCGGGTCGAGTACGGCGCGAAGGCCGATGCCGACCACACCCGTGACGCGCTGGTCGACCGGCCCACCGCTTGGGGCGCTCAGTCCGTCAGGTCCACCCGCACCGTCAGCAGGTCCGTGCCGAGCGCCCGCACCACCGCGCTGTTGAAGCGGGGCAGGGCGCGCAGCCGGGCCAGGGCGTCGTCGTCGGGGAGGAGGTGGGCGGTGCCGTGGTGCCAGCGGCCGGCGATACGGACGCGTACCTTCGGGTCGGCCTGGATGTTGCGCACGTACTGCGACGTGTGGCCGAACTCCGAGACGATCCAGAACGACTCCCCGACCCGGCGCCCGCCGACGGGCGTCTGCCGGGGCCGGCCGGACGTGCGGCCGGTGGTCTCCAGGAGCGTCTGGAAGGGCAGCCGCCGGTTGAGCGGGTTGGCGAGGTGCCGCTGGAAGCGGGTCACCACGCGGTGCTTGAGGTCTGCGCGGCCTGACATGTCTGTCGCTCTCCTGCTCTCCTCGGCGGACGGCGTCCGGACGTACGCCTCGCGGGGATGCTGTGGCCGCCGCGTGCGGGGCCCGTGACGCGTGAACATACGTCCGCTCAACCCGTGTTAGCCTCCCCGGCGGTCATGATCAAGGGTAAACGGGGGAGTGGGATGGGCGCGTCTTCGGACGGCTACCAGGTCAAGTCCGGCATGTCCGGCCAGGCGAAGGAACTGGACGGCGCGGGCGACGACACCGGCAAGATGGGCAAGGCGATCGCCCCTGGGCTCTGCTACACGGACGACGCGCTGGGCGGCCCGGACGCGGCGGCGGCGTTCAACGGGTTCGCCGCGGCCTGGGAGAAGGAGACCGGCACGCTGGAGTCGGCCCTGCACGAGCTGGCGGACAAGGTCAGGCTGTCCAAGGGGGCGTACGACGGCAGCGACGGCCTCGTCGACACCAGCGTTCGCAGCGTGCCGGCTGGGGACGGCTACGTGACCACCATGCCCGCCTACGCCACGCGCCCGTCGGCGCTGTCGCGCTACTGAGGGGCGGCGCACGATGACGACGGAGGACACCACCGACCGCCGCAAGCGGCTGAACGGCCTGTGCGACAGGATTTCCTCGGCGGACAGCAAGAACGACCTGATCGACGCGATCGACGACGCCCTCGGAGTGTCGGCCCCGGTGGGCGACCACGCGACGCTGGAGACGCTGGCCAAGCTGTACCGCGGGCAGACCGACAAGGCCGCCGACGTGCGGGACCGCGTCGACAAGGTGGCGCGCAAGGGCCTTCCGGAGGTGTGGGTCGGCCGGACCAGCGTGCTCGCCTCCGACGTGGTGGCCGCCGCCGCGCGGGACGCGCAGCAGATGATCGACGCCTTCGAGGGCGGCGCCAAGGCGCTGCTGAAGCTCGCCGACGCGGTCAAGGACGCGCAGCGGCAGGACGGCGACGGGCGGGCCAGGCTGCGGCAGGCGCGCTCGATGCTCGGCGGCAGGGACGGCTTCTTCGACGACTGGTACGAGGACGACGACGAGGAGGGCACCCGGCTGAAGGCCCGCTCGGTCGCCTCCTCGGGCGTCGACCTGCTGCACAAGGCCGCTGCCGCGGCCGACGACGCCGCCCGGGCCGCCGCGCGGGACCTGAACAAGTGGGCGTCCGAGGCGCGGGCCGGGAAGCTGGACGGTCCCGGGCTGTCGGCGGCCGACCGGCTGGCGCTGGCCGACACCAGCAATGTGGGCGGCGACCCCGAGATGAACGAGGTCCTCAGCGCCAACGACCTCGAGCGCTCCGGCCGCGCCATGGACCGCCTGTCGGCCGCCGACCGCGCCCGCATGGACCGCCTGATGGCCGACGCCTCCACTCCGCAGGAGAAGGCGTACCTCCTGAAGGCTCTCGCCTCCGGCTACTCGGCCGACGACGTGGAGACGTTCGCGGGGAAGATCCACGGCAAGGATCCGGCGTGGCTGGAGGACCATCTGGCCCCGGTCACCACGCAGGCCGACAGCCTGGACGACGAGGGCAGGAACGCCAACGGCTCCAACCACAACACCGACGACCAGACCTTCGGCAACCAGCGGTGGTCGCAGGACGCCGCGACCTGTGTGCCGTCCTCCACGGTCACGGCGCGCGCCATGGTCGATCCCGTCTACGCCCTGCAGCTGACCGGCGGCCCGACCGGCCAGGACGACGACCCCGCGCACTTCCGCAAGCGGCTCCACGACGAGCAGTACCGGCTGCACGAGGAGGGCGACGGCGACTACACCCACTTCTGGAGTGACACCCCGGCAGGCATGGACTCCGACGGCCAGGTCGAGATCTCCGAAAAGGAGCTGAGTCCGCACACCGGCGACCACTACGCGTCGCACGACATGCACGGCGCCGACGACCGCCGCGACGTGCTGACCGACATCGAGAAGTCCGTCGCCGAGGGCAAGCCCGTGCCCATCAACGTCGAGGGGCACGAGGAGAACGGCGATTGGGTCGGCCACGGCATGATGATCGTGGGCCAGGAGGGTGACAAGCTCCAGGTGTACAACCCCTGGGGCACCACCACCTGGGTCAGCGAGGACGACTTCGTCAAGGGCGATCTCAGCGGCGCCTCGGACAACCGCTTCGACAACGTCAATCGCGTCTACATCGACCAGGACTGACCGTGCGCAGAACGACATCGGCCCGCCTGCTGGCGGCCTCGGCCCTCCTTCCCCTCACCCTGGCCGGCTGCGGCCTGCTCGGCGGAGACGGGCAGGCCGAGTACGGCGCCCAGCAGCGCTCCATCGCGGTGGACGCGGGCGAGAGGTTCACCCTGTCGCTGCCCGCCAGTCCGGCGCTCGGCGAGCACTGGTACCTGGCCGGCCCGCGACCGGACGCCGCCGTCCTGAAGTACCGCGGCAAGCGGGAGGACGTCCACGGCAGCCCGGAGGGGATCACCGGTGGCGGCGAGGGCACCGAATACTTCGACTTCACCGCGGTCAAGTCGGGTACGACCCAGGTGAAGATGCTGCACTGCCCGATGGCCAGGTGCAGCAGCGCCGCCGAGGCGGAGGCGTCCGCGAGCCCCGTGCCCACCGCCACCGGCACTCCCGGCGATGTCGCCGAGTACTTCGTGTACAAGATCACCGTCCGCTGACCCGGACCGACCCCGAGGCCCCCATGCCACCCACCCCCGCCACCCGCACCGACGACGAACTCCTCGCCACCACCGACATCGGTGCCCTGCTCCGCTACGGCCTCACCCGGGACGCCTTCCGCACCGCCCTCTTCGGCGACGGCGCCGTCGCGGCCGCCGTCACCCTGGACCGGCTCGGCGTGGTGCCGCGCTCGGTGGCGTACGTCGCGAGGATCGTCCGCGCCGGCGGCCCCCGCTACGCCGCCGAACTGCCCGAGCCACTGCCGTCCCCCGAGGCGTCCGCGCTGCTGCGCGGCTGGCTGGAGACGGCCGCGCAGTGCGCCGACACCCCCGAGGGTGAGACCCGTACCGCCCGCTGGCTGGAGTCGGTCGCCGAGATTCTCGGCCTGCGCCGGGACAGCCGGCCGCAGCACTAGGCTTCCGCGTCCGGCAGCCGGTCGCCGTGGAAGCCGAACGGCACCCGGGCCGGCAGGTGGATCCCGGCGACCGGGGGCGCGGTGAGGTGCTCGGCGTCCAGGAGGGCCAGGGCGCCGCGGCCGGCGGCGGCGTCGTGGACGTACGTCATGAGTCGGCCCGAGCCGCCGGACGTGGCGTCGGCCGGGGCGAAGGCGGCCTCCGGGGCGTGGTTGCCGCAGAGGTGCCTCGGGGTCATCGGGTGCGTTTCAACGCGATGCGGCGGGAGTGGGCCGAGTGGGCGGCGGACCAGCTCGAACAGCCCCGAGGAACACCGGGTTGGTGAACGCGGCCATGGCTCCGGGTAGCGGGCCCAGTGCCGTCTCGTGCCGCAACTCCGCGCGCACGTAGGCGGCGTACGCCGGTGTCGTACGCCACTCGACCACGCCCGCGCCCGACACGGGCAGCGGATCGCTCGTGAGCAGCACGCCCTGGTCGGTGACGAACCGGACCGAGCAGCGCGGTGCGCCGGCGACCTCCAGGCGTACCGTCACCGGAATGTCGTCGGGGACCGCCAGCCGCTCACCGATTCCGGCCTGCCGGCCGTCCGCGCCGGTGGCGGTGAGGGCGAGGGTCACGTGCCGCGACTCGGCCACGTAGGAGCGGCCCGCGCGCAGGCCGTCCTGAATCGCCTCGCGGGTCAGGTCCTCCGCGAGGACGACCGTCTGGGGAAGGCCGATCGCGTCCGGGTCGCGGTGGGCGTCGCTGTCGCCCATCGCGGGCAGCCACGCCCGGTTCTCCCGCACGGACGCGACGAGCCGGGCGTCCCAGGCGGCCAGGGCGACCTCGTCGTCGGGCGTGTACGGCCCGTTCCACACCTCGACCGCGTCCGCCTCCCCGAACCCGAACTTCCAGGCGCACCCGACACAGGTGGCATGCGGATGGGCGGGTACGACCAGGCCGCCGGCCTCACGGATCCGGTGGGCGAAGCGGCCAAAGCGGCCGTCCCGGGCCCGGTAGCGCCAGTCGACGAAGGTGCCCGGCTCGGTTCCGAGGGCCAGCACGTGGCCGTTCCTGGTGGTGACCTCCTCGCCCAGCATGACCAGCAGGTCGTCGCCGGCCACAGCGGCCCAATGGGCGTGGGCGGACGTCGTGTTGTGCTCGGAGCTGTTGATGAAGTCCAGGCCGGCCGCGCGGGCCAGCGCCGCGATCTCGGCCGGGGTGCGGCGCCCGTCGGAGTGCCAGGAGTGCAGATGGCAGTCCCCCCGGTACCAGGCACGGCCCCGGCCGCGGGCGCGGTCGGGCGGGTACACCGGTGCGGGTGTCGTACCGGGGTCCCCTCGGGTGAGCGTGACCGTCAGCTCGTACGTCAGCCCCTGCGGCGCCACCGTGTAGGGGCCCAGCGCGATGTGCCAGGTGCCGGGACGCAGCGGGCCGGGGAGATAGCCGGGCGTCGCCTCGTCCGCCCGCACGAAGAACTCCGTACGGGCGCCGCCCGACCAGCCCCTGAAGCCCCGGCCGCCCAGCTCGATGCCGCGCTCGTCGAAGAGCCCGATGTCGAGGGCGTGCCCGGGGTGCCGGGCGGGACGGCGGGCCGGTCGTAGGTGTAGGAGACGCGCAACTCGCTGGTGCCGGGAGACACTTCGACGGGTACGTAGACATAGTCCGGGGAGCCCGGGGGCAGGGTGCCGCGCAGCGTCGTCACGCTTCCAACGTAAGCCGGTCGAGGGGCGCGGGACAGTGTCGATATGCGCCTCCGCCGCGTGGGCGCGACGAGCCACAACGAAACCCGCACCGGCCGGCGGCGGTCGACCAGCCCCCACGGGGCACCCCGAATCCCGACCGGTCGGTATCGACAGGGGCCGTCGCACCCGGTACAGATGACACATGCGTATCGCCGTCACGATCTTCCTCACCGACGAGACCGTCACCCCCACCGGGCTCGCGCGTGAGCTGGAGCGGCGCGGCTTCGCCGGGCTGTACCTGCCCGAGCACACCCACATCCCGGTGGAGCGGGCCACCCCGTACCCGGCGGGCGGCGAGCTGCCGCGCGAGTACGGCCGTACCCTCGACCCCTTCGTCGCGCTCGGGCAGGCCGCGGCCGTGACCGAGCGGCTGGGTCTCGGCACCGGGATCACGCTGGTCGCCCAGCACGATCCGATCGCCCTGGCCAAGCAGATCGCCACCCTCGACCATCTCTCCGGCGGCCGCTTCACCCTCGGGCTCGGCTTCGGCTGGAACGTCGAGGAGGCCGCCGACCACGGCGTCGAGTGGCGCGGCCGCCGGGAGCTGGTGCGGGACCGGATGGGCCTGATGCGGGCGCTGTGGTCCGAGGAACCGGTGGGCCACGAGGGCGAGTTCGGCGGCGTGCGGCCCAGCTTCGCCTTCCCCAAACCGGTGCGGAAGCCGCGCGGCCCGGTCGTCGGCCCCCGCACCCTCGTCGGCGGGGCGGCCGGTCCCAAGCTGTTCGCGCACATCGCGGAGTACGCCGACGGCTGGCTGCCGATCGGCGGACGCGGGCTCACCGAGTCGCTGCCGGTGCTGCGGTCCGTGTGGTCGGACGCCGGGCGCGACCCGGCCGCCCTCCAGGTGGTCCCGTACGCCGTCCACCCCACCCCCGGCAAACTCGCCCACTACGCCGAGCTGGGCATCGAGGAGACCGTCGTCCAACTGCCCTCGGCGGGGGAGGCGGAGGTCCTGCGGGTGCTGGACGAGTACGCCGTGTTCCTGCAGCCGAAGGCGTAGCCACGGCGAACCCGTCGGGCAGGCGAGGGCGCAAGCGCAGGCGTGGGGAGCTGCGCGCCACGCCCCCACGCCCCGCCACCCGACCACGCAGCGAACCCCCAGCAGACGGCCGAACCGGCGACGCCACACGGTGATCAGCCCGAACGTATGCTCAAGGGATGACGACTTCCGCGACCTCCGGAACCGGCCCCCCCGAGAACTCCATGCGTCGCGCCCTCAAACGTGCCCGGGACGGCGTCGCCCTCGACGTGGCCGAGGCGGCGGTGCTCCTCCAGGCCCGCGGCGAGGCCCTCACCGATCTCGCCGCGTCCGCCGCCCGGGTGCGGGACGCGGGCCTCCGGGCGGCGGGCAGGCCCGGAGTCATCACCTACTCGAAGAGCGTCTTCATCCCCCTCACCCGGCTGTGCCGGGACAAGTGCCACTACTGCACCTTCGTCACCGTCCCCGGCAAGCTGCGCCGGGCGGGCCACGGGATGTTCATGTCCCCCGACGAGGTGCTCGACATCGCCCGCAAGGGCGCCGCCCTCGGCTGCAAGGAAGCGCTGATCACCCTCGGCGACAAGCCCGAGGACCGCTGGCCGGAAGCGCGCGAGTGGCTGGACGCGCACGGCTACGACGACACCATCGCCTACGTCCGCGCCATCTCCATCCGCGTCCTGGAGGAGACGGGCCTGCTGCCCCACCTCAACCCGGGCGTGATGACCTGGACGGACTTCCAGCGGCTCAAGCCGGTGGCCCCCAGCATGGGCATGATGCTGGAGACCACGGCCACCCGGCTCTGGTCGGAGCCCGGCGGCCCCCACCACGGCTCCCCGGACAAGGAACCCGCCGTACGCCTGCGCGTCCTGGAGGACGCGGGCCGCTCCTCCGTCCCGTTCACCTCCGGCCTGCTGATCGGCATCGGCGAGACCTATGAGGAGCGCGCCGAGTCCCTCTTCGCCCTCCGCAAGGTCTCGCGGGCCTACCACGGCATCCAGGAACTGATCATCCAGAACTTCCGCGCCAAGCCGGACACGGCGATGCGCGGCATGCCGGACGCCGAACTGGACGACCTCGTGGCGACGGTGGCCGTGGCCCGGCACATCATGGGCCCGAGCGCCTGCCTCCAGGCCCCGCCGAACCTCGTCGATGCCGAGTACGAGCGGCTGATCGGCGCCGGCATCGACGACTGGGGCGGGGTGTCGCCCCTGACCATCGACCACGTCAACCCCGAACGCCCCTGGCCGCAGATCGAGGAGCTCACCGAGCGCTCCCGTGCCGCCGGTTTCGAGCTGCGCGAACGCCTCTGCGTCTACCCGGAGTTCGTCCGCCGCGGCGAACCGTGGCTGGACCCGCGGCTGCGCCCGCACGTGAGCGCGCTCGCCGACCCGGCAACCGGTCTCGCGCGTCCGGACGCGGTGGTCGAGGGCCACCCGTGGCAGGAGCCCGAGGAGGCGTTCGCGGCCACCGGCCGCACGGACCTCCACCACACCATCGACACCGAGGGCCGTACGTCCGACCGGCGCGACGACTTCGACGAGGTGTACGGCGACTGGGAGGCGCTGCGCGAGGCGGCGGCGCCCGGCATGGTGCCGGAGCGCATCGACACGGACGTACGGCAGGCCCTGCGCACGGCGGCCGACGACCCGACCCGACTGACCGACGCCGAGGCCCTGGCCCTCTTCCACGCCGACGGCGCGGCGCTGGACGCGCTGTGCCGGGTGGCGGACGACGTGCGCAAGACGGCCGTGGGCGACGACGTGACCTACATCGTCACGCGCAACATCAACTTCACCAACGTCTGCTACACCGGCTGCCGCTTCTGCGCCTTCGCGCAGCGCAGGACGGACGCCGACGCGTACACGCTGTCCCTGGAGCAGGTGGCGGACCGCGCCCAGCAGGCCTGGGAGGTGGGCGCGGTCGAGGTGTGCATGCAGGGGGGCATCCACCCCGACCTGCCCGGGACGGCGTACTTCGACATCGCGAAGGCGGTCAAGGAGCGCGTCCCCGGCATGCACGTCCACGCCTTCTCGCCCATGGAGGTGGTGAACGGCGCGACCAGGACGGGGATGTCCGTCCGCGAGTGGCTCTCCGCCGCCAAGGAGGCCGGTCTGGACACCATCCCCGGTACGGCGGCGGAGATCCTGGACGACGAGGTCCGCTGGGTGCTGACCAAGGGCAAGCTGCCTACGGCGACGTGGACCGAGGTCGTGACGACGGCCCACGAGCTGGGCATCCGGTCCTCCTCCACGATGATGTACGGCCACGTGGACCAGCCCCGCCACTGGCTCGGCCACCTGCGCACGCTGGCCGGGATCCAGCAGCGGACGGGTGGCTTCACGGAGTTCGTGACGCTCCCCTTCATCCACACCAACGCCCCGGTGTACCTGGCGGGCATCGCACGCCCCGGCCCCTCGGCTCGGGACAACAGGGCGGTGACGGCGATGGCACGGCTGCTCCTGCACCCCTACATCCCCAACATCCAGACAAGCTGGGTCAAATTGGGCGCCGAGGGCGCGGCGGAGATGCTCCGCTCCGGGGCGAACGACCTGGGCGGCACGCTGATGGAGGAGACGATCTCCCGCATGGCGGGCTCCTCGTACGGCTCGTACAAGTCGATCAGGGACCTGGTGGCGGTGGCGGAGGCGGCCGGCCGCCCGGCGAAGCCCCGTACGACCCTGTACGGCGAGGTGCCCGAGGAACGCCGGCGGGTCGCGGAGGCCTCGGACGGACACCTGCCCGACCTGCTGCCGGTCCTGGACTGAGTACGATGATCCGACCCCAGATCCGAGTGGGGGACCCGTAGCGGAGGAGATGCGTACCCGTGCCTGCCCGACTGCCCTCATGGGCCTGGGTCTCCGGTCTGACGGCGGGGGCGACCGCGGTCGTCGTCGCCCTTGCCCTACAGGCGGGCCACGGGCCGCATCCCACCGGCGCGACGGCCAAGCCCAGCCCGAAGCCGTCGACGGGTGCGCACGGTTCCGCGACGCCGAAGCCGTCGACGGTCCCCGCGCTGCCGGACCGGTCGGGCACGGGCCGCCGGATCGTCTACTCCCTCGGCGGCAAGCGCGTGTGGCTGGTCGACGCGACCGGCAAGGCCGGCCGCACCTTCACGGTGTGGCCGGGCACGGTGAGCCCGCAGCCCGGCCGCTACTCGGTCATCAAGCGCGCCGAGGCCCTCAAGGGTTCGGACGGCGTCCAGATCGAGCATGTCATGTACTTCACGGTGACATCCGGTGTGAACATAGCCTTCTCGAACGCCGTCGACGGCTCCTCGCCGCCGCCCACGAACGACCTGAGGACGGGCGGCATCCGCGTCCACAAGGACGACGGAGCCGCGCTGTGGGCCTTCGGCGACCTGAACACCAAGGTGGCCGTGGTCAAGTAGCGTCCCGCTGCCCGCCCGGCAACTGGTTGACGATCAGCGCCACCCCGCTGAGCAGGAACACCCGGGTCGCCGCGTCCAGCCCATTCCAGGTCTTCGACTGCCACATGGCGAACCACTCCCCGCCGATGGCGATGAACCCGGCGCCGAAGAGCAGGACGAGCATCAGCAGCCCGTAGGTGGAGAACCGCCGTGCCCGGCCGAAGTCCCGCCGCGCCCAGAGCCAGGTCCCCCGGACGAGGACGAGGGCCGCGACGGTCTCCCACACGATGATCGCGACGTACGCGGTGTCCTGAAGCGCGGTGCTGGTGATCGCCCGCCACATCAGATCGTCGTCCTTGAAGGTCGTGTCCATCGCGAGAACGTGCCGCACGAACTGCTGGTTCGTCCCGAAGTCGGTGATGTTCCCGAGGGCGACCAGGGCGATGTACAGGGCGAGTATCCCGGTGAGGACACCGGCGGCCAGCGGGAGGGCGGTGCCAGAGGTGCGGCTGGTGGGAGTGGTGGCTGCGGTGGGGGTGGTGGTCATGGCTGGATTCTCCCCGACGAACGCCGCCTTCTCCCATGCGCATTGAGTCAGAATGAAGAGACGGACGTCGGGGGAAGGGCGTACGGATGGCGCAGGCACGGCCGTCGATGCAGGAGCTGATCGGACGGCGGAGGAGGGCGGGTTTCGTCGGCCGCAGCGACGAACGAGCGGCGTTCCGCGAGAACCTCGACCTTCCGCCCGAGGACGAACGCCACCGCTTCCTCTTCCATATCCACGGCAACGCGGGTGTCGGAAAGACGTACCTGGTCAGGGAGTTGGAGCAGATCGCGCGGGAGCGCGGGGCGCTGACGGCGTACGTCGACGAGGGCGTGGGGAGCGTGCCGGAGGCGATGGCCGCGCTCTGCCACCAACTCGCCCAGCAGGGCCATCGTTTGAAGAGACTCGAGGAGGCGCTCGTCGCCCACCGGGAGCGGCGGCACGAGGCCGAGGCCGAGGTGGCGACCTTGGAGCCCGCTCTCGACGGCCCCTCCGCACTGACCACGACGGCGGTACGGCTGGGCATGGCGGGCGTGGGCGCACTGGTCCCGGGCGCCGGCGCCTTCGTGGGAGCGATGGACGCCGGCCAACTGGCGGAAGGAGCGGCGCGTTTGAAGGCGCGACTCAGCGCACGCTTCCGCGATCAGGAGGACGTGCAGCTGGTGCTGTCCCCCGAGCGGGTGCTGACTCCGAAACTGCTGGACGAACTGTCCGCGGTCACCTCCTCGGTCTCCTGGCTGGTCCTGCTGTTCGACACCTACGAGCGCACCGGCCCCCTGCTCGACGGCTGGCTGCACGAGCTGATGACCACCGACCGTTACGGCGCCCTGCCCGCCAACGTCATCGTCGTCACCGCCGGCCAGCGCTCCTTCGACACCGCCCGCTGGGGTGGCTTCGTGGACTTCATGACCGACCTGCCGCTCGGCCCGTTCACGGAGGCGGAGGCGCGGGGGCTGCTGGCGGACCGGGGCGTCGTGGCGGAGCCGGTGGTGGAGGAGGTGCTCCGCCTCACCGGCGGCCTGCCCGTCCTCGTCTCCACCCTCGCCGAGGCCCGCCCGGCCGACCCGGACGACGTGGGCGACCCGAGCGCCACGGCGGTGGAACGGTTTCTGAAGTGGGAGCCCGATCCGGTGCGGCGGTCGGTGGCTCTGGCCTGCGCGCTGCCCCGGCGACTGGACGCCGATGTGTTCCGGGCGGTCGTGGACTGCCCGGAGGCCGAAGCCGAGGCCCTGTACGACTGGCTGCGCGGGATGCCGTTCGTCGGCGAGCGGGGCGACCGGGTGCAGTACCACGACGTCGTACGGGCGCCGATGCTGCGGTTGCAGCGCAGGCGGTCACCCCGGCGGTGGACGCAACGGCATGGGCGGCTGGCGGAGACCTTCGGGAGGTGGCGGGAGGAGCGGCAGGACGGTCTCGCCGATCCCTGGGCGGACGAGGCGTGGCGGGAACTGCGGCTGGCCGAGGCGTACCACCGGCTGTGCGCGGGGGAGCGGACCGCGCTGCCGGTCGTGCTCGGAGGCGTGGTGCGAGCCTGCGGCTGGCGCGAGGAGGAGGCCCGCCGCTGGGCCCGGATGCTGGTGGAGGCCGGAACGGACACCCAGGCCGAGGAGGTGATCCGCTGGGGCAGAGACCTGCTGCGGGCCCTTCAGGCCCCGACCGCCGCCCAGGCACTGACCCTGCTGCTCGACCACGCCGGCCTCGACGCCACGTCCCGGGCCATCGCCCATGCCGCCCGCGGCCACGTCTTCCGGGTGGGTGACGACTACGAGCGCGCTGTGTCCGAGTACGGACGGGCCGTCGCCCTCGACCCCGACCTTGTCTTCGCCTACGCCGGCCGGGCTGCCGTCCGCGCCGAGCTGCGGGACTTCGAAGGCGCCGTCACGGACCTGGACCGGGTGCTCGTCCTGGATCCCGACAACGCCCGCCATCTCGCTGCCCGTGGCGATCACCTCCGGATGTGTGGACACCAAGACGCCGCCCTGCGGGATCTGACCCGGGCGATCGAACTCGACCCGACGCTGCGGAGTGCCTGGGCCACGCGCGGAGCCGTCCACCGCGCGATCGGCGACCACGACCTCGCGCTGGCTGACCTGGACCGGGCACTGGAGATCGACCCGGACTTCGTCTGGGCCCTGGTCGTCCGGGCCCGGGTACGACGGTCGCGCGGCGAACGCGAGCTACAGCTCGCCGATCTCGATCGCGCCGTGGCCCTCGCCCCGGAGGCGCCCTGGACGTTGTGCGAACGGGGCGACGCGCTCAGCGCCGTGGGCCGCGAGGAGGAGGCGCTCGCCGACTACCAGCGGGCCATCGGCCTGGACGATGCGTACGCGTCGGTGTATGCCAGCCGGGGCGCCCTGCACGGCAAACACGGCCGCGATGAGGAGTCACTGGCCGACCTGGACCGTGCGTTGAGCCTCGCACCGCATTACCCCTGGGCGCTGGTGCATCGCTCCAAGGCCCACCGCCGCCGGGGCGCGTACGACAAGGCGCTCGCCGACTCCTACCGCGCGGTGGAGTTGGATCCCGAGAGCGCGTGGGCCCTGGCGAACAAGATCCAGACCGATATGAGGGTCGGCCGGCTGGAACAGGCACGGGTGGACCTGGAGCGGTACGTCACGCTGGCCGGCGATCTCGCCTGGGCGAACCGGCAGTCGGCCCGTGTGCACCTATGGAGCGGCCGGTTCGAGAAAGCGCTGGCCGACGCGGACACGGCCGCGACACGATCCGCCGTACACCTGCTCATGGGGAACTGGACCCTCGCCCGGCGGTCGGCCGAACAGCAGCGGGTGGTCGACGAGCCCTGGGGCCTGTGGAACCTGGCCCTGGCGGTGAGCGGGGAAGAGGGCGCGCACGCCGCCCGTCCGCTGTGGACGAGGCTGGCCCACGCGGCACGGCAGCCGGACGCCTACCCTCCGTGGGCGCACGCCTTCATGGAGGCCACGATCAGCGCGGCTCTTGAGGCCTGGGCCGCACTGGACACATGGCTTCACCGCGCGCTGGCCGGGTACGACTGGCCCAACCTCGCGACTCTGGCCAACTGCCTGGACCTCCTGCTGCACAGCCCCGGCAGCGACCGGGCGAGGCTCACACCCCGCCTGGCGAGGACGGTCGCGGCCCGCGACGCGATCCGGGCGCGTTACGCGCAGTGAGCGGCGAAGTCCAGGAATTCCGTCCAGGTGGCTTCAGTGACGGCGAGTTGGGCGCCGTTCTCGTTCTTGGAGTCGCGGATGTGGATGGTGGCGGGGGTTATGGCTACCTCGACACATTCCGGGCCGTCGTTGCCGCTGTAGCTGCTCTTGAACCAAGCCAACGTGGAGGGGCTCATGCTGTTTCTCCCAGAACTCTCTCGATGAACGCCAGCGACTCCCGAGGCGAGAGGGCCTGCGCTCGGATCATTCCATAGCGCATCTTCAGGATCTGAACTTCCTTCGGGTCCCAGCGCCCTGGGCGACCGGGTCCCGCGTCTCCCGGACCCGGTGACCGAGGACGCGGAGACGGGCCGGGGTTTACGGATCGTGTCGGCGTACGCGGACCGCTGGGGCGTGGCCGAGGCACCGGCCGGCGCGCGGTCTGGGCGGAACTCGTACCGGGTCGCGGCGGGGCGTGACCCGGCGGCTCCCGACCCCAAAAGACCAAAGAACCGGGGAAAGAACCGAACCCTCCCCCACCGCCCCCGTCGATCACTCGCCGGAGTGAATATGCCCAACGCAACTGGCGCGGCGGGGCAGTTGTGGTGCAGCGTCAGCGACAACAACCCGCAGACATGCATCGGCCCTCGCCGGGACTGCCATCCCAGTGCGAGGGCCTGATCACCGAGGAAGAAGAGGCTTCCCGATGACTGACAAGCAGCGTAACGCGCCCGCGCGTCCGAAGACCCGGCATTCCTCCGGCGTCACCCACGTGAACGAACCGCACCACGACAATTTCACCGTTGTCGGCAACCACCTCGCCCAGCACCCTGAGCTGTCCCTGGTGGCCATCGGCCTGGCGCTGCACATCCAGTCGCTGCCCGAGGGCACACCGATCGGCATCAAGACGCTGGCGGCGAAGTTCCCCGAGGGCGAGATCCGGATCGCGGCGGCCCTGCGCGAGCTGGAGGAACACGGATACCTCGCGCGCCCCAGGGAGCGTCTTCAATCGGGACAAGTGACGACCCGGACGATCTCGTTCAACAAGCCGAGGCTCGCGGTGGCCGCAGCGGCCCCGGTCCCGGTCCCGGCCCCGGTCCCGGTCCCGGAACCCGAGCCCGCGGCGCGGCCGAAGGCTCCCGCGCCACCCCGGGCGGCCGCTGATCTGCTCGCCGGTCTGCGCGCCCACGACTCGCGGCTGCTCCTCACCGAACGGGACGTACACCGCCTGGCCCCGGCCGTCACCGAGTGGCTGGAGCGAGGCGTGCCGCCCACGGCCGTCACCCGTACCCTCACGACGGACCTGCCCCAGGACCCGATCAAGCACCCGGCGGCCTTCCTGGAACACCGCCTCACCAGTCGACTGCCACCCCACCTTCCCGCCCCGGCTCCCGACTCGGTACGGCACCGCCCATCCCCACTCCATACCTGTGACGGGTGCGAGCGAGCCTTCCGCGCCCCTCACCCGGGCCGGTGCCGCGATTGTCGTGTCTCATCCGTGGCCGTGGCATGAGCGTCGGCTCTCCGGCGTACTGCCGAGTGCACCGGTACCGTACGAGGACCGAGCCACCCGCCCCGGAGGTCACCGTGAGCGCCCAGACCGACGGCCCGTGCGGACCGCTGATCCCCATGCCCGAGCTGACGCCGGGCGCCTTGCGGGCGGCGGTCGCGCGTATCGCTCCGAGTCGGGTCCCGGCCCTGACGCAGCACCTCTTCGAAGCCACGACCAACGCTCAGCAGACCCAGAGCCTCGCGCCGTTGCGAGCCTTCGTACACTCCTGGGCCGTTTTCGTGGCCGTTGAACGGCGCCCAGAACGCGCGGTCCGCCTGCGAGAACTGGAGCGCATCGTGGATGCGGGGGAGCAGGACCCGGCAGCGGCCATTGCGGAGATCCGCGCGATCCGCGAGGCGGCCGAGGCGGAGGCCGGGCTGTGACGGACTGGGCTTGGGACTACAACCCGAGTGCGGCTTCCTCGCCGTAACCCGCCACGAGTGTGTCTCCGTCGGCAACGTCACGTGGTACGGCTGAACCCGCCCTGATGCCCTTCAGCGTCCCACCGCCTCCCCCGTCACCACCGGCCGCACCTTGCTCAGCATCAGGTCCAGGAACTGGTCGGGGTGGCGGAAGGACGCGAAGTGGCTGGCGTCGCGGATCAGGGCGAAGTCCTTTACGGGGGCCGTCACTTCCTCGTAGAAGCGGTGGGCCGGTTCCGGTGGGGTCAGGACGTCGCTGTCGCCCTGGAAGAGGAAGAACGGGAGGCGGAAGGTAGTGCCCTCGGCGTACTCGTCGATGGACATCGCCTGCGGGCCCAGCTGTTCGGAGAAGGTCATGCCCTTCAGGTAGGCGCGCAGACCGCGCAGGCTGTGGAACGGGGAGAACCAGAGCGAGCGGATGACGACCGTCTTCAACGTGTCGTAGGTCAGCGGATCGGTGGTGACCACGATCTTCGCGTGCTCCGACCACTCGTGCGCGGACCAGGCCGTCCGGTCCGGGCCCATCGCCGACACCTTCGCCAGCTCCTTCTTCTTGCCCGCCTTCTCCAGCCGGGCCAGCAGCGCCTCGTACGACGAGGTGTCGCGGCCGCCCCCGAGGATGTTCTGGTCGGTGCCGACGTACGCCGAGTACAGCTCGGGGTGGTTGCGGGCCAGGCGGAGCCCGGTGACCGTGCCGAAGCTGTTGGCGACGAGGAGGAGCCTGGAGACGCCCAGGCGCCCGCGGATGTGATGCGTCACTTCCAGGGCGTCGCGGTAGAGGCGGTCGAGGGTCATCTCGCCCTGGCCGGCCGGGCCCCCGGCGGCGAAGGTCCTGCCCGCGCCCCGCATGTCCCAGCGGACGATCGTGAAGTGCCGCTCCCAGGCGCGGGTGCGCGGGGTGAAGACCAGGTTGGAGGCGCCTGGTCCGCCGTGGACCTCCAGGATCACGGGGTTCGACAGGTCCTCGCCGCGTATGGAGATCCACTGGTCGATGCCGCCGATGCGGACGTACGACGACTCGTCGATGCCGTTCGGGGTGGTGATGCGCAGCTTCTTCGTGTGCGAGCGCCGTTTGAGGGCCCGGTAGGTGAGCAGCATGAGTGTTCCCCCTAAACTGTTTATGTCGTCAGCAGTTGCGTTTACGGTATATACAGTTGGTGGGCGGAGTCAACGGGCTTCGCCGGGTCGAGGGGAGGAGCCGCATGGCCGCCCGGAACAAGGGGCAGGACGAACCGCGGGACGCGCGGGCGAGCCTCGCGCTGCTGTGGGGCGAGCAGGAGCAGCCCACCCGTGGGCCCAAGCCGAAGCTGTCCCCGCGGCGGATCGCCGCGGCCGCCGCCGAACTGGCCGACGCGGAGGGGCTGGACGCGGTGTCGATGAGCAAGGTGGCGGGCGAGTTCGGGGTCTCGGCCATGGCGCTGTACCGGTACGTCCCCGGCAAGGGCGAGCTCGTCGAGCTGATGGTGGAAGAGGTGCTCGCCGAGGCTCCCGACCTGTCGGGCGTACCGGAGGGGGACTGGCGGGCGGCCGTGCGGGAGTGGACCCGGCAGTGCGCACACGTCTACGCGGCCCACCCCTGGCTGCTCACCGCCACCGCCATGCGCCGCCAGATCATGGGCCCCCGGCAGCTGCGCTGGCTGGACGCGGCGCTCGCCGCCCTGGAGCCGACCGGACTGGGCGGCGCCCAGCGGCACCAGATCTTCCTGCTCCTCGTCGGCCTCGTCCGCAACCTCGCCCAGCAGCGGCGCGACCACGACGAGGCGGACGAGCGGGAGTGGAACCGGCTCACCGGCGAACTGCTCGCCCGGCACGCCGACCGTTTCCCGGCCCTCACCAAGGCCGTGGCCGAGGGAGCCTTCGACCCGGCCGGCATCGACCCGCTCGACTTCGGCCTGGACCGGATCCTGGACGGAGTCGAAGCGCTCATAGCTGTGCGGGAATGACCCGACGGGGCCGATTTGCCCCCGTGAACCGACCGTCCCGGGTCGATTACAGTGCTCAGCGTCGTACGTACGGACGGTGCCATGAGGAGGTCTGGGTGGGTGCGACATCCGGTGCCGTCTGGGGCCGCGCCGAGCAGCAGGACTTCCGCAGCCGGGTGCGCGGCACCCTGCTCGGCGTGGCCGTCGGGGACGCGCTCGGCGGACCTGCCGACGCGCTCGCCCTGGACGAGATCCGCTCTGCCTACGGCCCGGAGGGGCTGCTCGACCTGGCCTTCGGGCACGGGCGGCGCGGTACGGTCACGCACCACACCCAGCTCACCCTCTTCACCGTGGACGGGCTGATCCGCGCCCAGGTGCGCCGCGACACCGGCGCCTGGCATCCGCCGACCGATCTGCACCGCGCGTATCTGCGGTGGGCGGCCACCCAGCGGGACTGGGGGCCCGACGAGCGCCGCAAGGACGACGGGTGGCTGGCGCGGGAGGAATGGCTGTACGCCCGTCGTGAGCCGAGCAGGGCGCTGCTCACCGGGCTCGGCGACGAGACCATGGGCACGCTGGAGACCCCGAAGAACCCCGGTGAGCTGGGCCCGGAGGCCGTTGCCCGCTCGGCTCCCTTCGGCCTCCTGGTCGGCTGGGAACCCCAACTCGTCGTCCAGCTCGCCGTGGAGTGCGCCGCCCAGACCCACGGACACCCCATCGCCTACCTCTCGGCGGGCGCGTACGCCGTCATCGTGCACGCCCTCGCCCGCGGGGAGAGCCTGGACGGCGCCGTGCAGCGGGCCCTCGCCCTGCTCGCCACCCGCCCCGGCAACCAGCCCGTCGCCGACGCCCTGCAGCACGCGCTCGGCGCGGTACGGCAGGGCCTGCCCGGGCCGACCCGGGTGGAGGAGCTGGCCGGCGACGGCACGGCGGACGGGCTGCTGGCCGCGTCCGTTTACTGCGCGCTGGTGGGCGAGGACGTACGGCACGGGCTGTGCCTCGCGGTGAACCAGAGCGGCCCCTCGGCGGCGGCCGGCGCCCTGACCGGCGGCCTCCTCGGCGCCCTGCACGGCGAAACGGCCCTCCCGCCGGCCTGGCTCGCGGAGTTGGAGGGGCGGCCGACGATTCTGGAACTGGCCGACGACTTTGCCATGGAGATGACCCAGGGGCCCGCCCTGCACGGGCCCGCCGGGTCCTCTCCGGGGTGGCTGGCGAGGTATCCGAGGGGCGGATAGCCGCCGCGTCAGTCCTTGACCGGAGTACCGACCATGCCGTCTCCCGCGCCGGCGGGCGTCGGCACCGCCGCCGTCGCCGCGTCGCCGTCCGTGTTGACCCGTTCGATGATCGCCAGGCGGTCCGGGGTGTCCTCCGGCTTGAGGTAGCCGATGAGGATGTACAGGACCAGGGAGACGGCCAGCGGGACCGAGACCTGGTACTGGAGCGGGACTCCGCCGTCGACGTTCCAGTTGATCGGGTAGTTGACCAGCCAGAAGGCCAGCAGGCCCATCGCCCAGCTGGTGAGCGCGGCCGTCGGGCCGGAGCGGCGGAACCGGCGGAGCAGACCCAGCATCATCGGGATCGCGATCGGGCCCATCAGACCGGCGACCCACTTGATCACGACGGTGATGATGTCCTTGAAGGTGGGGGAGTTGACCTGCGTCGCCACCGCCATGGACAGGCCGAGGAAGACGACCGTGGTCACCCGGGCCGCGATGAGGCCGGAGCGCCGGCCCCACGCCCGGGCCCGCGCCGACAGCACCGGTGCGACGTCCCGGGTGAAGACGGCCGAGATCGCGTTGGCGTCGGAGGAGCACATGGCCATGGTGTGGGAGAAGAAGCCGACGATGACCAGGCCCAGCAGGCCGTGCGGCAGGAGCTGTTCGGTCATCAGGCCGTAGGAGTCGGAGCCGTCCGGCTTCTGGGCGTGGACCAGGAGCGGTGACATCCACATCGGGAAGAAGAGGACGACCGGCCAGATGAGCCAGAGCGCCGCGGACAGGCGGGCCGAGCGGGTGGCCTCCTGGGCGCTGCCCGTCGCCATGTAGCGCTGGGCCTGGTTGAGCATGCCGCCGTTGTACTCGAACAGCTTGATGAAGAGGAAGGCGAGCAGGAAGACAGTGCCGTAGGGGCCCACCAGGGGCTTGTCGTGGTTGTGCAGGGCGGGCTGGTCCCAGGCGTCGAAGAAGCCGATGCCCTTGTCGTTCAGCTTCAGTACGACCGCGATGAACATCGAGACGCCGGCCAGCAACTGGATGATGAACTGCCCCAGTTCGGTCAGCGCGTCCGCCCACAGGCCGCCGATCGTGCAGTAGATGGCGGTGATCGCACCGGTGATGAGGATGCCCTGGTTGAGCGAAAGCCCGGTGAAGACGGACAGCAGCGTCGCGATCGCGGCCCACTTCGCGCCCACGTCCACGATCTTCAGCAGCATGCCGGACCAGGCCAGGGCCTGCTGCGTCTGCAGGTTGTAACGGTTCTTCAGGTACTCGAGCGGGGAGGCCACGTGCAGCCGGGACCGCAGCCGGTTGATGCGCGGCGCGAACAGCTTCGAGCCGATGGCGATCCCGAGCGCGATCGGGAAGGACCAGGTGATGAAGGAGGTGACGCCGTAGGTGTAGGCGATCCCGGCGTACCCCGTGAACATCACCGCGCTGTAGCCCGACATGTGGTGCGAGATACCGGACAGCCACCAGGGCATCTTGCCCCCGGCCGTGAAGAAGTCGCTGACGTTGTCCACGCGCTTGTGCGACCAGACGCCGATCGCGACCATCACTCCGAAATAGCCGATCAGCACGGCCCAGTCGAGACCGTTCATGTGTCCCCTTCCAGGGTTCGCAGCCAGGGTCAGGCATGTGAACTCTGGTTTCGACCGTGTACGCGCGCAAGGAAGGGGGAGGTCAAGAGCGAGCAAAGATGTTCGTTGTGATGACCTTGGTTCATGTATATGAATGAACGGATGGGCCCCTCGCGGCCTCAGCGCATCAGCTCACCCGCGTTGACCAGCAACGACTGTCCCGTGATGGACCTTGCCCGGTCCGAGGCCAGGAACACCGCCGCGTCGGCCACGTCCCCGTCCGTCGCCAGCTCCGGCAACGCCGTCCGCTCCGTCAGCCGCCCCAGCACCTCCGCTTCGGGCACCCCCTCGCTGTGTGCGGTGAACTGCACGTAGGCCTGGACCGGCGGGCCCCACATCCAGCCCGGCAGCACCGTGTTGACCCGGATCCGGTACGGCCCCAGCTCCCGCGCCAGCGAGTACATCGCGCTGGTCAGCGCCCCCTTCGAGGCGGCGTACGCGGCCTGCTTCACCTGTGAGGGGGCGGCGACGGCCGACTGCGTCCCGATGAACACCACCGCGCCGCCACCCCTCTTCAGCTCCGGCAGGCACGCCCGTGTCATCCGCAGCGTTCCCAGCAGGTTCACGTCGATGACCGACTGCCAGGTGGCGAAGTCGGCGTCCTCGACCCCGCCGAAGTACGAGTCCCAGGCCGCCACGTGCACCACGGCGTGGAGCCCTCCGAACCGCTCCCGGGCCAGCGCGGCCAGCGCCCCGCACTGCCCCTCGTCGGTGATGTCCGTCGCCCGGTACGCCGTGTGCCGGCCGTCCGGACCGATCTCGGCCGCGCTCTTGGCGAGGTTCGCCTCGGTGCGCGCCCCCAGCACCGCGTTCCCGCCGTCCCGCACGACGGCCGCGGCGACCTGATGGCCGAGCCCGGCCCCCACCCCCGAGACGACGACGGTCTTGCCTGCGAGCAGCGACATCGCGACCTCCAGCTGTCCTGGCTCTGGCGCATCACCTGACGGAGCGTCAGAGTATGGGCGAGCGCAGGAGGACGGAAGGGGAGCGACATGCCGCAGGAGACCGGCACCCGCAGCGAGACGTACGCCGAACTGGCCGCCGTGGGGCCGTACGGCGTGCACCCCGGCCATGCCCTGATCACCATGGTGGAGCCGCACCCCGGTCACGAGTACGCCTACAACCGCTGGTACGAGGACGACCACTACTACGCCGGTGCCATGGCCATGCCCTGGATGTACGCCGGCCGTCGCTGGGTCGCCACCCGCGACCTGCAGCTCCTGCGCTACCCGGAGAAGTCGGCCGTCGCCCGGCCCGTCACCGCCGGCTGCTACATCTCCACGTACTGGATCACCGACGGCCGCTACGACGACCACATGAAGTGGACCGTCGCCATCAACAAACGCCTCAACCGCGACGCCCGCGTCCACCACGCCCGCACCCACGTCTTCACGGCCTTCCAGGACCACGAGACGACGGTCTACCGGGACGGCGCGGCGGGCCCTCGCGACTTCCACGCCCTCGACCACCCGTACCCGGGGCTGGTGGTGGAGGTGATCGACGCGGAGTCGGCGGAGCAGCGGGCCGAGCTGGTGGAGTGGTTGCGCACCCGCCATCTGCCCCGCCGCCTCGCGGGTTCCCCGTCCGCCATGGTGATGGTCTTCCGGCCCACGCCGCTGCCCGGCGACCGCATGACCTACGTCAAGCAGGTCGAGGGCGTGGACACCCGGCTGACCCTGCTGTGGTTCCTGGAGACGGACCCGAGGCAGTGCTGGGCGGAGCACTTCACGGCTCTCGACGAACAGGTGACGGAGGCGGGCCTGGGCAGGGTGGAGCTGGTGGCCCCGTTCATACCGACCATTCCCGGCACGGACCGCTACGTCGCTGAGCTGCGAGGAAGCGCGTAGAGCCGCTCGGCCGACGGAGTCGTGGGGGCGAGTGGGAAGCGGGGCGCCGGGGGCGGCGCCCCCGGCACGGTCACTTCAGCTCGTCCGGGCAGGGCGTACCGCGGGGCAGCTGGTAAGGCGCCGCCAACCGATACGTCCCCGCCTTCGGCGCGAGCAGCATCGTCCACTTGTCGCCCTTCGCGTCCTCCGGCGTCTCCATCAGGCACCCGTTGACGTTGGCGTACCTCTTCGGCATGCCCTCGGCCCGGTGCTTGGACGCCTCCGTCTCCTGCGGCGGCTTCAGGCTCTTGCCCTCGGCGTCGACGATGCTCAGCCACGGCGAGTACGGGATCTTGATGAGGATGCGCCCGGGCTTGCGCACCTGCAGCGTCATCTCGCCCTGCTCGGCCCGGTCCACCACCGCGTTGGGCTCGGCGAGCGGCGCCGGGTCGGTCACCTTGAACAGCTGCCAGTTGGCGTCGCCCCAGACCTGCTTCAGGTACGGCATCCCGCGCCGCAGGAGCGCCCGCTCGCGCTGACCGCCGTCCCCGTCGGGATTGTCCTTCGGCAGCACGACGAAGTGCACGGCCCAGCGCTGCAGCCACTCGTGGTAGTTCGCCGAGTTGAGCGTGTCGTCGTAGAAGAGCGGATTGCGCTCCATGTCGGCCTGCCGGTTCCAGCCGCGGGCCAGGTTGACGTACGGCGCGAGCGCGGAGGCCTCGCGGTGGGAGCGCGCCGGGACGACCTCGACCCTGCCCTTCTCCGCGCCGACGTTCTGGAGCTGGTTGACCAGCGGGGCCAGCTGACGGGCCCAGGACGCGGCCGGGGTCGTGTGCATGATGTCGTCGACCGACTTGAAGCCGATCCAGCCGACGCTGCCCAGGAAGGCCAGCACGGTCAGGTACCACTTGCGCGAGCGCGGCACGGTGAACGGCAGCGCGGTGAGCAGCGTCACCCCCGCGAACAGCATCGGCAGCCGCGAGATGTTCGAGCCGATCTGCGAACTGATCAGCCACACCAGGACGACGCCGAGGCTGTAGACGGCGGCCGTCAGCCGTACGGTCTTCCACTCCTTGGGCACGAGGAACAGGCACAGCAGGCCGTACAGCAGGGGGAGTATCACCGAGCCGATCGTCATCGGCTGGGTGCCGGAGAACGGGAACAGCCACGCCGAGACGGCGACCACCGCCGAGGGCGCGAGCCCCAGCGCCCACGCGCCCGGCCGCCGCTTCTGCAGGAACAGCGCGGCCGCGACCAGGCCCACGAACAGCCCCGCGACCGGCGACGACATCGTGGCGAGCGCGGCCAGCGGGGCGGCGACCAGCGCCTTCGCCCACCGTTTGTACCGCCACCGGTGGGGCCAGCAGAAGACCGCCGCGACCGCGCCGAGCGCGAACAAGGTGCCGAGCCCGAAGGTCACCCGGCCCGACACCGCGTTGCATATCAGGGCGAAGACCCCGGCGAGCGCGGCCCACAGCGGGTTCCTCACCGCCCGGCTGCGGATCAGGACCAGCGTCAGCAGGCCCGCCGAGACCGTACCGGCGATCATCATCGTCGTACGGACGCCGAGGACCGACATCAGATACGGCGACACCACGCTGTACGACACCGGGTGCATGCCGCCGTACCAGGCGAGGTTGTACGCGGAGTCCGGGTGCCGGCCGACGAACTCCGCCCAGGCGTCCTGGGCCGCGAGGTCGCCGCCGCTGTTCGCGAAGGTGAAGAACCAGATGATGTGCAGGGCACCCGCGAGGGCGGTGACGGACAGCACGGGGTGCAGCAGGAGCCGTTGCCGGAGGGGCTCGGCGGCGCCGAGGAGACGGGCGAGCCGGCCTGGGCGTGCTTCGGTACGGCCGTTCGTGTGACCGTCCGCACGGCTGTCCGTGTGGCTGTCCGGGCGGCCGGGCGCGTGGCTGTCCGTACGGCTGTCCGCGTGGCTGTCCGGGCGGTCCTGGTGATGACCGTCCGTGTCAGCCGCGGACAGGCGTATTCGCGGGCCGGATCCCGGGTCCGGATCGGCGTCGTCGGCGCGTGTCGGCTCGGTTGTGGCCACCTGAAGGCACTCCCCGTGTCCCGTCTTCTGTTCTCGGCCGTGTTCCTCGATGTTCCCGGCCGCTTCCCGTACAGTTCGCGGCCCCGTCCCGTGACCGGTTACCTGCCCCGTTTCGTGACGCTAGCACGCACCCCGCCGCGAGGCCTGATCGACGGGGTGCGGTCGTGCTGAACCGGGGGTGGGGATCAGCCGAGGCGGGTCAGCTTGTCCGTGAAGCCGGGTTCGGTCAGGTCCTTCCGCAGGGCCACCGGCACCTTCACCGCACCGGCCGAACCATCACCCACGGTGAGCGTGCCGACCTGGGTGCCGGCCTTCGCGGTGTGCGGTACGGCGTCGGAGGCGAAGGACAGCTTCACCTTGAGACCGGCCCAGCCCGCGGCCGTGACGTCCTTCGTGGCCACGACCGGCGTACGGTTGCCGAGCCCGTCGTCGACGTACCCGACGACATCGCCCTTCTTCAGGATCGTCGCCGACTTCAGCGCGCCCTGGGCGGCCCGGATCAGCTTGTCGCCCGCGTCCAGGACCCCGCTGATGATCGTGTTGTCGAAGCCACCGGCGGGCTGGCGCATCACGGCACCGATGATGGTGCGCGTCTCGCCGCCGACCTGCTGCTTCGCCGCGAAGACGAGGTTGCCGAGGGCGGAGGTGGTGGTGCCGGTCTTGATGCCGACGACGTTGTTGTGTCCGACCAGCCGGTTGTAGTTGGAGTGGTTCGCACCCTTGTAGTCGTCGTACGACATCATCGCCGCGACCTCGCGGAAGGCGGGGCTGAGCATCGCCGCCTTGGCCAGCTTCACCTGGTCAACGGCCGTGCTGACCGTCGAGTTCGTCAGGCCCGAGGGGTCGGTGTACTTGGTGTTGACCATGCCGAGGTTCCTGGCGGCGGCGTTCATCCTGGTCACGAACGCCTTCTCCGAACCCGCGTCCCAGCGGGCGAGCAGCCGGGCCACGTTGTTGGCGGAGGGCAGGAGGATGGCCTCCAGGGCCTCGCGCTCGGAGATGCGGTCGCCGGCGGTGACGGGGACGGTGGACTCCTGGCCGGCGTCCGACTGCTCCTCGGCCGCCTTGTCAATCTTGATCTTCGGGCCGGCCTCGCCGCTCTTGAGCGGGTGGTCGCGCAGGATGACGTACGCCGTCATGACCTTCGCGACGCTCGCGATCGGTACGGGCTTCTGGGTGCCGGAGGAACCGAAGGTGCCGATGCCCTGGACGTCGAGGGCGGCCTCGCCCGACCCCGGCCAGGGGATGTCGGCCTTGGCTCCGTCGAAGGTGTAGGTGTCCTTCGCGGTGAGGTCGAGGGTGGGCGGGGGGAGGGGACGGAAAGCCTGTACGACCGCGAAGACGATCGCCAGGAGGAGGACCAGGGGGGTCCAGATCTTGACCCGGCGGACGAGCGTGCGGACCGGGGTCTCCGGGGGCGGAGGCGTGTTCGTCAGCTCGGCCAGCAGGTCCAGCGGGGGCTTGGGCGGGAGGGGCTGCTGGGTGGTGCGCTCCGGGCCCACCTGGGGGACGAGAGACGTGACGTCGGACTTCAGCGCGACGAACTTGCTGGTGCGCTCGGCCTCGGACTCGGGGGTCTTGGGCTTCGTCCCGAGCTTGAGCATGGTGGTCGGCTGGTCGACTTCGGGCTTCTTCGGGCGTACGGCCTTGAAAGCGGTGGTCGGCTGGTCGATCGCCCGCGGTGCCTTGGGGGTTTCGGCGGCAGGCTCGGCTTCGCCTTCGGTGTCGCTCTCGTTCCCACCCGCACCGCCCGTGCGGCTTTCGTCGTCGGCTGGTGGCCCCTGCGGGGCGTCCTCACCGTCACCGTCGGCGGCCGCGGCCTTCGAGTCGTCGTCTTCGTCCTCGGCGTCGTCTTCGGCTTCGGTGTCGTCTTCGTCCTCGGCGTCGTCTTCGCCTTCGGCCTCGTCCGACTCCGCCGCCGTCTCCGAGTTCGGCTCAGCCTCCGACGTCGAGTCAGTTCTTGCGTCCGCCTTGGCTTCCGCGTCGGCGACCGCGTCCTCGACCTCGTCCGACTCGGTGGTGTCGGCTTTCGGGTCCGCGTCTGCGTCCTCGTCCGACTCGGACTCCGTGTCGGCCTTCGCGTCCACGTCGGTCTCGCGCTTCTCCTCCGAGGGCTCCTCCGGCTCGGCGTCCGCGGTGGTCTCGGTGTCCTTGACGTCCTCGACTTCCGCGGCGTCCTTGACGCCCCTGGCGCTCCTCGCGTCCTCGGCGTCCTCGGCCTCCGCAGCGTCCTCGGACTCGGCCTTGTTCTCGGCCTCTTCGGACTTCTCCGATGCCTTTGCAGTCGCGTCGGCTTCGGGTTCAGGCTTCTTCGTGTCGCCGGCCGAGCGGACCCATGCCGAGACGGCCTCGCGGAGGTCGGCGTCCTCGTCCTTGGCGGGAGACTTGGATTCGGGGGTCTCGGCGGTCTCCGGGGCCTCGGGATCCTCGGAGGCGGCCGCGGTCTTCACGTCCCGGACCGAGAGAACTTTCGTCGCGGTGTCCACCGTGCCGTCCGAGGAATCCTTTTCGCGGGACACCGTGAGTCGCGGATCCCGAGCCGCGGGAACCGTACCCGCGCTCCCCGACGTCGGTTCCGCCGACGACTCGTGCTGCTTCGACCTGTCGGGGGACTCGCCCGCCACCGATGCCTCCTCCATGCGCCGCACGCACACGCGCGCGCCCTGTCCGAACCATGTACCAGTGTCCTGTGTGGGGGCTTGGCCCCTGTGGTAGACGAGAACGACATATCTACCGGTTCCCTTACGAACCGGTCACGCACTCTCGACAGACCAATGTGAGAGGGGTCACCCTGTCATTCATCCACGCGGGGAGGCATGGATGGGCAGGAGCCGCAGAACACTTCCGGAAGAGCTTCTGTTGCTGGCACTGGACCCGGCCACGGGTACCACTGCACAGCCGCAGTCGCTCGACCTCGGTCTGGCCGGAGCACAGCTAGTGGAGCTGGCGCTGGCCGGACGGATAGCCCCAGACGGGGATCGTATCGCCGTGGTGGCACCACGGCCGACAGGAGATCCGACTCTGGACTGCGCGTTGGAGTTGCTGCGAAGGCGTGGCGCTCCGGTACGCGCCGTCCACTGGATCGGCGGGCCACGACTGGGGCTCCGCCAGACCTACCTCTCGCATCTGGAGCGGTGCGGCATGGTCGCCGCCGTAGCGGGCCAGATGTGCGGGGTGTTGCCGACGACGCGGTACCAGGCGACGGACACCGCCATCAGCCGGGAGATCCGAGCTCGGCTGGATTCCGCGATCCGCACCGGCGTCCCGCCGGACCCGCGGACCGCGGCGCTCGCCGCCCTGGCCCACGCCGTCGGACTCGGCAAGCACCTGTATCCGGGGAACGAGGGGCGCTCCTCACGTTCCCGGCTGCGGGACCTGATCCGGCACGACCCCATGGGCGGGCTGGTCGCGCATGCCGTGATGGACGTGCAGAACGGCGCGGCGGCCCAGCCGCGGCGCGGTCCGGCCGCGGCCGGCCGCCCGGCGGGGCCCGGAGCCAGGGCCGTGGCGGAACCCGCACGCGGGGTTCCGATGCAGCCGCGCCACGGGTCCATGGCACGCGCCGTGGCCCACTGATCCACCGCCAGACCACAAGACCCGGTACGGGAGCCGCTGGTTCGAGCGGGGTGGTGAGACCCTTGTGGTCCCACCACCCCGCTCGACCGCGTCCGGACCCGTGAATCCGTGTCCGAACTGACGCGTACGCGCCGCATATCCACCGTTTGCCAGCGGTAGTAAGCACCTTGGTGGCAGTCTGCTCAGCAGCAGATACGGAAAGTGTTAGGTACAGGCAGGCAGCCGGAGGTGCACGTCACGTGGCGTCCAATGTCAATCCCACCGTCAGGCGACGCCGCCTGGGCCAGGAGCTGCGCAGGCTCCGTGAGCTCAAGGGCATGACGGCCGAAGAGGTGGCGGAGCGGCTGCTCGTGTCGCAGTCGAAGATCAGTCGGCTGGAGAACGGCCGCAGGAGCATCAGTCAGCGCGATGTGCGCGACCTGTGCGGGGTCTACGAGGTCGAGGACCAGCGGATCGTCGACTCGCTGATGGAGATGGCCCGGGACTCGCGGCAGCAGGGCTGGTGGCACACGTTCGGGGACATCCCGTACAGCGTGTACATCGGCCTGGAGACCGACGCGGAGTCGCTGCGGGTGTACGAACCCCAGCTGGTGACGGGTCTCCTGCAGACCCGCGCCTACGCGGAGGCCCTGGTGCAGGGCGCCTTGCCGGAGACCTCCACGGCGGAGATCGAGAAGCGCGTGCAGGTGCGTATGCGCCGACAGGAACGTATCACCGCCGAGGCCAACCCCCTGCGGCTGTGGGTGGTGCTGGACGAGGCGGCGCTGCGCCGGGTCGTGGGGAGCCGGCTGGTGATGCGCGAGCAGCTGGAGCACCTGATCGAGATGTCCCAGCTGCCGCACGTCACCGTGCAGATCCTGCCCTTCGAGGTGGGCGCCCACCCGGGGCTCAACGGCCAGTACGCCATCCTGGAGTTCACCGACGCGGCCGACTCGAGCGTGGTCTACCTAGAGGGCGTCACCAGCGACCTGTACCTGGAGAAGGCGCAGGACGTGCAGAAGTACGCCGTGATGTACGAGCATCTGCGGGCACAGTCCCTCAATGTGGAGCAATCCCGGCAATACATCTCGGATGTGGCGAAAACGTACGCCGATTGAGCCCTGTGCCACAAGAAGTGCCGGATCGTACACCGTGGTTGCGCTTACGCGGAAGGCCCACTTGGAATATGCCATCCGCTTGAGTGAACGGCTACTCCGGCGGAGGCGGTTGCCCGGTAGCGTCGATCACGCCAATCAGACGACAAGGTTGGCGTGAACCGCACCACCAGCAACTCGCAACAGGAGTGGACATGGCACTGATTCAGGGCGCTTCGGAGACGTGGATGAAGTCTTCTTATTCCGCGGGCAACGGCGCCTGCGTCGAGGTCAAGTCGCCCACCACCGCGGAACTCGCCGTTCGCGACTCCAAGGTCCACGAGGGCCCCGTCCTGGCCTTCCCCGCCGATGCGTGGAACGCCTTCGTGGCCTCGGTCAAGGCGTAGGGGGTCCATCCCTGACCCTCCCCCGTAGACACGTTCGACGACAACCGCACAAGCACCAGCCCAGAGCCCTCTCGACCAGTCGCCGTCCTTGCCGAGGGGGCTCGGCCATGCCCGGCCTCGCGGGTGAGGTCGGGCGACCTGAAGGGGCACGGGGGACTGCGCGACCAGCCACATCAAACCCGCAGCAGCCACCCCAGATCATTCCCCCGAGTTCCTGGGCGTCCGGCCGCGATCCCTCCGCGATGTCATCCTCCGTCACCGGGCGGTCCTTCCCGCCCGGTGACGCACACGCTCGCCCCTGCCCCTGGGGCAAGGTCAACCGGTCAGGCCAGCTGCCCCTCGATCGCCGCGACGACCTCCGCGGACTCCGGCTCGGTCTGCGGCGAGAAGCGCGCGACGACCTGCCCGTCCCGGCCGATCAGGAACTTCTCGAAGTTCCAGCGGATGTCCCCGCTGTGCCCCTCGGCGTCGGCGAAGCCCACCAGACGCTCGTACAGGGCGTGCCGGCCCTCCCCGTTCACCTCGACCTTCTCGGTCAGCGGGAAGGTCACGCCATACGTCGCCGAGCAGAACTCGGCGATCTCCTCGGCGGTGCCGGGCTCCTGTCCCAGGAACTGGTTGCAGGGCACCCCGAGGACGGTGAAGCCCTGCTCGGCGTACCGCTCCTGCAGCCGCTCGAGACCCGAGTACTGGGGGGTCAGGCCGCACTTGGAGGCCACGTTCACGATGAGCACGGTCTTGCCGGCGTAACCCGCCAGGTCGGCGGAGCCGCCCTTGAGGGCCCCGATCTCGACGTCGAGCACGGAGCCGGTGTGGTCAGTAGTCGTCATGAGCGGATGCTAGTAGGGCTCCGTTAGGTCTGTCTCGCGGTCCTGTTTGGGGGCATGTTGGGGGTGTGGATGCACATGAAGTGAACCGTGCTCGGGCGAAGTTG